>CAIWNB010000507.1 GCA_903913965.1 uncultured beta proteobacterium
CTTGAGGTCGATCATTTCCGACATCCATGGGAACGGATTGCTCGCGCCCTCGAAGAGCACATCAAGACCAATCTGCTGGCAGCGCCGGTTGGCGATGTAGCGCAGATATTCCTTGAACATCGGCGCATTGAGTCCGAGCACGCCGCGCGGCATGGTGTCTTCGGCGTAACGGTACTCAAGCTCAACAGCCTGGGTAAATATGCCGCGCATTTCCTCGCGGAATTCAGCCGTCCACAGATGCGGATTTTCCATCTTGATCTGGTTGACCAGATCGATGCCGAAATTGCAGTGCATCGATTCGTCGCGCAGGATGTACTGGTACTGCTCGGCCGCGCCCGTCATCTTGTTCTGCCGGCCCATCGCCAGAATCTGCGTGAAGCCGACGTAGAAGAACAGCCCCTCCATGACGCAGGAGAAAACAATCAACCCCTTCAGCAACTGCTGGTCGGTTTCCGGCGTGCCGGTCTTGAACATCGGATTGGTCAGCGTGTCGATGAACGGAATCAGGAACTCGTCCTTGGCCCGGATCGACGGAATTTCGTGATACGCATTAAACACCTCGCCCTCGTCCAGCCCCAGACTTTCGACGATGTACTGATAGGCGTGCGTATGTATCGCTTCTTCAAAGGCCTGACGCAGCAAATACTGGCGGCACTCGGGCGCCGTGATATGGCGGTAGGTACCCAGCACGATATTGTTGGCGGCAAGTGAGTCGGCGGTGACAAAAAAGCCGAGGTTGCGGGTAATGATGCGGCGCTCGTCCTCGGTGAGGCCGTTCGGGTCTTTCCACAAGGCAATGTCGCGCGCCATCTGGATTTCCTGCGGCATCCAGTGGTTCGCACAGGCGGAGAGATATTTTTCCCAGGCCCATTTATATTTGAACGGCACCAACTGGTTGACGTCGGTCTGACCGTTGATGATGCGCTTGTCGGCGACGTTGACGCGGCGCATTTCGACCGCCGCCTCAGCGCCCGCCATGGCGGCGGCAGGACCCTGCAGGCCAGGCGCGCCGGTCGAGTGCCGCTGCTCTGCGCTATCTTCAAATTGCAACATGTGATTCCCCTTTATCGATTTTTTGGCGGACGCCCTGCAAGCGGCGGTCGATGCGGTCTTCCGTTACCCGGTGTGCCGCCTCGACGCTGTCGCTTTCCCCATAACTTCTAGTTACACGCAACTCCGGTGCTGCCCTTACTGGCAGGCCTCGCACTCCGGGTTGTCGATTGAACAAAACTGCACGTCTGATGCCGGTGCCGCGGAGATCCCGCCGTCGCTCGGCACCGCGTTCAGCGCACCCGATTTCACGGTGGATTTCTCGGCATGCGTAGCCCCCATGGTGCGCAGGTAATACGTGGTCTTCAGGCCACGCAACCACGCCAGCTTATAGGTCTCGTCGAGTTTCTTGCCCGAGGCACCCGCCATATAAATATTGAGCGACTGCGACTGATCAATCCACTTCTGGCGCCGTGATGCACACTCCACCAGCCAGGACGGGTCCATCTCAAACGCGGTGGCATAGAGACTGCGTATCTCGGCGGGCATACGATCGATCTTCGCCAGCGAACCATCAAAATACTTGAGATCCGAGATCATCACTTCGTCCCACAAATTGAGCCGTTTGAGATCGTTAACCAGAAACTCATTGGTGATGGTGAACTCACCGGAGAGGTTCGATTTAACGTAAAGATTCTGATAAGTCGGCTCGATACACTGCGAGAGACCGGTAATGTTGGCAATGGTGGCCGTCGGCGCGATCGCGATACAGTTCGAGTTACGCATGCCAACCTGATGGATACGCGCGCGCAAGGCCTCCCAGTCCATGGTCGAGGACATATCGGTTTCAACAAAACCACCGCGCTCCTCGGCGAGCAACTTCAACGACTCGTGCGGGAAAATACCGCGATCCCACAGCGAACCTTTGAACGTGGCATACGGGCCGCGCTCTTCGGCGACGTTGGTTGACGCCCAGTAGGCACAGTAGGCGATGGCTTCCATCGAGCGATCTGAAAATTCGATCGCTTCTTTCGATGCATACGGAATGCGCAGCATGTGCAGGCAGTCCTGGAACCCCATGATGCCAAGACCAACCGGGCGGTGTTTGAAGTTCGAGTTGCGCGCCTTGTTCACCGAGTAGTAATTGAGGTCGATGACGTTGTCGAGCATGCGCATGGCGGTGCCGATCGTGCGCTTCAGCTTTTCCATGTCGAGCTGACCGGTGGCGGTATCGAGGTGCGCCGGCATATTGACCGAGGCCAGGTTACACACCGCGATCTCGTCTTCATTGGTGTTCAGCGTGATTTCGGTGCACAGGTTCGAGCTGTGCACGACACCCACGTGGTTTTGCGGCGAGCGGATGTTGCATGGATCCTTGAAGGTAATCCAGGGGTGCCCCGTCTCAAACAACATCGTCAGCATCTTGCGCCAGAGTTGGGCAGCCGGCACTTTCTTGAACAGCGGCATCGCGCCTTTGGCGGCTTTCTCTTCGTATCCGACATAAGCGGTCTCAAAAGCACGGCCAAACTTCTCGTGCAAGTCCGGCACGTCGGAAGGCGAGAACAGCGTCCATTCGCCGTTATTCATCACGCGCTTCATGAACAGGTCGGGAATCCAGTTCGCCGTATTCATGTCATGGGTACGACGGCGGTCGTCGCCGGTGTTCTTGCGCAGCTCGAGGAATTCCTCAATGTCGAGGTGCCAGGTTTCCAGGTAGGAGCAGACCGCGCCCTTGCGCTTGCCACCCTGATTCACCGCCACCGCGGTGTCGTTAACCACTTTCAGGAACGGCACCACACCCTGCGATTTGCCATTGGTGCCCTTGATGTGGGCGCCCAGCGCGCGCACCGGCGTCCAGTCGTTGCCGATGCCGCCGGCGTATTTCTGCAGCATCGCGTTTTCTTTGATCGCCTCGTAAATACCGTCGAGATCGTCGGCCACCGTCGTCAGATAGCAACTGGCCAGCTGCGAACGGCGGGTTGCCGAGTTGAACAGTGTCGGCGTCGAGCTCATGACATCGAATGTCGAGAGTACATTGTAGAACTCGATGGCGCGCGCTTCGCGCTGCGACTCCGGCTCATTCAGGGCAAGACCCATGGCAACGCGCATAAAGAAGGTTTGCGGCAGCTCGATACGTTCGCCGCGCACATGCAGGAAGTAACGATCGTAGAGGATCTGCAGGCCAAGGTAGCCAAACTGGAAATCGCGCCGCGCGTCGAGCGCCGCGCCCAACTTCTGCAAATCAAACGAAGCAATACGCTCGTCGAGCAGCTCGGCCTCGATGCCGCGCTGGATCAGCTTCGGAAAAACATCCACGTAGCGGGTTTTCATTTCCGCCTGCGTCACTTCTTCGCCAACCGTTTCCAGGCGCAGCGTATTGAGCAGCAGGCGCGCCGTCACATAGCTATAGGCCGGATCTTTTTCGATCAAGGCACGCGACGACAGGATCAGTGATTTGCGCACTTCATCAACCGGAATGCCCTCGTAAATATCCTTGAGTGTCGCCTGCAGGATTTTCTCCGGGTCGACGGCCTGCCCGAGATCCTCACAGGCCTCACGCACCAGCACGGTCAGACGCACCATATCAAGAGGACGCGTCTTGCCGTTCTCGGTCACATTAATGACGGGATGCGGGATCGTCGTTTGCGCCTGGGTTTCGCGCTGTCTGGCGCGCTCCTGGGTGCGCTGCTCGCGATACAACACATAGGCGCGAGCCACCTCGTGCTCCCCCGAACGCATCAGCGCAAGTTCGACTTGATCCTGAATATCCTCGATGTGAAAAGTGCCGCCATTAGGCTGCCGACGCATCAGCGCCGAGACCACCGTTTCCGTCAATCGCGCGACCAGCTCGCGGATGCGCGCAGACGCTGCGCCTTGTCCGCCGTTGACGGCGAGAAATGCCTTGGTCACTGCGATAGCGATTTTCGACGGCTCAAAGCCGACCACCGCGCCATTGCGACGGATGATCTTGTATTCACTGTAGCGTGCGGCACTGACTTCAGCCGGCTCATCGACAACAAACTGGGCGGCGGATGCGGCGGCGGCGGTTTGGTTGGAAACCTGCATGGAAAATCTCCTTAATCTTTCATTTCTTTATGTTTTTTTTGCCGCACGACACCTCTCCCAGCATCGGACCGGCCACCACTACATCTTGTGCTTTGGGGGCAAAGCTGCACCAATTCTAGTGGCGCGATATTTTCCGTGCAATAGCTTTTGAAACTTTTTTTAAAGTCTCAGGCGCGTTTGCAAAAGGGCGCGGATTTATTTGTTACAAAAAGGAAAAGTCTGCTTAAAAAAGCTGTGTTTTGGCGCAGAAAAGACGCCGCCGGGCAGGCAATCAGAGCGGCCATCGCCAACGCAGGACACGGGCCATGCCACAACCGACGGAGTACGACCTCGTCCAAGAGAACCCCGGCACCCCGATGCCGCGGTCCACCGCAGAACAAGGCGCGTTTTAAAAGCCGGCAAGGCGCCGGTAGCGCGGCCAATCGAAAAACGGTCCGGGATCGGTCTTGCGCCCCGGCGCAATGTCGGCGTGCCCGACAATATCGGCAATCGGATAACGGACGCGCAAGGCCTGGGTCAAATCCGCCAGCGCGGTGTATTGCGCATCGTCAAACGCGCAATCATCCGCCCCCTCCAGCTCAACGCCGACGGAAAAATCATTGCAACGGCGGCGCCCCCGCCAGACCGACACTCCGGCGTGCCAGGCACGCTGGGCGGTCGATACAAACTGGATCACAGCGCCGTCACGGCGAATCAGAAAGTGCGCCGAGACCTTAAGGCCAGCCAGTTGCGCGTAATAGGGATGGGCGGCGATATCAAGCGTATTGGTAAATAAAGCGATGACGGCATCGCCACCGAATTCGCCCGGCGGCAGACTGATGTTATGCACCACCAGCAAAGAAACGGCTTCCGTCCCCTCGCGCTCATCGCAATTGGGCGAGGCCATTCGCGTTACACCAGCCGCCTCACCCGCCCCATCAATGGAAAATCTCATAGGATCCAAAATCTCGCGGCACAGACTGCAACCGGCAGAACTGCCCGTCGATCGTTAATTGATGCCCAGCCTTTCCATCCGATAGCGCAGGGCACGGAAAGTAATGCCCAGCAACTTGGCCGCGGCGGTTCGATTGAAACGTGTCTTGTCGAGCGCCTCAAGGATGGCTGTTTTTTCGACCTGATCGAGATGCTCCTGCAGAGGCAGGCCGGCGAGCCCCGCTGCAGGAGGCGCATCGCTGCGTCGTATTGGCACCGGCAACTGTAGCGCCTCCACATCAATCCTCTTACCAGCGCTCAAGGCGAGCGCCCGCTCGAGAATATTTTCAAGCTCCCGCACATTGCCCGGGAATGAATAGGCCGCCAGTGCATCGAGCGCCTCCGGTGCCAGAGCTACGCCTTCGCCGCCGGCATTGCGTCGCAAGATATCCCGTGCGAGCAAGCCGATATCCTCCGGCATCTCGCGCAAAGAAGGCATCCGTAATTCAATCACGTTCAAGCGGTAATAGAGGTCCTGCCTGAATTTGCCATCACGCACCGCATCACCAAGATGGTGATGCGTGGCGCTGATGATACGCACATCAACATTTTCCTCGCCAGTGGCACCGACCTTGCGCACCTTCTTTTCCTGGATCGCGCGCAGCAACTTGACCTGCATCTGGATCGGCAGATCCGCCACTTCGTCAAGAAACAACGTGCCGCCATTGGCGGCCTGAAAAAAGCCTTCCTTGTCCTGCTCGGCACCGGTAAAAGCGCCCTTGCGATAACCGAAAAACTCGCTTTCCATGAGATTTTCCGGAATGGCACCGCAATTAACAGGCACAAACGGCGCGTCGCGCCGCGAACCGGTCATGTGTATCAGCCGCGCTGCGAGTTCCTTGCCACACCCCGATTCACCACTAACATGCACAGGCGCCTGACTGCGCGAGAGGCGCTCGATCATCTGTCGTGTCTGCTGCATGACGGCTGAGTCGCCAACCAAGACGGGCAGCGCGACGGGCGGCTGTTCATCGCTCTTGCGAGCGGAATTCGGTGCCGACAATTTCAACGCCGAACGGACCAGCGACCGCAATTGATTAAGTGACACCGGCTTGGACAGATAATCAAACGCCCCCGCCTTGAGCGCCGCCACCGCATTTTCGGTGCTGCCATAGGCCGTGATCACCGCAACCGGGATGGAGCCAAACTGTGCATTGACATGCTCAAGCAGGTGCAACCCGTCGCCATCGGGCAGGCGCATGTCGGTCAGACACAACTCATACGTGTTTTTTTGCAGCAACTGCACGGCCTCAAACTCATTGGCCGCACAGTCGCACTCAAGCCCCATGCGTCCGAGTGTCATGCCGAGCAATTCCCGGATGTCCGCCTCGTCATCGACGATCAAAACCCTGCTCATATTTTTCTAGGACCCGCGACACTGCACGGTGAACTGGGCACCGCGAGGCGTTTCAATAAAATCAAGGGTTGCATCATTGGCTGCGCACACTTCCCGTGCAATATAAAGGCCGAGCCCTGTGCCATTACTCACCGTCGTAAAAAAAGGCTCAAAGAGCTGGTTACGCAACGTTGTCGGCACGCCCGGACCGTCATCGACGACGTCTAATTTTACAATATCTCCGGAACCGATCAGGTCAACAGCAATACGAATGCTGCCCTTTTCACGCCGGCAATGCCGCACGGCATTCCGGCATAAATTCCACATGATCTGATTTAGATGACTCTGATCGAAGGCGATATTCGGACTGGCCGCCAATTCCAGCGTCATCACGTCCTTCGGCAACTTCTCGATCTGACAAAACTGCTCGATAAAAGACATCAGAAAATCACCCAGCGAAAAAATCTCACGATGGGCGCGGTCGCTCCGGTTGAGTTTGAGCACATCGTTAATCATGCGGTCGAGACGCTGCGTGTTGTCATGAATGATTGCCAGCAGGCGCCCGACCGTTTCGTTAACGGAAGGCTCCTCCTGCAGAAGTTCCGTGGCATGACTGATCGACGACAGCGGATTGCGAATTTCGTGAGCGATATTGGCGGTCAGTCGGCCCAGCGCCGCCAGCTTCATTTGCCGGGCCTGCGTCTCAAGCCGCGTGAGATCCTCAAGAAATATAACCGCCCCCAGCCTGCGACTTACCCCCACCGGTACGAAACGTGCGCTGACGGTTTCGTGGCGGACAATCGCGCGATCCTGATTAAATTGGTCCGCGATATTATTCCGCCATTTTTCGAGCTGATCGGCGAGTAACGGCGAGTAATCCTTAAGCAGGCGGCTGCGACGCTGCCTGCGCAATGTCCCCAGCATTTCCTCAGCCCGCGCATTGTATTGCCGGATCACGCCCTGCTCGTCGACCACCAGAACGCCGTCGTCCATATCCTGAATCACCAGCTGGCTGACCTCCTCCATGCTGGCCAGGTCGATTTCGCGCTGTGCGGCAAGTTGTTCGGTAGCCACCAGATATTTCGCCAGGGTATGCGCCACCCAAGCGGTGGCAAAATAACCAATGCTGAGAAAACCGGCCTGGACATACTGCGTAACCGGCGCGGAATATTCAAGCACTTCGGCGGTTTGCTCGATTAGCACGGCGATACTGCCCATCGCCGCATAAAAAAGCGTCAGTCGCCCTCGGCTGATCAAGCCGGCCGCCGCGAGCGCAGACAGCAGCAGCAGCCCGAGGCCACTCGCAATGCCGCCGCTCGAGTACATCAGCACGGCAATGATCAGAATATCAGCACCAACCTCCAGCCCAAGCTGCCAGTGAAAATGCTGGCGCGATGCAATCAGCGCAAACCACACCGCACTCAAAACCACATAGCCGGCACTGAAATAAAGATAGAGCGCGTTATTGGAGGAGCCAAACGCAAGACGGTCGCCAAATATCAGGAATGCGGCGAGCAGCACCACCGCGACGACGAGTCGATACGCGTTAAAGAAGAACAG
Source organism: uncultured beta proteobacterium (assembly GCA_903913965.1). Taxonomy (GTDB): domain Bacteria; phylum Pseudomonadota; class Gammaproteobacteria; order Burkholderiales; family SG8-41; genus PALSA-1004. The sequence continues at coordinate 7,925 of CAIWNB010000507.1, forward strand.
GGAACGCCAATAGGCATCAGAAGCCAGCCACTCGTCAGGTGCGGCTAGGCTAGGTCGCTGCGCCTCGTCACCATCCCGGCGTGCGCCCATCAAACTCATCGCTTCACTCATCGCGGCGCGCATGCTCCGCACCGCAAAAATGCCGGTCGTCGCGGAGCACGCTTTCACTGCGGGGTAAATGTATACCGCAACGCGCGCAACACACCATGTCCTCGGGTGGCACAACTGGCGGCGGCGCATCCTCGCGCAAGCCGCGCAGATAACGTTTCAGCAGCCACCATGCGGTTGCAAAAACCGCAATCAGCATGATCAGTTTGGACACACTCCACTCCGCTTGATGACCGTCCACAATATCGACGCAGACGTAAGTGTGCGCCGGATATCCGATAGCGTCGAGCCAGAAGGTTCGCAAGACGCCATGCGACGACCAGCCACCGGCGCGGCCCTGCAATCTTTTTGAATGGTTCGACCTGAATGGTCGGGGTGAGAGGATTCGAACCTCCGACTCCTGCGTCCCGAACGCAGTACTCTACCAGGCTGAGCTACACCCCGATTCAGGTCGATTGAAGAAAGCGTTCCGCCAATCTTGTCTTGCTTGCAGCGGCGCTCAATCAGAAATTTCGCGTTACCGCGAATTCGGTCAATTGTAGCAAATAATTGCGATGATTAGAATCAGGAAGTTTATTCAGCGCTTCTTTGGCCGCCCGTGATTCCGCTTCCGCCTGGCGACGCGTGTAAGCCAGCGCTCCGGTGCGCTCAATAGCGGCCATGACCCGCGGCAAATCATCAAGCCCGCCCTGCTCGATGGCACCGCGCACCAGTGCCTGCTCTTCAGCGTTACCGTGTTTAATCACGTGTAACAGCGGCAGCGTGGGTTTGCCTTCCGCCAGATCATCACCCACGTTCTTCCCAGTCTTGCTATGGTCACCTGAATAATCAAGCACGTCATCAATCAACTGAAATGCAGTACCCAGATGCATGCCGTAGCTCGCCATCGCAGCTTCTTCGGCATCGCCGGCACCGCCAAGAATCGCGCCGATGCGCGTCGCCGCCTCAAACAGCTTGGCCGTTTTATAACGGATCACCTGCAGATAATTCTTTTCGTCGATATCCGGGTCATGACAGTTCATCAACTGCAGAACCTCGCCTTCGGCAATGACGTTGGTGGCCCCGGCCAGCACTTCCATCACGCGCATACTGCCGGTCTCAACCATCATCTGAAAAGCGCGCGAGTAGACGAAATCACCGACCAACACGCTGGCGGCGTTACCGAAAAGCGCGTTGGCAGTAGCCTGCCCGCGCCGCAGATCGGAAGCATCCACCACATCGTCATGCAGCAAAGTGGCTGTATGGATAAATTCAACAACTGCCGCCAGCTGATAGTGATGTTTGCCACTGTAGCCGAGGGCACCGGCCGATAAAATCACCAGTATCGGGCGCAGGCGCTTGCCGCCACCGGCAATAATGTGCTCAGCGACCGTGCGTACCAAAACCACGTCCGAATTGAGCCGCTGCCGAATCACGGCATCAACGGCCAAAAGGTCGGCGGCAAGAAAATCACCTAAAATCGGGATGGACATCGGTGTTGGAGGCCAAAACCGCATAAAATAGGCCGCGGTGATGCCTGAGTGCAAAGTTGAAGGGTTGCCGAAGTCCCTTATTTTACTCCGTTTTGACTCAAAATTCGCACTTGGGTATAATGCGCGGCTTTCCAGTTCCGGCACTTGACCGGACATGAGGTTAAAAACATGTATGCAGTGATCAAAGCCGGTGGCAAACAGTATCGTGTGGCATCGGGCGAAAAACTTAAAATTGAATCAGTCGTGGCCGAAGTCGGCAGCGAAATCGTGCTGGATGAAGTTTTGATGGTTGCAGATGGCGACAACGTCACCCTCGGCACACCGACCCTGACCGGCGTTTCGGTCAAGGCAAAAGTCATTTCTCACGGCCGTGGCGACAAGGTGCATATTTTCAAAATGCGCCGCCGCAAACATTACCGTAAATCGCAGGGACACCGGCAGAATTACACCGAGATCGAAATCCTCGGCATCGCCGCCTAGCACTCAGGAGTTCACAAATGGCACACAAAAAAGCAGGCGGCAGTTCACGCAACGGTCGCGACTCGGAATCAAAACGCCTCGGCGTCAAGGTCTACGGCGGCGAAGCCATCATTCCCGGCAACATCATCGTGCGTCAGCGCGGCACCCAGTTCCACGCCGGCCTCAATGTCGGCATGGGCAAGGATCACACGCTGTTTGCAACTGCTCCAGGCAAGGTATTGTTCTCGATTAAGGGCGCTGCCCGCAAAAGAACCGTCAGCGTTGTGCCGGCCTAGGCACCGCAAGCTGTCGGAGATAAAGGCTCTGTCATGCGACAGAGCCTTTTTTGTTTAAGGAATGCACTGTATCGAGAGTGGATTCAATCGTACCGAACGTGTTTCATTCATCGAAGCCGCTCCCGCCTTAACAAGCCGCCTATAAACGCCTTAAACGGGTCACCATGAAATTTATCGACGAAGCGAACATCGAAACCCACGCCGGCAAGGGGGGCGACGGCTCGGCATCGTTCCGCCGCGAAAAATTTGTACCCCGCGGTGGACCTGATGGCGGCGACGGTGGTCGCGGCGGCAGTATCTTTGCGCAGGCCGATCGCAACATCAACACCCTCGTCGATTACCGCTTTAAGCGTATCCATCGCGCCAAAAACGGTGAGCCGGGTCGCGGCGCCGACTGCAACGGCCGCTCTGCTGAGGACGTCATCCTGCGGGTACCGGTCGGCACCGTCGTCACCGATGCAGAAACCGGAGAACCGGTGGCCGATCTTGCCACACATGACCAAGTTGAATTGCTCGCTAAAGGCGGCGATGGCGGTCGTGGCAATCTGAATTTCAAATCAAGCACCAACCGTGCACCGCGGCAATTCACCCGCGGCGGGGAAGGCGATTCGCGCCGCCTCAAGCTCGAATTGAAAGTGCTCGCCGATGTCGGCCTGCTCGGCATGCCGAATGCAGGCAAATCGACGTTTATCCGCGCGGTGTCGGCGGCAAAACCGAAGGTTGCTGATTATCCGTTCACAACCCTGCACCCGAACCTGGGCATGGTGCGTGTCGATGACAACCGCAGTTTTGTTATCGCCGATATCCCTGGCCTGATCGAAGGCGCCGCGGAAGGTGCAGGGCTTGGCCATCAGTTCCTGCGTCACCTCGCACGCACACGCTTGCTGCTGCATATCGTCGACCTTGCGCCGTATGATCCGAGTACGAATCCGGTTGAAGAAGCGCGGGCGATCATCAACGAGCTGCAGAAATACGATCAAGCGCTGCATGACAAACCGCGCTGGCTGGTGCTGAACAAGGTTGACCTGCTCGAGCCAGCTGAAGGCGCTGAACGTGCGAAACAGTTCATCGCGGATTTTGGCTGGCAGGGTAAAAGCTTTATCATCTCCGCAATCGACGGCAAAGGTTGCCGAGAGCTGACCTTTGCGATCATGGAACATTTACAGCAAACAGTGGATTCGGCGGCCGAGCCCACTGCGGAAAACTGAACAGTAAAACTCAATTCCCGCCCCCCATGTCCTCTGAACTGGCACACGCCAAACGCCTGATCGTCAAAGTCGGCAGCAGCCTGGTCACCAATAGCGGCCAGGGCCTTGATCACGCCGCGCTCACCCGCTGGGTGATTCAAATCGCCGAGCTACGCAAGCGCGGACGCGAGGTCATTCTGGTCTCCAGCGGCGCTATCGCCGAAGGCATGCAACGTCTGGGCTGGAAAAAAAGACCGAGCGCTGTGCATGAACTGCAGGCGGCTGCGGCAGTGGGCCAGATGGGTCTGATCGAAGCCTACGAATCACGTTTCAGACAACACGGACTGCTCACCTCGCAAGTGCTGCTCACGCACGAAGACCTCGCCGACCGCAAACGCTATATCAATGCACGCACAACCCTGCGTACTCTGCTCGAACTGGGTGTGGTGCCGATCATCAATGAAAACGACACGGTGGCGACCGACGAAATCCGTTTCGGTGACAACGACACCCTCGGTGCTCTGGTAACCAATCTGGTCGAAGCCGATGCGCTGATCATCCTCACCGACCAAAGCGGTCTCTATTCAGCGGATCCGCGCAAGACGCCCGATGCAACCCTGATCCGTGATGCAGTCGCCGGCAGCCCGGAACTCGAACAAATGGCCGGCGGCGCGGGCAGCGATATCGGATTGGGCGGCATGCTGACCAAAGTCATCGCGGCAAAACGCGCCGCTCGCAGCGGCGCACACACCGTCATCGCCTCGGGTCACGAAGAAAACGTATTGGTTCGCTTGGTTGATGGCGAACACGTCGGCACGCTACTGCGTGCCGCCACGCCGCCGCTCGCCGCTCGCCAGCAGTGGATGGCAGATCATCTGCAGATGCGTGGCCGCCTGACGCTGGATGCGGGAGCCATCAAGGCGCTGCGTGACATGCAAAGCAGCCTGCTGCCGATCGGGGTGATTGCGGTAAATGGGGAATTTGAACGCGGCGAAGTTGTCGGCTGCTGCGATGAATCGGGTTGCGAGATCGCCCGCGGCTTGGTCAATTACAGTGCTAGCGAAGCGCGCCGCATCGTCTGCACTCCGTCTTCTGAAATCGAGAAGAAACTGGGCTATGTTGACGAACCAGAACTGATACACCGCGACAATCTTGTCGTGCTGTAGCCCTCGTTAACGTTACCAGTCGTCATGCCTAATGCCCTCTGCGGGCCACGTTACAGAAAAACCTGAACGCTACAGCGCAAGATCTCTCAACAACGCCGTACGGGACTCTGGCGGGATCTCGATACCCACGGAATAGTCGGCGTGATCAACGCCCATTGCCAGACGCGCACCGCCGGCCAGCGCCGTCTTCATCAGAGGCGTCAATTCAAAACGCAAAAAGTGCACTGACGAGGTCTTCTCGTCGTTCTCGCGCTCCAGATCCTCGTCTGCAATCGCACTGACCCGCTCATGCGCCTCGACCTGCACCCAGACCCGGTCCTCGACCCCTTTAAGGCGAGCCAGCATAACCCGTCGTTCTTCCACATCCGGATATTCGATTAGCAACGTAGCCTTCCAGTTGCTACCGTCGGGAATCAGAGGATTGTAGGCATCGAGTTCGTCGCGTATGCCATCCTCCTCGAAGATCCGTTCGACACGCAGCATTTCCTGCACCTGGTAACGCACGGTGAGATCATCCTCAAACAAGAGCGTGATGTGTTCGCCCAGTGCCACGGTACGGTCCTTCTTGTGCGCAATCACACGCTGCCGCATTTCCGGGCGCGCCTTGGCATAGGCTTCCAGCGTCATCAAATCACCAGCCTGAAGTTTGTTCATCTCGGTCTCACAATCCATAAGCGGTGCGCAACAGGGTCAAGGGATGCGCGAGCTGCGCCGCCGTCTTGCCACTCTCCTGCAAACCTTGTTCGATATGACGACCGGCCAGCTGGCAATCCGATGCCACCCAGTCGGCCTCACCGCCGGCCGGATGTTCGCCAGCAGCACGAAACACCGGACGGCCGATTTTCATCGCCATCGCGTGAAATTCCTTCTTGCAACCCCAGCTGCCGGAATGCCCGGAGCAGCGCTCAATGGTATTGAGTTTTTCCTTCGCCGCCAGCTGCAGCACATCACGGGTCTTTTGCCCCATGTTCTGCACCCGCAAATGACAGGCGATGTGGTACGAAACCTTGCCCAGGTCGTTTTTGAAATCGATTTTCAGCAGTCCGTCCTTGTGCCGCAACATCAAGTATTCAAACGGATCGTACATGGCTGCGCGTACCGCCTGCACATCGGCATCTTCGGGGAACATCAACGGCAGTTCCTGCTTGAACATCAGCGTGCACGACGGAATCGGCGTGATGATCGCGTACCCCTCACGCGCCAGCTTCGCCAGCGGCGGGATATTTTTTTCCTTCAGCGCGGCCACGCCTTCGAGATCGCCCAACTCGAGCTTGGGCATGCCGCAGCAGGCTTCCTTGTGCGCAAGCGTCCAGGGGATTTCATTGTGATCGAGAACCTTGGTCAAATCATGACCGATGCCCGGTTCGTTGTAATTGATATAGCAGGTTGAAAAGATCGCCACCTTCCCCGGTGCGCGGGTGCCGGAAGACACCGCCACGCTGGCGCTCTCTCCCGCCGAGCTACGAAAGGTCGGCGATGAATAGGAAGGAATCCACGCCTTGGCATCAACACCCAGGGTTTTTTCCATCAAAGCGCGGCCCGGCGCTGAGTGGTTTGCCGCGTTGACAAACTTGACCACCACCGGGATCGATGCAAGCTTGCCCAGCGCATCGGTTTCAGACATCAGCTTGTCGCGCAAGCGCGACTCACCCTTGCGATATTTAACCGCCTTGGCACGCAGCATCAAATGGGGGAAATCCAGATTCCATGCGTGCGGGGGCACATATGGACACTTCGTCAGATAACAGACGTCGCACAAATAGCACTGGTCGACGACTTTGGAAAAATCTTTCTTGTCGACGCCGTCGAGTTCTCCGGTCTTGCCTTCGTCAATCAGGTCAAACAGGGTCGGAAATGATCCGCACAAACTGACGCAACGCCGGCAACCATGGCAGATGTCAAAGACCCGCTCCATTTCGGCATGCAACTTGTCTTCGTTGTAAAAGTCCGGCGACTTCCAATCCAGCGGGTGCCGGGTCGGGGCTTCAAGACTGCCTTCGCGTGCGGTCATGGTTGGGAGCGACTCGCTATGGAAACAACAGTTAAAAAAACAAGGGGTGAAGCCGGAACTGATGCCCCGCCTTCACCCCTCGCGACTTGCGCAATACTAGTCAGCCAGTGCGTCGAGTGACTTCTGGAAACGGTTGGCGTGTGAGCGCTCTGCCTTGGCGAGCGTCTCAAACCAGTCGGCAATCTCCTCAAAGCCTTCGCTACGCGCGGTCTTCGCCATGCCCGGATACATATCCGTGTATTCATGGGTTTCACCGGCGATAGCGGCTTTCAGGTTATTGCGCGAGCTACCGATCGGCAGACCGGTCGCAGGGTCACCCACCACTTCAAGGTATTCGAGGTGACCGTGCGCGTGGCCGGTTTCACCCTCGGCCGTCGAACGGAATACTGCGGCGACATCGTTCTGGCCTTCAACGTCGGCTTTGGCTGCGAAATAAAGATAACGGCGGTTTGCCTGCGATTCGCCGGCAAATGCGGCTTTGAGGTTGCCCTCGGTTTGTGAGCCTTTGAGCTGCATTGTGTTCTCCTCTGTTAACAGCTGACTGTCAGGAACGATACGTGGCCGAACCGCCCCGCTAACCGGCTCTACTTCAAGCCCGCCGGTCTTGGGCAAAAAATTAGACTAAATCTAATTTGTATTTTGAGTTTAAGACGCCACCCATAAGGTGTCAACGCACTTCCGGTAACCTAACGAACTACCTCAGCGCGCCCGTCCTTCTCCGCAGAGGGGCGGCGCAAAAACCGCGCGAGTTCGCTGAGCGCCAGCTGATAAACCTCGCGCTTGAACTGGACCACCGAATCGAGCGGCACCCAATATTCGTTCCAACGCCAGGCATCAAACTCGGGTTTCTCCGAAGCGCGCAATTGCACGTCCGTATCACGCCCGACCAGACGCAGTAAAAACCAGATCTGTTTTTGCCCGCGATAATTTCCCCGCCAGTCCCGCCGTAACCATTGCTCCGGCACGTCATAGCGCAACCAGTCGCGGGTCCGGCCGAGAATCTCCACGTGATGCGGCCGCAAGCCGACCTCTTCGTGCAACTCGCGATACATGGCCGTCTCGGGCGTTTCGCCCGCATCGATACCACCCTGTGGAAACTGCCATGCATGCTGCCTGACCCGCTTGCCCCAGAAAACCTCATTTTTCCGGTTGCAAATGATAATTCCAACGTTGGGGCGATATCCGTCACGATCAATCATGTGAATCACCCTTGAATCTATATGGTTGGCCAAATTTTTTCACAGTTCAAGCCACTTGGAAAGCCGCCTTTGCGTTAGATCAACAGCGCCTCGTCGGTATGCTCATTCATGACCTTGAATTCCTCGACAAAACGGCCGAAAGTCAGCCCGAAATGCGGGGTCAGCGCCTTGGCCCGACGGGCGAGCTCTTCCCATTGTGGATTGCCCTGACCCTGCTTGAAGGCGAAGGCGGCGATATTGCCCGGCTTGCCCGCCGGCAGGCACAACACGCGTCCCTCAAAGGCGCTGCGCAAGCGATCCACGCAGGCATTAAAGTTACGGTCGCCCCCCCACAGGTTGACGACCAGCACGCCATCTTTACCCAACACGCGCGCACAATCACGATAAAAAGGCAGGGTGGCCAGCGCCTCGACCTGGGATTCGGCGTCATAGCCATCAACCACCAGCACATCAGCCTTCACACCCTTGCGCGCCAGATATTCGGCACCGTCGCCGACCATCACGTTCAAGCGCTCGTCATTCGGCGGCAGCAGAAAAAACTGCCGGGCAATCGCCACCACCTGCGCATTGACCTCGACCGCCATCACCCGCGACTCGGGAAGATAGTGATAAACAAATTTCGTCAGCGATCCGCCACCCAGACCGACCATCAGCACATTGACCGGCGCGGGCTTGAACAGCAAAAACGCCATCATGCTGCGCGTATAGACGACCTCAAGCTCGTTGGGCTTGGAGATGCGCATCGCGCTTTGCACAGTGTCACTGCCGATGTGCAGGCTGCGCACGCCAAATTTTTCGCTGATGTAAACAGACTCGTTATCGGTCTCGGCCTTGCGCACGCGCCAGCTTTGCATGAACTTCATTGGTAGGGAATATTCCGGTTGGTTGCCGTGGTTCGGTAGAATAAGGACTTTTGCGGGTTTCGGGTAGATATGCGCGTATCCAATTTTTTTCTTTCGACGCTTAAAGAAGCGCCCTCCGAAGCGGAACTGATCAGCCACAAACTGATGATCCGCGCCGGCCTGATCAAACGTCTCGGCAGCGGCATCTATAGCCTGATGCCGATGGGCCTGCGTGTGGTGCGCAAAGTCGAAAATATCGTGCGCGAGGAAATGAATCGCGCGGGCGCCGTCGAGCTGTCGATGCCAGTCGTACAACCGGCCGAGTTGTGGCAGGAATCAGGACGCTGGCAGGCCTATGGCCCTGAACTGCTGCGCTTCAAAGATCGTCACGATCGCGACTTTGTCATCCAGCCGACCTCGGAAGAGGTGGTCACCGACATCGCCCGCAATGAAATCAAGAGCTACCGCCAGTTGCCGGTGCATTTCTACCAGATCCAGAGCAAGTTTCGTGATGAGCGCCGGCCCCGTTTTGGCGTCATGCGCGGCCGCGAATTCATCATGAAGGACGGCTATTCGTTCCACGCCAGCTATGCCGACCTCGAACGCGAATACCGAAGTATGTACGACACCTACACGCGCATATTCACGCGCCTGGGACTGAAATTCCGCGCCGTCGCCGCCGATACCGGCTCGATTGGTGGCACCGGCTCGCACGAATTCCACGTGCTGGCCGATTCAGGTGAAGACGCCATCGCCTTTTGCCCATCCTCCGATTTCGCGGCCAACGTAGAACTCGCCGAAGCACTGGCACCAGCACAGGCGCGCAGTGCCGCCGTGGCGGCCATGGAAAAAGTATCCACGCCCGGCAAAACCAAATGCGAAGACGTTGCCACCCTGCTCAATATTGCGTTGACCAAGATGGTCAAAGCGGTGGCTATCGTCGTTGGCGAAGCGGCCTTCCATCTGATGCTGCTGCGCGGCGACCACGATTTAAATGAAATCAAAACCCAGAAGCTGCTCGGCGCGTTCCGCTTCGCCACCGAGAAAGAAATCTTCGACACCCTGCATTGCAAAGCCGGCTATATCGGCCCCGTTAAAGTTGATGCTGGCGTAACGGTGGTCGCCGACCGCAGTGTCGCCGCCATGCACGACTTCGTCTGTGGTGCCAATGAAAAGGATTTCCACCTGACCGGCGTCAACTTCGGGCGTGATCTGCCCGAACCCGCGCAGATCGCCGATTTTCGCAACGTCGTCAACGGTGACCCCAGCCCGGATGGCAAGGGCGTGCTCGAACTCTGCCGCGGCATCGAAGTCGGCCATATCTTCCAGCTGCGCACCAAATACTCGTCGGCGCTGAAATGTCATTACCTCGATGAAAAAGGCGCCCAGCAGCCGATGGAAATGGGCTGCTACGGCATTGGCGTCACGCGTATCGTCGCCGCTGCCATCGAACAAAACCACGACGAACGCGGCATCGCCTGGCCGCGCCCGATCGCGCCTTTCGATGTCGCTATTGTGCCGATCGGCATCGGCAAGAGCGACGCGGTGCGTGCCGCCGCCGAAAAATTGCACGATGAATTGACCGCCCTCGGCCTCGACGTGCTGCTCGACGACCGCGACGAGCGGCCCGGCGTGATGTTTGCTGATATGGAACTCACCGGCATTCCACACCGCGTGGTCATCGGCGACCGCGGATTGAAACAAAACCAGCTTGAATATCAGGGCCGGCGCGAAAAAGCTGCAGAAGCGATTCCGCTCGAGGGTGCGGCGGCGGCGATACACAACCGTGTATGTGGCGGCTGATCGCAATACTGCTGGCCCTATGCGTTGCGCCGGCACACGCCGGCAACCAGAAATACGAACCGCTGTCGGCCAGCGTCCGCGCGGCGCTGCACTCGGCGATCAGCGATCAGACGGTGCCGTTTCTGGCGTTTGACACCGTTGGCGAAGCGCGTGCCTGGCTAAACGCGATGTCAGGCAAACTGGAACGGCGCTTCCCCGACCGCCGCCAGCGCGAGGAATTTCTCGTCACTGTACATTACGAAGCCAAACGCGCAGCGCTCGACCCGCAAATGGTGCTCGGTCTGATCCAGGTCGAGAGCGCATTTCGCAAGCATGCCCTCTCAACCGCAGGGGCGCGCGGCTTGATGCAGGTGATGCCGTTCTGGATCAAGGAAATCGGGCAACCACAGGACAACCTGTTTCACCTGCGCACCAACCTGCGTTATGGCTGCGTCATTTTCAAGCACTACCTCGATCTTGAACGCGGTGACTACTTCCGTGCGCTCGGTCGCTATAACGGCAGTCTCGGTCAGGCCGAATATCCAAACCTCGTTCTGCTTGCCTGGAAAACCAACTGGGAGTACATCCCGGGCTAGCGAGGCCGGCCCGCTCTGTGTGGGGGGCCGTGTCAGCCAGCACAGCTGATCACGCCACGCCGCCGTCGGCCTGCAACGGGGTTGCAAACAATTCGGTCAAGGTCATGCCCATGCCAGCGCCACCTTCGCGCGCCAGAAGGGCGATCCGCGCATCGAACCCGACAGGGGCATTCGCTGCCACCTCACCAGCCTCCAGATCAAAAACAAAGAGCCGGTAGACATCGCGCACCGGCAGATCACCAGGATTACCGGCCAGACACCAGCCGTTACTGCCCGACCGCAAAACCCATCCCGCACGCAGCAATGCCGCCAGCACCCATTCAAGGCGGTCAATCCGCAAACCGCCCCCGGCATGCAGGGCAGCGGTCGTCACCAGAGCGCCACTGGATTGGGCGCGCCACAAAATTTCGAGGGCGCGCAAGGCGTGAAAAAAATCGCTGCCCGGTGTGTAACGGGTAGCGGTCGCCTGTTCGCGCCACTCAGGCAGCTCAGCGACCAGAACCGCGCCGCCCAGCACGATCAACCACGAGAGATAAATCCATAACAAAAAAATTGGCACCATCGCAAACGCGCCGTACACCAGACGGTCGGTTGGAAAGTGCGTGACATAAAAACCAAAACCGTATTTCATCGCCTCAAAACAAACACCCGCGGCCAGGCCGCCTATGATGGCGTCACGCGACCGCACCTCGCGATTAGGCACTGCCCAATACAACATCGAGAGCGCCGCTGCAGTCAACACAGGGGGTGCCGCCTTGAGCAGTATCAGGTGCAGACCGGCGACATGGTCAACCAGATGCATCGAGAGTGAAATCAGATACGAGGTCAGCGAAAGGCTGGCACCTATCATCAGCGGCCCCAACATCAAGGCGCCCCACGAAATAAAAATCCGCCGCCACAACCGGCGCTGCCAGGTGACCCGCCAGATATCGTTGAAAGCGCCCTCGATGGTGAATATCAAGAGCAGACCGGTGACGCCCAGAAAAAAGATACCGACGGTCTTCAGGCTGGCGGCATTTCTCGAAAACCGCGCGGCATAACCGGTGATCGCATCCACCGATGAAGGCACCAGATTGGCCACCACAAAATGCTGCACGCTCGCAATCAGCGAAGAGAACACCGGAAACGCGGCAACCACGGTGATCGCAATGGCGACCACCGGCACAATCGCCAGCAAAGTCGTGAATGTCAGACTGCTGGCGATCTGCATGCAACGGTCTTCACCGAAACGCACGCAGACCACGCGCAAAAATGCCGCAAGCGATAACCGGCTTGGCTTCAAAACAGAATTCCCCCTCAGGCACTGCGATATACTGTGCGGCCATCATACCTGCGAAACGCCTGTCCACCGATGACACAACCGCGCGAAATTCTGGTCCTCTACTACAGCCGTCACGGTGCGGTGCGGCAAATGGCGCAAATCATTGCGCGCGGCGTTGAATCGGTCAACGGCATGGCCGCTCGCGTACGTACGGTGCCTGAGGTCTCGGCACTGCCGGAGGCGGTCGCCGCAGCGGTCCCCGACACCGGCGCACCCTATGCCGAACACCGCGACCTTGAAGAATGCTGCGGTCTCGCGCTTGGTTCGCCGACACGCTTCGGCAACATGGCCGCACCACTCAAATACTTTCTCGATTCGACAGCCGGCCTGTGGTTAAGCGGCGCCCTCAGCGGAAAACCAGCAGCGGTCTTTACCTCCACCGGTAGCCTGCACGGCGGTCAAGAAACGACCTTGCTCAGCATGATGACGCCGCTCCTGCATCACGGCATGCTGCTGGTCGGACTGCCCTACAGCGAAGCGGAACTGAACAGCACCACCTCCGGCGGCACGCCGTATGGCGCCAGTCATTTTGCCGGCGCCGGCGGCGAACGTGCGCTGACCGATGAGGAAAAAAAACTCTGTTTCGCACTCGGTCGGCGGCTCGCCACCACCGCACTGAAACTGTCCGCGTGAGACCTCATACCCACCCATCGATTGTTGCAGGATGAAAGAAAATACCCGCGCCGCCAACGCCTGTGCCGCCAGCCTGATCGCACTGATCTTCCTATGCCTCGCCTGGGAGTTATGGCTCGCCCCGCTGCGCCCCGGCGGCTCGTGGCTGGCGCTGAAGATACTGCCGCTGATGGCGCCGCTCTTTGGCATCTTGCGCAACCGCGTCTATACCTTTCAATGGTCGTCCATGCTAATCCTGGCCTATCTGGCTGAAGGCGCGGTACGCGCCTGGTCGGACCGCGGGCTGTCGGCGCAACTGGCCTTCGCCGAGGCCCTGCTGTCGCTGTTTTTTTTCGTCACTGCCATTATTTATATCCGCTCGCTGCCGCGCGCCACGCCGGATTGACGAAACCGTCGCGGTTCGTTTAGTTTCACAGTGATGAGCCACCCCGAGTGGCGGAGGCGCACCGCCATCGGTGCAAATAAAAGAGGACATTCATGCCCAACGTTGCCAATGACTGGACCAAGGTCCGTTACGAACTGGATAAATCAGAAAATTTCGAAGCGCTGTGCAATTCACCCTGGTACAGCGATGCGGTATACGACAAATTTTCACCGGAGGAATTCGCGCGTCGCCATAAACTTGCGCGCGAACTGATGGCCCGCGACGGCTTCGATGCGCTGATTCTCTGTGGCAGCCCGAATATCTATAGTCACGGCAGCGGCGTGACCTGGGGCTGCGGACTGATCGACGACCGCGGCCTGGCGCAGTACATGGTACTGCCGCTCAAAGGCGAGCCGACCCTGATCTATCCGCACCCGGGCTGCCATATCGAGGCAATACGCAAAATGGTGTCGATCGCCGACGTGCGCAGCGGACAGCATGGCCACTATGGCCGAGCGGTCGCCGAACGGCTGATCGAGCTGGGTCTGCAAAAAGGACGCATCGGCATTACCGCCGCCGACCGTACGGGTCCCGAGTTCATGGGCGTTAATGCGTATCTGGAAATGAAAAAGCATGTGCCCGAAGCCGAATTCACTTTCGTGCCGATGCTCATGCACGAGCTCTCATACATCAAAACGCCAGAGGAAATCCGCGCCATGGCGAAAGCCGGCGAGCTGGCAATGAACGCGCTGCGTGCCGTCGCGGCGCGGGCAAAACCGGGAGTGCGCGAATACCAGCTCGCCGCCGCAGCCACCCACGCCGTGATGGACGGTGGTGGCCGCGTCCATCTACTGATGATCGGCTCGACCTCGATGCATGATCCGAAACTGATCTTCCCGAACCCAAATCCATCGCACCGCATCTTGCAGCAGGGCGACATCATTCTGTGCGAACTGGCCATGACCTACATGGGCTACACCGCCAAAGTCGGCCATCCGGTGTCGATCGGCCAGCCGACCGAACGCTATAACCGTTTTCACAAGGATGTGGTGGTACCGGGCTTCCGCGCCATCGAAGCGCAACTAGCCCCCGGACGCCATCTCGAGGACCTGCGCAAGAGCGTCTGCGGCGTGTTCCGCGAGCGCGGCGCGCAATCCCGCCCCATCCTCATGCACGGTCATGATTTGATCACTTCGCTGCCATTCATCATGACCGACGAGGTCAAAGGCGCGCCCTTCGACATGGTGATGAAACCGGGCATGGC
>CAIWNB010000508.1 GCA_903913965.1 uncultured beta proteobacterium
GTCTGCGCTACCGTCGGTGAGCAACAGCTGCATTTGAAAACCACCCGAGAGTCCAAGGCCGTTGATGGGCGGCGGCACCAATACGCGGCTGCTGGCATCCGGGATTTCAGCCAGAGATCGGGTAAGGTTATGGTAAATCTGTAGCAATCCTTGTTCGGTTGAGGCCCCGCGTTTGGCCCAGTCTTCCAGCACCAAATAGACCAAACCGGCATTCGACAACGACGTGTTGCCATCAACCGGCGATATGCCGCTAATGGCAACGGCGTGAGCCACGCCTGGTGTGGCGCGTCCGATTTGAACGACTTTGTCCAGTGCGGCGGTGGTGCGTTGTAGTGAGGCCCCATCGGGCAGTTGTACTGCCACCATCACATAGCCCTGGTCTTCGGTCGGGATAAACGCGGTGGGGATACTCACAAAACCGTAACCGGCAGCGGCCATTAAGACTATAGCGCCAAGAGCACTGATTTTTTTGTGGCGAATCAGTGCGCCGATGAAACGAATGTAAGCGTGCTCCGCCGTCTCAAAAGCCGCGTTAAAGTTGCGCGAAAATGCGTTGGGCCGGTGCGATGGGTCATGCGCACGCAGGTACTGTGCCGACTGTGTGGGTTTCAGCGTGATCGCATTGATACCGGATAGCACCGCGGTAGCGGCAATCACCAGGGCAAACTGGCGATACATCTGGCCAGTAATGCCCGGGATAAAGGCCGCCGGCAGAAACACCGCCGTCAACACCAGGGTGATGCCGATGATGGGCCCCATTAACTCTTCCATGGCCTCGGTAGCGGCCTGGCGGGCTGGTTTGCCGGACGCCATTCGATGCGCCACACCCTCGACAACGACGATGGCGTCGTCGACCACAATACCGATACACAATACGATCGCAAACAGGGTCAACAAATTGATGCTAAACCCGAGCAGCGCCATAAAGGCAAAGGCACCTACGATGGTGATCGGCACCGTGGTGGCAGGAACTAACGTCGCTCGCCAGTCTTGCAGGAAAACCAGGATCACGATCAACACCAGGATGCCCGCCTCGAACAGCGTGGAGTAGACCTCGTCGATGGAAGCTTTGACAAATACCGTGGTATCCAGCGCAATATCGTAGCGCAGGCCTTTGGGGAACCCGGCGGCGGCTCTCGCCAACTCATTCGAAACCGCTTTGGCGGTGTCCAAAGCATTGGCTTCCGGCAACTGATAAATCGCAATGCCACCAGCGGGCTTGCCGTCGTAGCTAAATTCCTGGGTGTAGCTTTGACTGCCCAGTTCAATCCGGGCCACATCGCGCAGGCGCACAATCGTTCCGTCAGACGCGGTACTGACGATCAGCTCACCAAAATCCTTGGGGGTCGTCAGGGGGCTGTCTACCGTCACCGTGAGTTGCAGATCCTGACCTTGCGCGACAGGGGGGGCGCCAATTTGTCCGGCGCTGATGCGTTGGTTTTGTTGGGACAAGACGTTGATGACCTGGCTGGGCACAAGGCTGCGTTGGCGCATTTGCGCTGCGTTGAGCCATACGCGCATGGCGTATTGGCCCACCCCAAATACATTCACGTCTGCCACGCCGGGTATGCGCACCAGGCGGTCGCGCAACTGCAGGCTGGCGAAGTTGCTTAGAAAGAGCGAGTCGTGGCTGGGATCATCCGAACTGAGCGTAATCATCTGCAGAATTGCAGTTGACTTGGTTTTGGTCACCACGCCTTGCTGCTGCACCGCACTGGGCAGCAAGGGCACGGCAATGGCCACGCGGTTTTGCACCGCGACTTGCGCCTGGTCGGTGTTAGTGCCGACGGCAAAACTGACAGTCAGGAGGTAGCGCCCGTCGTTGGAGGCGTAGGACTGCATATAAATCATGCCGTCTACGCCGTTGACTTGTTGCTCGATTGCCCGCCCCACAACCTCTTGCACCGTCTTGGCGTTGGCGCCAGGGTAGCTGGTACTCACCTGGATGGTGGCTGGTGTGAGTTGCGGGTATTGGGAGACTGGCAACCCCAGCACTGCGACCCCGCCCAGCAGCAGCATTAACAGCGCTAAAACATTGGCAAGAACCGGGCGGTTGATAAAGAATTTGGCAATCACGGCCTAGAGCTCCCGGCCTTTGGCGCTGAGGCGGCTGCAGCAGGCGCCTGCGGCTTAGTGTCAGCCACGGCCTTCACCGCTTGCCCATCACTGAGTTTGTTGTAGCCGGCCGAGACCACCTGCTCGCCGGCGGAGAGGCCGCTTAAGACCTCTTTGAGATTTGCCGGGAGATTGTTGGTCCGGATGTTGCGGCGCTTCGCCCGGTTGTCGGCATCGACGACGAATACGTAATCGCCTTGCTGGTCCGACAGCACCAAGTCGCGCGGTAGAGCCAGCGCAGGGCGATCCGGCCCAAGCTGTACGCTCAGTTGTGCATAGAGTCCCGGGAAAAGCCGGTAGTTCTGGTTGGCAAACTTACCGCGCAAGGCGACGGTGCCTGACGTGCCGCCCACAACGTGGTCAACAAAATCCAGCGCGCCGACTTCGGTCACGGGGTTTTCCGTTTGCAAGCGCGCTGTCACAGGCGTGCCCCCCGCTTTGTTTTTGGCGGCCTGGCCCCGTTGCCCCATTTTTTCGCGGATGCGCAGAGCGTCGCGCTCACTGACGGCTGCATTCACATAAGCCGGTGCGATTTGAACGATGGTTCCCAAAACGGTGCCGCCCGGTGCCGCGCCAACGTAATTACCGATATCGACTTGCCTGCGCCCCATGATGCCGTCGAACGGCGCGCGCTCTTCGGTATAAGCGAGGTTGATTTGGGCCAGCCGCAAGTTGGCTTCGGCTTGCTGCATATTGGAAAGGTCGCTCTCGACATTGGAGACCGACGTGGCGTTCTCTTTCATCAGTTGGGTTTGGCGCTGATAGTCACTTTTTGCCTGATCGAGGCGTGCCTGGTTGAGCTTGACCTGTTCGATATACGTGTCGGGCTCGATTGCAAAAAGCAGTTGCCCAGCCTTGACCTGGTCGCCATCCTTGAAGCCGATCTTCAGCAGTTTTCCGGCCACCCGTGCAGTGACGTTGACCTGTTGCACCGGCGCGACCGTACCGTCGAGTTCTATACGGTCTGCAACCAGACGACTTTGCAGGGTCAGGGTATTCACCGTGATCAGATCTGCTGAAGCCGATGGGGGGGTGCTTTGCGGTTTGCAAGCGACCAGTAGCCCTGCGGTTGCCAACGCGAGCCAGCATGCCCGCGAGAGTGGGAAAAGTGTCGGGGTCATGGTCTTACACCTTCTGAGGAAACATGAACGATAGGAGTTGATGACGCATCGGTTGCAGGCGGCGTCCAACCGCCGCCAACGGCACGGTAGGCGCTGATGGCGGCCAGCAGTACGCCGGATTGGGCTTGCACCATGGAGTCGGAGGTTTGCAGCTGCGACTGCTGCGCATTGGTCACGGTGGTGAAATCAGTCAGGCCGCCCATATACCGGCGTACCGACAAATCGGTGCTGCGTTTGGCCGCTGTATAGGCGCGGCTCAAAGCCTCGAGTTGTGCTTTGCCCTGAAAAAAGCTGCTCAACGCGTCTTCCACATTTTGCTGCGCGGTCAGCACCTGGTTTTGGTAGGCCATCACGGCTTGCTGGAAGGTGATGTCTTGCACCTTGACCTTGCGTAGCAGCGCCCCACGGTCAAACAAGGGGAAAGAAAAGCCTGCGCCATAGTTAATCGTGCGGCTGTCCCAGCTAAAGAGGTCCCGGCCGTCGGGCATGCTTTGAAAGCCGATAGAGCCGGTCAGGGAAAACGACGGATAAAGCGCGGCCTGCGCCTGGCCTATACGCTCGGACTGCGATATTGCAAGAAACTCGGCCTGACGCACATCGGGCCTGCGGCGCAGTAAATCGGCGGGTACACCCAAAGGCAAGACCGCCGGTACGGTGGGCAGATCGGCGGCCAGTGATGCACCGTATTTTTTGGCAAAATAATCTGGCGTTTCACCGAGGAGCACGCTGAGTGCGTTTTGATTTTGCTCCAGGCTGGCGCGCAATACCGGTATTTGCGATTGTGTTTGGGCCAGCTGTGTTTGGGCCTGACGCCAATCCATTTCAGAGTTCGACCCAAGGCGGTAGCGCGCCTCTGCGATGCGCAGGTTCTCGGCTTGCTCGCGCAAGTTGGCTTCGGCCACCACGATACGATTCGCGTAGATACGGGCGTTGATGTAGGCGTTCGCAACGCTCGCTTTGAGCGATACCAGGGAGGATTCGAGCGCTGCCTTGCTCGCCT
The DNA here is from genome assembly GCA_903913965.1 of uncultured beta proteobacterium. Lineage (GTDB taxonomy): Bacteria > Pseudomonadota > Gammaproteobacteria > Burkholderiales > SG8-41 > PALSA-1004. Next base: position 4,237 of record CAIWNB010000508.1, read on the forward strand.
CCAGGCTGGCCTTGTCGGCCTGCTCTCCGCGGCGGTACTTGCCCCAAAAATCGATCTCCCACGACAACTGCCCCAGCACTTGATCGGTGAATAAACCCGCGTTGATGTTTTTTTGTTTCGATGCGTTATCAGGTTGGTTGTAGTTTCTCGATCCCGTCGCAGAGACGCTGGGCAGGAGCGACGCAGCGTTAATTCGCACCGTCTCGCTGGCCGCATCGACTTGCAGGGCGGCCGACTGCAGGGTCAGGCTTTTCTTTTGCGCATGACGCAATAGCTCGAGCAGTGTGGGGTCGGAGAAGCTGGCCCAAAACTCGTCATCGGTGACTTTGCCGGAGGCGGTGTTCGCCAAATCTGGCATGCTCCAGCCGGATTGCACGCTGGTGGCGGCGCGTTGGTAATCAGGTCCCAGCGTTGTGCAGGCGGCCAATGCGCTTATGCATAGCGTAGCAAGCAAGGTCGGCCACCTGCGCTGGTTGCTACCGCGCGCCATCGGAAGGCCAAGGTCTTGTTGCGGGTGGGTTGAGCCCAGGGCACCGCGGGCAGCAAATCGTCTCAGAGGAAAGCGTGGCATGGAGAGAATCACAGAACAGAAAGTATTTTCAACAGATTAAAACCTGTCGCAGATTCTCAATTGCAGAATCCCCAACATTCAAAATTTTTCGGGAAAATGTTTGTAAATCATAAAGTAAATGCACATATTTAAAAAGAAAAAACTGCAGATATCTATAATATGATCTAATTCAATCTCCGGTCCGTGAGTTAGCCTCCCAAGCGGTAATCTCGGCCAAATCGAGCCCTGTTCTCGCTGGTCCGGAAATCCATAATTGTTCCGGACCCGAGGCGCCAAGCCGCCTCATAGAGGAGAAATCTGATGAAATCATTCTTTAATGCCGTGGCGCTTTTGCTGGCGATTGGTTCGACCGCTGCGCTTGCCGCAGACGCGGCTGAAATCGACAGCCATTTCAAGGCGGCTGACAAGAATGGTGACGGAAAGCTCACCCTGGATGAGGCCAAAGCCGGCATGCCACGGGTCGCCAAGGTCTTCGATAAAATCGATACCGAGAAAAAAGGCTACATCACGCTTGATCAGCTCAAAGCGAAGGCGATGCACTGACAACGCGCGGGCGAATCGCGAGCGGTGAAGTCGTCAGAGCGATTTAATCGCCGCGTTGCGCTTGCAGCCTTGCTGAGTCCGAACCCCAAAATATCGGTTGCGATCGCTTTAGCGTTGGTTTTTATAAGTCACCGGCTCTTGAGCCGACGCTGAGTTGGGCGTTTGCTAGCGCCCCTGTTTCACCCCACCTGCCGCGCCCGTAGCTCAGCTGGATAGAGTGTCGGCCTCCGAAGCCGAAGGTCGCCCGTTCGAATCGGGCCGGGCGCACCATCTATCCAATGCAAGCCGGAACCTGACACAGGCATTGCGGGCAAGCGTTATTTGCAGTGCAACCGCGCCTGCGTAAATTACGGTATTCCGTCATCTTATGCATTTTGCAAGATGCACTGGCGGGTAGCTAAGGCGCATGTTGATGCGATCCGCATAGCGGAGTGGATGGCGCGGTAAACTCGGCGCATGACCCCAACAAGATTGCGTACGCCGGTCGCGATGACGGTGTTGATGTGCGTTGCTGAAGCCTTCAGCATGACGGGGTTCGCCTGTTATACAACGCTGCTTCCGGTGTTGATGAAAGAGTGGGCGCTGAGCAACACCGAGGCGGGGCTCATCGGTGGTGTTTTTTATACCGGCTATATGGTGGCGGTGCCGGTGCTGGCGAGCCTGACCGACCGCGTTGATTCGCGCAAAGTCTA
>CAIWNB010000509.1 GCA_903913965.1 uncultured beta proteobacterium
GCGATGTTGCGACCCGTCGGTGTCCAGGTGCAGACCGAAGCGCCGGGTGCCCACGTGGTTTTGAACACGCCGGGCACGAAGAATTCGACGAAGCGCATCTCGGCGGCGTCGTCGCTTTTCAGAAAATGCCGTTCGCGGTCGGCGTACCAGATGAGGTCACCCTTGCGCACGGAAAACGGTTCTTCGTTGGCCCAAGCGGTGCCCGAACCCTTGAGCACGTACATGAAATGCTCGGCGCCTTCATGGTGATGATTGGCCGCCTTGGTGCCGGCGGGGTAGATGATCATTTCGCCCTTGATTGCGTGCGTGCCAAAAAGTTTGGGCGTGACCATGTAAATGCGTTTGCGCGCGTCGTGTGCGGAGTCGAGCACCGGCTCTTGTGTCCAATCGACGATGCGCATTTGCGGCGGTGTGGTTTTCATCTGCGGATCGAAGCGCGCGGCGTCGGGCACTTCGGCGAAGAGTAGGGTCGCTCCCTGCATTGAAGTTAGCGTGCCGGTGAACGACGGCGGCACGAAGGCAACATGTGCTTGCGTGAGTTCGAGCGTGCCGCCCGCGTGCGTCAGCGTGGCAGCCCCGTCGAGTACCTGAAACCAGGCCAGATTGCCGGCGGCGATTTTCAGTATGTGGGAGGCGCCGGCAGCCAGCAACAGGCGATCGACGATGACACTGGTGTTATTCGCAGTGGTCATCAGCGGCTGGCGGCGCACACCTGCACTGACGGCGATTGCAGCGACGGAATCTTCGTTGATGGTAACGGCCATGGTTTCCTCCGGTTTTGTTTTTTGTGGTGATTGTGCGGGGCTGGTTGATAATTTACCATGCGTCTGTTGTCACCACCGCCGTCGTTGCTTGCCACGACAGCTACACAATCACCTCAAGCTTAGGCCATCAACGGCATACTCCCTCACCCCGCTTGCGGGGAAAAGGCGGCAGTGAGGGGGCGCAAGTGAAATAACCGGTGCCCCCTTACCCTGACCCTCTTCCCCACTGCAGGGGTGAATCAAGGCTTCTCTTAACTGAATCGGAAAAAAACGATGAAGATCACCCATATCCAAACGCTAATCGTGAAACTGCCTGACGACGAACCGCTGGCCAACGGCCCGGCGGCGAAAGGCGCGACACGCGATTTCGTCACCCTCACCATGGGCACCGACGCCGGTATCGAAGGCCTGGGCGCGACCTTCTTCGGCGGCGCATTGACCGGTGCGCTGCGCGTTGCCGTGCAGACGCTGGGCGAGCTGACCGTGGGTATGGACCCGCTGAAAATCGAAGCGGTGCTGGCAAAACTGCGCGCGGCAGCGGGGCAGAGCGGGCCCGGCGGCATTTTCACGCTGGCGCTCTCTGCCATCGACATTGCGTTGTGGGACATCAAGGGCAAGGCGCTGAATCTGCCGCTGTCGAAACTGCTTGGCGGTTCGCGTGACAAAGTGCCGACCTACGCGAGCGGTGCGCTGATGCGCCACTTCCCGCTTGATCATTTGTTGAAAGCGGGGCCGACGCTGGTGAAGAACGGTTTCAAACAGATGAAAACGCAATTGGCGCTGCCCGGCGACACCAATCCGCAGAAGGAAGTTGAACGCATTCGTCTGCTGCGCGAAGCGATCGGCCCGGATATTGATCTGATGTGCGATATCAACCAGCGCTGGGATGTGCGGCAGGCGATTTCAATCGGTAGCCGCGTCGAGGAATTCAATCTGTTCTGGCTCGAAGACGTGACTGCGCATGACGATTATCCGGGGCTTGCGCGCGTCGCTGACGCGCTGGCGACGCCGATTGCCGGCGGCGAATACGTTTACGGGTTGGCGCCTTTCCGTCACATGCTCGAAGCACGCTCGGTGGATATCGTCATGATCGATGTGCTGCGTTCCGGCGGCATCACCGGCTGGATGAAGATCGCCGGTATGGCCGAGGCCTTCAATGTGCCGGTGGTGAACCACCTCTATCCGGAAATTTCGGTGCATCTGGTTTCGGCGATTCCGCACGGCCTCACGGTCGAATACATGCCGTGGTCGTCCGGGCTTTATGAAGAAGTGCCGCAGCAGGTGAACGGCGAGCTGATCGTGCCGGACAAGCCCGGCCTGGGTTTGAAGTTTGATCAGGCGGCGCTGAAGAAATACGGCGTGTCGTAAAAAAATGCAGCCCGGCGGTGCGGTGGTGGTTTCCGGGCGGCAATCACGCCTCGGCAGCGAGGGGCCTGTTCTGCACAACGTATCGGGGGATTGCAGCATGAAAGCAGCAAAGACTATGCGTCACGCAGCGCTGTTGTGTTCGATGCTGTTGTTTGCGGGCGGCGTCTTCGCTCAGGACAAAAGCGTCGCTCCCGGTATCAATCAGCCCTTCCTCGACCGGCCGTTTGAAGCCTGGGCCGATTCTTTCCACAAGGAAGGCCGCGAGGTTTTTGACAAGCGCAACGAAATTGTCGCTGCTTCGCAGGTAAAACCCGGCATGGCAGTGGCCGATATCGGTGCCGGCACCGGTTTATTCTCGCGCCTGTTTTCAAATGCGGTGGGCGCGGGCGGCAAGGTTTATGCGTTGGATGTGACCAAGCCTTTCGTTGATGCCACCATGGCTAATTTGCGCAAGGAAGGTTTCGTCAATATTGCCGGTGTCGTCAATTCACCAAAGGATGTGCCGCTACCTGCGGCCTCGGTGGACCTCTGTTTTCTCTCGGATGTTTATCATCATTTTGAATACCCACAGGCCATGCTGCGCGCCATGCTGGCCGCGTTGAAGCCCGGCGGCACGCTGGTGATTGTTGAGTTTGACCGCATCGAAGGGGTGAGTAGTCCGCGCATCCTCGAGCACGTGCGCCAGGATCAGGCCACTTTGATCCGCGAGGCCGAGAGCGAGGGCTTCAGGCTGATCGAGGAAAAACGCTTCATGAAGCAGAATTACTTTCTGCGTTTCGCAAAACCGTAAAAATTTAGTTTCATACTTCATTCAAGGAGACCACCGTGGCTGCTTATTGGTTATCGCGTTGCAAAATTAATGATCCCGTTGAATACAAAAAATACACCGACCTGGTGCCCGGCATCATCGCCCAATACGGCGGCAAGGTGCTGGCGCGTGGTGGCGACTACCAGATCATGGAAGGCACCGACAAATTTCACCGCTTCGTCGTCATCGAGTTCCCGACGCTCGAGCAGGCAGTGAAATGCAACAGCTCACCCGAGTATCAGGCGGCGGCTGCTTATCGCCGCGCACCGGGGGTGGGCGAGGTCGAGCAGGTGATGGTAGATGGTGGTGATGCAACAAAATGATCTTGTAGGATGGGTGAGGCGCGCAGCGCCGTAACCCGTCGCTTTGTTTGGAATGAGCGACACACGCGTCGCAATACGACGCGCCGATTGCGCCCCCGGTGGATGGGACGATAGGCAAAATTTTTCCGGAATAGGCTGCGCGCCTTCCGGGTATCTACAAAACAGTTGCAGGAGATTTGACATGGGAATGGACGTCGTTGATTACAAGGTGTACGGCGCAGAAATGCAGTTCGTTGAAATTGAACTTGATCCAACCGAAGCGGCCGTTGGCGAGGCCGGCAGCATGTTCTATATGGAAGACGGCATCACGATGGAAACCATCTTTGGCGACGGTTCGTCACAGCAGAAGGGTTTTCTCGACAAGATGCTCGGCGCCGGCAAGCGTTTGCTGACCGGCGAGTCGTTGTTCACCACGGTCTACACCAATGCCGGCAGCGAAAAACGCAAGGTCGCTTTCGGTGCGCCCTATCCGGGCAAGATCGTGCCGATCAACCTCGAGAAGGTTGGTGGCACCTTCATCTGCCAGAAAGACGCGTTTTTGTGCGCCGCCAAGGGCGTGTCGCTTGGTATCGCGTTCCAGAAAAAGCTCGGCGCCGGATTTTTTGGCGGCGAGGGCTTCATCATGCAAAAACTCGATGGTGACGGCATGGCGTTTTTGCACGCCGGCGGCACCATGCACCAGCGCAATCTCAAGCCCGGTGAAGTGCTGCGCGTCGATACCGGCTGCCTTGTTGGTTTGCAGGAAACAGTTGATTACGACATCCAGTTTGTCGGCGGTATCAAGACCGCGCTGTTCGGCGGCGAGGGGTTGTTTTTCGCCACCTTGCGCGGACCGGGGGCGGTGATCCTGCAGTCGTTGCCGTTTTCGCGTCTCGCCTCGCGCATCTTTGCGGCCGCCCCGCGCTCGCAGGGTGGCGGTGGTGGCGGACGCGACGAGGGCAGCATACTCAGCGGGCTGGGGCTGGGTGGCATCATCGGCGGCCTTGGCGGTGACGACGATTAAGCGGGGGATCCATGGCGCGTTTTAATGGGGTTGTGTTCGGCCCCGGCTTTCGTGATGGCGGTACGCCGCTGGGTTTCGCGGCGGATGCCGAAGGCATTATTCTCGATGGTGGTAACGATAGTGTGCTCGCGTGGTCGCACCTCACTATCGGCAAGGCCGGCTGGGACGGCGCCCGGCTTAATCTCGAATGGCAGCGTGATGGCGCGCATTACGCACTGATCGTTGCCGACGCGGCGATGGCGCAGGCCTTGGGCGCGCTGGCCGGACGGCAGGCGACTCGGGCGGTGGGGCCTGGTGCTGCGACACGTGCCTGGTCCTGGGGGCTGATCAGCATGACTGTGGGGCTGCCGCTGTTGTTGTTGGCTTTGTTACTGGCCACGCATGAACGGATTGCCGGCTGGGTGGTTGATCTTGTTTCCGTCGAGCAGGAGCACAGCCTCGGTGCGCAGCTCTTTGCCCAGCACAAAGCGAGTCTCAATCTGCTGCAGGGACCGCCGCAGCAGATGGTAGTCGAGATCGGTAAACGATTGACGCAGGGTTCGGCCTACCCTTATGAGTTTTATGTCACCGAAGACAAAAGCGTTAACGCCTATGCGATGCCCGGCGGTTTTATCGTGGTGCATAGCGGTTTGCTGGCACTGGCCGGTTCGGCCGATGAGGTCGCCGGTGTGCTGGCCCATGAAGTGGCGCATATTGAGCGTCGGCATAGTCTGCGTGGTATGGCGAAATCCGCCGGGCTCTATGCCGTAGTCGCCTTGTTCTTCGGTGATTTCGGTCGCTTGAGCGGAGCGGCGGCAGATTTGCTCAATCTGAAATTTTCACGCGATAACGAACGCGATGCCGACAGCACCGGCCTCACGCTGCTGGTGAAGGCGGGCCTTGAACCGGCGCCGATGGCAGCGTTTTTCCGCAAGATGGCGGCGGAGAGTGTCGCGGTGCCGGCTTTTCTTTCAACGCATCCTGCGAGCGAAGAGCGTTTTGTCGATCTTGACCGCGCGGTGAAGGCGTTGCCGGAGGCGGCACGCGCGGCGGCACCGCTGGCGATCGATTACCCGGCGGTGAAGGCCGCTCTGCCAAAAAAATAATTTATCGGTTCTGCGATCCGCCAGCAGCCTGTCTATTGGCATCAAACAAAAGGCCGCCCGCAGGCGGCCTTTTGTTTGGGCCCGCCTTGCTCAGTCTTCGGGGCCGGCATACTTGCCGGCGGTATGCGGGAACATGCTCTTGATGATCTTGAATTTCGAAATGTCGACCGTGGCGTCCATATGCAGGAATACCGACGCATCGCGGAACAGCTTCTCGATACCGAAGTCGAGCATGATGCCGTTGCCGCCGTGCAGTTCGACTGCGTGTTGACAGACCTTGAAGATTTCTTCGGAGGCGAACATCTTCGCCATGTTGCACAGCGCGTCAGCGTCGGCCGCGTTCTCGTCGACGGCGACTGCCGCCGCGTTCTGCAAGGCGCGCACCGCGCAGATTTTGGTCGCCATGTCGGCCAGCCGCATCGCCACTGCCTGGTGTTTGATCAACGGCCGTCCACCCTGGGTGTAGTTCTGCACATACTCGGCGGTGCGCTCAAAGGCGGCCACGCCGATGCCCAGATTTTTTGATGACTGGATGATCTTGCCGGGACGGAAATAGATGCCGGCCTTGGTCAGTGCGCTGTCCTTCACCAGCAGATGATCTTCGGGAACCTCGCAATCCTCGAACACCAGTTCGCCGTTATTCATGTAGCGGCCGCCGAGCGTTTCATTGCAGCGCGCGATGGTGAAGCCCTTGGTGCCGCGCGGCAGCAGAAAGCTCGAGGTGCCCTTGGTCATGCCGGCACCCGGGGTGGTGGTCGCATAGACGACGTAGAGCTTGGAGTCGTAGCCGTTGCTGATGAACTGTTTGCGGCCGTTGATCACCCAACGATCGCCTTTTTTCACCGCCTTCGTTTGCATCATCGCCTCGGGCACGTCATAGGGCAGCCAGCGATCGGAGGCGCCACGCGGTTCCGTCAGACAGTGTGAGAGCAGGAAGCTCGGATCATTGACGATACGCGGGAACCAGAGTTCTTTGAGGTGTTGTGGCAGGATGTTGCGCAACAATACCGAGGTCTTCCAGATCTGTACCAGCTTGTCGGCAAGGCCGCAGTCGCCGCGCGAGATTTCCTCGGAAATCATGGCGAAGGTCTGCACCTCGGTTTTCGGATCGACCGGTGTGCCGCCAAATTCCTCGGGGATGCCGAGTGTGCGGATGCCGATGCGGTGGGCCTGCTCCATGATCTCCGGCGGCAGACGGTTGTCCGGATTCATGTCCCACTCGCGCTGCCAGTTCTTGCGCACAAAGGGGGTGACAAAATCGTTTACAAAGGCGCGACAGGCGTCGCGCATCATGATCTGTTCGTCCGACAAGCCACGCTCATTGGTGATCATCTGCCACTTCCTCCAGGTTCGGGTTTCATTGTGCTGCGCGCGCAGTATGGCGGCGTGAAATGATTCTAGCCGAACTCGCCGGCGCTGTTGTGCAAGACGAAGATCGACAGACCGTCGCCTCCCGCTTTACACTTGGACAAAAGAACATCTTGAGGAGAATCCCCTTGAATTATCGTAAATCTGAAGCCAAGGAAGCCGCTCGCGCCCAATTTCGCGGGGTCTGGGCGGCGATCGCCACGCCTTTTACGCCCGATGGTGCGCTCGACGAGGCCGGCCTGCGTCATAACATGCGCCACTTTACCGACGCCCTCGGCGTGGCCGGTATTTTCTGTGCCGGCACCATGGGCGAGTTCTGGGCGCTGACCAAGGAAGAGCGCAAGCGCGTGGTTGAAATTGTTGTCGAGGAGGCGCGCGGCAAATGCAAGGTCATCGCCCACACCGGACATCATTCGCCAGACGAAACTGTCGATTTGACGCGCCACGCCCAAGAGGTTGGCGCTGATTTCGCCGTCGTCATTAATCCCTACTATCCGGTCGCCGGCGAGCAGGCGATTTACGAATGGTTCAAGGCGGTGGTGTCGAAGGTCGAGATCGGCGTGTGGATGTTCGATACACCGTTTTCCGGCATGAGTCTGTCGGCGCCGCTCACCGCCCGTATCGCTGAATTTGAAAATGTCTGCGGTATCAAGGTCTCGCGCCCGCTGCCGCATTACGCCGAGGTCAAGCGTTTGTGCGGTGACAAAATCGTTTTGAGCCATCCATCGGAAACCGAATACCTGACTTTGATGCGCGATCACGGGATGCGCGTGCACATGTCGTCGGCGGCGCCATTTCTGATGCAAACCGCGTCGTCACGCCTGATACACGACTATTCCGAACTCGCCCTCGCCGGTCGTTTCGACGAGGCCTTGAAGGTGCGCGATTCTCTTGAGCCGGTGCGTACCGTACATGAACGCTGGCTGCGCGAGCCGTGGTTGAAAGAGCAGCTCATCCCGATCGCCTACCTGAAGGCCTGGACCGAAATGATGGGGCTGGCCGCCGGGCCGGTACGTGCGCCGCTGTTGCAAATCACTGCCGAGGAAAAAGCCGCACTGCGTGCAGATCTCGAAAGCTGCGGCCTGCTGCCAACGAAAGCGGCCTGAACGCGGGGCATCGCAAAACCGCCGGTGCATGGCGTGGTTTGCGTTGCGCCGGTTCGCTGTGCTGCTGCGCGGTTTGAACCGTGGATCAGCCGCGGATATCGGGGAAGGGCTGTGGCTGCCACTGCCACCACCGTTACCACGACGGGGCAGCGGAAGTGCCATAATCCGCGCTGCACTCAGACCTACCAATCCTCCGGGAGACGCGCCATGCAGTTCAAATCCATTTCGTTCGCTGTTGCTTTGATAGTGGTGTCGCTGCCGCCGGTGCACGCCGCCGAGCAGGCCCGCGATTATCCGAACCGTCCGGTGCGCATCATCACCGGTTCACCCGGTAGTACTTCCGATATCGTGCCGCGCTTTCTCGCCAGCAAACTGGCTGGCGTATGGGGACAGCAGATCGTTGTGGATAACCGGCCCGGCGCGGGCGGCATTATTGGCACTGAAATCGGCGCGAAATCCGCAGCGGACGGCTATACCCTGACCGTCGGACACATCGGCACGCATGCAGCACCGCAGTTCCTCTTCAAAAAGCTCAATTACGATCCGGTGAAGGACTTTCAGCCGATTACGCTGCTCTCCGTCTCCGGTATCGCGTTGGCGGTGAATACCTCGGTGCCGGCCAACAACCTGAAAGATTTCATTGCCTACGCCAAGGGCAAGCCTGGCGGCGTTAACTATGGTTCGGCCGGCGGTGGCACCAGCAGTCAGCTGTCGGGTGAGTTGTTCAATCAGATGACAGGTGCGAAGCTTACGCATATTCCGTATAAAGGCGCTGGTTTCGCGTTGCAGGCCTTGATCGCCGGCGAAGTGCAGGCGGCGTTTCTGTCGACGACGACGGCCAGCGCGCAGGTGAAAACCGGGCGTATCAAGGCGCTTGCAGTATTGAGCCCGAAGCGCTTTTCCGCCGCGCCTGATGTGGCGAGCGCGCCTGAATCGGGGCTGGCCGGCATTGAATCCAATGTCTGGTTCGGCCTCTTTGCGCCGGCGGGCACACCCAAGGCGATCGTCGCCAAGATCAACCATGACGTGACCGTTGCGCTGACCACCCCCGAGGCGCGCGAGGCCTTGCTCTCGCAAGGGGCGGAAGCCTCACCGATGAGCCCGGATGAATTTGCCGCATTTCTGAAGAAGGAAATCGACAAATGGGGCAAGGTGATCAAAGAGGCCGGCATACGCGCCGAGTAATGATGCCGCGGCTTTTCCGAAGTACTGCTGCGTGCGCTGCGCTGCTGTCTCTGGCGACGTCTGCAGGTGCACAGATTTACGAATGCACGGATGCGAGCGGTGCGCGTGAATACGCTCAGGTTTGTGCCGCCAGTACGGTACGCCAGCGCCAGCTGCGCGCTGATGATCCTCCTGCCGGCACAACCGATACGAAGACTGTTCCGCAGCTGGATGCCGAATTTCGCAAGCGTCAGGGGGAGCGGCGCGAGGCTGATGAAAAGGCACTCGACGAACGCAACAAACGTGAGGAGGCACAGCGCAATTGCATGCTCGCACGCGGGCAGTTGAAGGCCCTGCTCGAAGGCCAGCGCATGCAGCGCACTGATCCTGACAGCGGCGCGCGTATCAATCTGGGCGATGATGAGCGTGCCGCCGATGCCGAGCGGCAGAAGACTCTCATTGCACAGTGGTGCAACTGAGTGGTGCGGTGAAGGTGAACTGGGCCGACTAAATTTCGACTTGGGTGCCGAGCTCGATCACGCGATTCGACGGAATGTGGAAGTAATCCACGATGTTGCCGGCGTTGCGCGTCATGGTCGCAAAGAGTCGCTCGCGCCACAGCGCCATGCCGTCGCCGGGGGTCGGAATCACGGTTTCGCGGCTGACAAAGAAAGACGTTTCGAGCGTGTTGAATTCCATGTTGTGCGGTTTGCAAAGCTTGAGCGCTTTTGGTACGTCGGGTACGTTCATGAAGCCGAAGTGCAGTTTGATGCGGAAGCACTCGTTGCCGAGCGCCTCGATCAGCACGCGATCTTCGTCGCGGACCCAAGGTACATCGCGGTAGACCACGGTCAGAAAGACGATCCGTTCGTGGATCACCTTGTTGTGTGCGAGATTGTGCAGCAAGGCGTGCGGCACTGATTCGGCGTCACCGACGAGGAAGATCGAGGTGCCCTCGACGCGCGGCGGCGGGTCGATAAACAATGAAGAAAGAAATGGTTTTAGCTCGATCGACGAACTGCGCATGCGCTCGAACAGAATTTCGCGGCCGCGGCGCCAGGTCACCATTACCGTAAAGACCGCCGCCCCCATCATCAGCGGGAACCAGCCGCCGTCGATGGTCTTCACCAGGTTGGCGGAGAGGAAGGCTGCGTCGACTGCCAGAAAGAAAGCGGTTGCTGCGATACACAGCGGCAGTCCATAGTTCCAGGTGTAGCGGATCACGAAAAATGTCAGCACGGTATCAATCAGCATGGTGCCTGATACCGCCAGCCCATAGGCCGAGGCCAGATTGGCAGACGAACCGAAGCCAATAACGGCGGCCAGAATGGCTGCGAGTAATGTCCAGTTGATGATTGGAATATAGATCTGGCCGATTTCGCGTGCCGAGGTTTGTATGATCTGCATGCGCGGCAGAAAGCCCAGCTGCACGGCCTGCTTGGTGATCGAATAGGCGCCTGAAATCACCGCTTGCGAGGCGATCACGGTGGCCAGGGTGGCCAGACCAACCATCGGGTAGAGCGCCCAGTCGGGAAACATCAGATAAAACGGATTGCTTACCGCCTCAGGCTTGGCAATTAACAGTGCACCCTGGCCGAGATAATTCAGAGCCAGCGCCGGGAACACCAGCGAGAACCAGCCGATGCGGATGGCGCGTTTGCCGAAGTGCCCCATGTCGGCGTAGAGCGCCTCGGCGCCGGTCACCGCCAGACAGACCGAGCCCAGCACCAGAAACGACGACCAGCCGTGCAGGGTTAGAAAATGATAGGCGTGCCACGGGTTGAACGCGGCGAGTATCGCCGGCGTCTGGATGATTTGCAGTACGCCGGCAAAGCCGAGCACGCAAAACCACAAACCCATCACCGGACCGAATAGCGCGCCCACCGTCGAAGTGCCGGTGCGTTGGATGGCGAACAGGGCGATCAAGACGACGACGGTAATCGGTACCACATAGGGCTTGAGCACAGGCGTGGCGATTTCCAGGCCTTCAACCGCGGAGAGTACCGAGATGGCTGGCGTGATCACGCCGTCGCCATAAAACAGCGCGGCACCAAACACACCGATGATTGCCAGACCGCGCCCCCAGCCGCTGCGTTCGCGCACCGAGGTCGCCGCCAGTGCCAGCAGCGCCATGATGCCACCCTCGCCCTTGTTGTCGGCGCGCATGATCAGCAGGACGTATTTGAGTGTGACGACGAACATCAGCGCCCACAGGATCGTCGACACGCCGCCGATCACGTTTGCTGCGGTGAATTCAATGCC
>CAIWNB010000510.1 GCA_903913965.1 uncultured beta proteobacterium
GCTGCGCGCTTCAACAAATAAGGCACCAGCTCAACGCGTTCCGCATCGGTGTAGGTAAACGGGTAATGCTCGGCGTGCGGTTCGAGAAAGAAGTCGAAGGGATTGAACACCGACATCTCTGCGACCAGATCGACTTCAACCCGGAACTCGCGCGTCTTGTCGGGGAACACCAGGCGCGCCAGATAATTCGCCTGCGGGTCCTGCTGCCAGTTGAGGAAATGCGTTTGCGGGGCCACGCGCATTGAATACGACAGTATGCGCGTACGGCTGTGCGGCGCCGGACGCAGACGCACCAGTTGCGGACTGAGCGTCACCAAACGGTCATAGCGGTAATGCGTAACGTGGCTCAATGCGACATGGATCGACACTGCATAACCCTTCTGTTCAACCTGCCCGCCCCCGTCAAGAACACCACCCGCCCGGGTTCAACCGGTCGCGGCGATCTGACGGGCAGCGCTATCCTGTTCATGAAAATAGAAATACTCAGCGGCGATTTCCGCATGCACACGCGCCAGATCGGCCTGCACCGCATCAAGATATTCATGACGCTGCGCCGGCGTCAGCCCATCGACCCGCATGCCGGCCACACGGCGTTGCGCAGTCCGCAACAGTTTGAGCGGCGGTCCGTTATGCGGCAATTCAGAGACGCAGGCTTCGAGTTCATCAAGGCAGTAGCGCACAGTACGCGGAAAATACTCATCTTTCAGGAGGAAATTCACCACCTCGCCACTGCGCACATGCACCGACGCATGACGACGATACATCTGATACGCATTCAATGACTTCAGCACGCCCATCCACAACAGCGCCATCGCCGGGTCGTCAGGCACCTGCTGCCGTGGCGCCAGTACCGCCGCGTTGATATCAACAATGCGGGTGGTCATGTCGGCACGCTCGAGAAAACGGCCGATGCGAATGAACTGAAAGCCGACATCGTGACTCATGCAATCGGCGAGCAAACCCACCACCGACTGCCGGCGTTCGATCACCCCTTCCAGAATGTCATAGCGCCGCGCGCGCTCGATCGCCAGAGTGGCGTTGGCGTTGATGAACAGATACAGCGCGTTGATGCGCTCCCATGCCGTACGCGGCAGGATTTCACGCAGCGTGCGACTGTTTTCCCGCGCGTTATGTATGCATGAAAGTATCGAGCTGGGGTTGCGCGCATCGCTGATCAGAAAACGCATCACGCTGATCTCGTCATAGGCCGAATAATGCTCGCGGAACAACTCATCCAGCCCGACCACCTGGATCAACACATCCCAGCCAAACGAAGCGCCGCGCGGCAGGTCGAGCAGCACCTGGCTCGTCGCGTTGATCAAACGCGCGGTATTTTCCGCGCGCTCCATGTAGCGGGTCATCCAATACAGATTTTCAGCCACCCGTGAAAGCATCAGCGTCGCTCCTCGACGATCCAGGTATCTTTGCTGCCGCCACCCTGTGAAGAATTAACCACCAGCGAACCTTCGCGCATCGCCACGCGAGTCAAGCCGCCGGTGGTGACGTAGAGCTTTTCCGATTGCAACACGAAAGGCCGCAAGTCGAGATGACGTGGCGCAAGCCCCTTCTCGACCAGCGTCGGTGCCGTCGACAGACTGAGCGTCGGTTGTGCCATGTAGTTGCGCGGATCAGCCAGAATCTGCTGGCGGAACTGTTCACGCTCCTGCCCGGTGGCACGCGGACCGATCAGCATGCCATAACCACCCGACTCATTGGCGGGCTTCACCACCAGCTTGTCGAGATTGGCCAGCACATAGTCGCGCTCCTGATCATGCATGCACAAATAACTGGGCACGTTGGGCAGGATGGGGTCTTCACCGAGATAGTATTTAATGATCTTGGGTACAAAGGTATACACCACCTTGTCATCGGCAACGCCGGCGCCCGGCGCGTTGGCGATCGCCACCTTGCCACGACGCCACGCCCGCATCAGACCGGGCACGCCAAGCGCTGAATCCGGGCGAAATGCTTCGGGATCGAGAAAATCATCATCGATGCGGCGGTAAATGACATCAATCGGGCGCAGTCCGTCGATGGTTTTCATGTAAACCACATCGTCGGCACCAACCACCAGATCAGGACCCTCGACCAGCACCGCGCCGAGTTGCTGCGCCAGATAGCTATGTTCGAAATAAGCCGAGTTATAGATGCCGGGCGTGAGCACCGCAATGACCGGCCGCTCGTTCTCCTGCGGCGCCAACGCCGCCAGGGTCTCGTGCAATCGAGTGGTGTAATCATCCACCGGCAAAATCTCGCACTGCTCAAACAACTCGGGAAACAGGCGTTTCATCAACATGCGGTTTTCGAGCATGTAAGACACGCCACTCGGCACCCGCAAATTGTCCTCGAGCACATAAATGGTGCCGTCCTTGTCGCGCACCAAATCCGTGCCACAAATATGCGCCCACACCCCAAAACGGGGCGTGATGCCTTTGCATTGCGCGCGGAAATTTTTCGAACCCGCCAGCACCTCAAGCGGAAACACCCCGTCCTTGACGATTTTCTGCTCGTTGTAGAGGTCATTGATGAACAGATTGAGCGCCATCAGGCGCTGGCGCAGCCCCGCATCCACCCGCCGCCACTCGGAGGCCGCCATCACCCGCGGGATGATATCGAAGGGCCAGGCCCGGTCGATATTGCTGCCGTCGCTGTAGATCGTGAAGGTAATGCCCATGGTCATAATGGCGGCATCGACGGCTGCCCGCCGCTCGTGCAGCTCGGCGGGTGTAAAACGCGACAGATAGTCGAATAACTGCCTGGCGGCGGGGCGCGGGCGGTGATCGCTGTCGATCAGTTCGTCATAGAAGCCGGCAAGCGGATAATCGTTGAGGTTCATCAGGGCATTCATTCTTCGTCTATACCGTTGGGTATAACGAACAGCAAGAACCGTGCTCAGCGCCGAATCGCTGTGAACCCCACCGATTTCCAGCCGCAAAATCCAGCGGTCAGCCGCGGCGGGGCCGGCGACCTACTCGACCCGTTAGTCGGCGTCGAGCCCGAATACGCCGGCCAAACTGCAGGCCAGCTCCATGATGCCGATGAGGCTGATGATTTCCACCATTTCATCGGCGGCAAAGCAGTCACGCAGCGCTGCGAATACGGCGTCGTCAACCTTATCCGGGTCAGCCACCATCTCTTCGGCAAACCGCATGGCGGCGGCGCCTCGTGCATCCAGGCTGCTGTAATCGCCGCGGTCGATCGCCTCGAGTTGCGCTTCACTCACGCCGTGCTTGAGCGCATAGCTGCGATGCGAGCCGGTGCAATAGGCGGTATTGCGCAAGCGCGCCACCTTAAATGCAATGGGTTCCTTGAAGGCGCGCGGCAGTACACCGCTGTCGAGCGCCGCATGAAAATAAGCGCGGTGGGCGGCCAGCACGGCGGGCTGGTGCGCCAAGGTGCGATACATACCGGGCACGCGGCCGCGCGTCCTCCGCAGTTGATCAAACACCGCACGCAATTCCGGCGCCTCAGCGGCCGGTTCCACCATGGGCAAACGCGTCATCTGCATTACTCCAAACGAAAGAACTGCGGTATCAACCGGCCAGATCGGGCAACTCCAGACCCACACCCAGCGCCAGCGCTTTCTCGTAGGCGCGTGCGGCCAGCGCCACGTCTTCGATCGCCACGCCCAATGATTTGAAGAGCGTGATATCGGTTGCTGCTTTACGTGACTTGATTTTGCCCGCGACGATATCGCCGAGGCTGACGACGTTATCCCAGCTCAA
This sequence comes from uncultured beta proteobacterium, assembly GCA_903913965.1. Taxonomy (GTDB): domain Bacteria; phylum Pseudomonadota; class Gammaproteobacteria; order Burkholderiales; family SG8-41; genus PALSA-1004. The sequence goes on from CAIWNB010000510.1 coordinate 3,726, forward strand.
CGCGCCTTCGTTGACCGGTATCGCCAGATCGGTCGACTCGTAACGCACTTGCTCGACATCGTCGGCAGCGATGGTCGCTGCCGACAGCACGGCATCACGATCCAGTTCACGCCGGTGTTCGTAATTGGCGCCGATGGCATTGATATGTGCGCCTGGCCGCAGCCAGCGCCCGCAGACCACCGGCTGTTCCGCGGTCGTCGCAGAAACAATAATCTCGCTGTCGCGTACGGCCTGCTCGGGCTCGCCTACCGCGTTCGCCTCGACCTTGAATGCCGCTGCGATATCGGCGCAGAATTTTTCGCGGTTGGCCGGCGTCGGACTGTAAACCTTGACGCTCTTGATCGGCCGCACCGCACAGATCGCCTCGACCTGGGTGCGCGCCTGCCGCCCGCTGCCCAAGACGCCCAGCGTCTGCGCTTCCGGGTTAGACATATACTTGGTCGCAATCCCGCTGGCGGCGCCGGTGCGCAATGCGCCCATCGCAAACACTTGCACAATAGCGCACAACTCGCCGCTCTCTTCCTTGTATAAACAGAACATGCGCCCGGCGTTGCTGCCAAACACCGCGGTGCTGGAAATTTTCACGCCGTAATAACCGCGATACGACAACACAGCGGCGGTGATGCGCACGATGCCGCCGCTCACCGGGGCGCGCACGCGCGGCACGTTGTAGACCCCGTCGTTACCCTGTGCGTGAAAGACTTCTTCCACCGCTGCGAGCGCATCGGGCATGCCGATCAACCCGCGTATACATTGTTCATCGAGCAATATGGCCATGTTTATTCATCACTGAAAATGAGGCGCGAGTCTAACAAACTTGGCCACGGGCAGTATTCGACTAACCGTTGTTCTTTGACGCCTGTTTCGGCGATCCCGTATCATCGGGCAACCCTTTTGGAAAGGAACCATCCCGTGAATCGCAAGGATATCGGACTCGCTGTCATCGGCTCAGGCCGCATCGGCTCACTGCGCGCCAAGCTCGCCTCCAAACACC
>CAIWNB010000511.1 GCA_903913965.1 uncultured beta proteobacterium
AATACTGAAGCAGTCTGCCCCTGCACTGTCGCCGTTAAGGTCTCGGCCCCTTCGGTCAACTGATCTGCCGTGAGGTTAACCGTAAAGCTCGCCATTCCATTTGCAGCTACGGTCGTCGTTCCCGTCAACGCAGCGCCGCCAATATCCGCAGACGTGATCCCGCCGCCAGAGAGCGTGTAATTCAGAACGGTATTTACAGCGACATTCGTCGTCGCCACGCTAAAGGTCACTGCGCCGCCTTCGTCGACACTCGCCATTGTGGCGGTGAGGGCATAGCTCGGCGTTACCGTTGTAAAGTCCAGCACGGTGCTGCTGGCAATGCCTGCAAAATAATTACCGGCGAGATCCTTGATGACGCCGGAGGCCATCGTCAGCGCATAGTGCGCCCCCACCAGCAGGTCCGCCGTGGGATTGATGGTCAGCGTGGCGCCGCTGATGCCGATCTGCGTGGCATCAGTCACCGCAATCGTGCGGGTATCTGCCGGGTTTGTCGTATTAGTCAGCACGATGCTGCCCGCGCCCCGTTGCACCGACTCACTAAAAACGATGGCGATATTTGCCCCGGTCGCAATACCAACAGCGCCGTCCAGCGGATTAAAGCTGTTTACAACCGGGGCGGTGGTCTCGACCACCAGAGCGCTAGTCAGCCGGCCATTCGTCACACTGACATTACCGGCCGCATCCGTTTGCCTGACGAGTATCGAACCGGCCGCATAGGTGCCAACCGGCACGACAAAACTGCTACCGCTACCGGCAACCCAGCTGACCCCGCCGTTGAGGCTATACACCCACTGCGCGCCTGCCTCGAGGTCGGAAACGCCCAACGTTGCTGCGTTTGTAATGGCGCTGCCCGCCACGCTTTGCTGCACCGACGTGATGGTGACATTGGCAACCGGCACATTGGCGTAAGGGCCAATCGTCGTGGTGGCCACCTGGGCAATGCTATCGATCACCGGGAGACCCGACACCACGGCGCCAAACACCGCATAGCCGGGGGCGGTGGGGCTGGCGTAATCCAAAAAGGTGTTGTCTACCTGATTGATAAAAAACTGCGTTGTCGCAGAATCCGCCACCGAGGTGCGCGCCATGGCGATGGTGCCGCGCAAATTTGAAAGTCCATTCGCCGACTCAAGCGCTATCGCACCATAAGTCGGCGCCTTATACGCCAGGCCCGCGTTAAAGCCGCCGCCCTGCACCATGAAGCCGGGAATCACCCGGTGAAACAACGTGCCATCATAAAAACCGGCGTTGACATAGGCGAGTAGGTTGGCTGCGGTGATCGGTGCCTGCGTTGGAAAGAGTTCCAGCACCACCGTGCCCAGGCTGGTTTGCAGCGTTACCTGAGGGTCAACCAGATAATTAAACGTGCCGCTGGTGACCAGCTTCGGCGCCACCGGCGGCAGAGTATCTGGCGTGATCGAAGTATCGTTCACCGTCACCGCAGCGGTTTTACCCTGCACCGTCGCTGTTAAAACTTCCGCACCTTCGGTCAGTTGATCTGCCGCAAGGTTGACGGTAAAGCTCGCAGTTCCATTCGCAGCAACGGTCGTCGTGCCGGTGAGCGAGGCACCTCCGATATCGGCTGTCGTGATACCCGTGCCAGAGAGCGTGTAATTCAGCACCGTGTTCGCTGCGACGTTGGTCGTCGTTACCGTGTAGGTAACCGCACCGCCTTCGTTGGCACTGGCTGGCGTTGCAGTTAGGTTGTAAGTTGGTTCAAAAAGTGACGCCGTCGAATAGGTGCTATCTGCAAATCGTAACGACTCAACGTTTGAAAGCGCATCCGTTCCATCTGGCGAACCGACACGTAAATCGGTAACAGTAAAGTTAGCAACGGTTCCTGAGAAAGAATAACTCGACCTGTTACCAGTAAATATAACGGTATCGACTCCCGCCCCACCGTTAATTACATCGTTGCTAGCACCGCCGGATATCGTGTCGTTACCTGCGCCCGCATCAAGCGTGAGTTTTCCACCGCCGCCGCTAATGTGAATGGTGTCGTTCCCTGAACCGCTAACTATTGGAACGGCTTCGTAGTAAAAAGATGGCAACTGAACATCAATTACATTATCGCTTGTTGTGTTGTTTAAAGAATTCTCTTTTACTTATGACATTTGTCTTTTTACTCATGTCTGGTAGAGTTGGAACTCTTTCTTTAATAACTTCGTAAAATTTTGAAATGTTATTACTATTTAATCTAGATAATAACTCATTGCAACTTTGTTGAGGACTGTTTATATTTTCATTGTTA
>CAIWNB010000512.1 GCA_903913965.1 uncultured beta proteobacterium
ATTGATCTGTTCTTTTTGCAAATACAGGGTTCGGGTCGCGTGCGCCTCGATAACGGTGAAATGGTGCGCCTCGGTTACGCCGAACAAAACGGACACCCTTACCGCTCGATCGGCCGGCTGTTGGTTGATCGCGGTGATCTGCCGCTCGAACGCGCTTCGATGCAGGGCATCAAGAACTGGGGGCTGCAAAACCCGGACAAGTTGCAGGACCTGCTCAACTACAACGCCAGCTATGTGTTCTTCCGCGAAATGCCCGCCAATCTGCCTGGCCCGCTCGGCGCCCTCGGTGTGCCGCTGACCGCACAGCGCAGCGTCGCCATTGATCCACGCTATGTCCCGCTGGGTGCGCCGCTATTCCTCAACACCACCATGCCCAACAGCCGCACACCGCTCAACCGTATGATGATGGCGCAGGATACCGGCGGTGCCATTCGTGGCGCGGTGCGTGCGGATTTCTTCTGGGGCTTTGGCGACGACGCCGGGGCACAGGCTGGCCGCATGCGACAAAACGGACGCATCTGGGTGTTGCTACCCAACGACTATCCGGTACCCAACACTGCGGCTGGAATACGCGCCGAGTAAACCCGGCAGCAAGCGGTTTCAGGGCGGCGGCGCCGCGATATCACCACACAAGAAATTGACGCGCAGGATGACGCGGCTCTTGACGTGGTTACCCTGCTTCTGCGCCGGCACAAAACGGGCGCTACGAAAAGCCTGCACGGCCGTTTCTTCAAACACACCGGCCGGCTGTGCCTCAACGACCGAGGTCTCGTTCACCACGCCGAATTCATCGATCAACACCAGCAATTGGACGCGACCGTTCAAGCGCTGCGCCAGCGCAGCGTCCGGACATTTGGGCTGGATGATTGCCATTGGCTGCGGATAAACATCAAGCTGCCGCGCCGGGTAATAGGTCGGATCACGAATCAGCGGCACTTCAATGCCAGCCGCCGGCGATGACGGTGGCTTGGCAGCCGGCGCTTCAGCCGTTTTGGGGGCGGGCTTGGGGGTTGCCTCCGGCAGTGCCGGTCGTGTGGCCTCGGTGCTCAATGGCGCCGGTGCCGGAGCGGCAGCCTCTTCCTGCGTCACGGCGGTCTCGCGATCGGACTCCGCCGTATCTTCCAGCCGTACCTGTATCGTTGACACCAACTGCGGCGTACCGCCAGTCGGATTGACCGGCACCAGAAAGATGATCAGGTGCAGGAGCGCAGAGAGCAGACAAGCCAGTAGCAGGCGCGGCCAGACACTGTCAGCCCCAGGCACGGACGCTGTGAACGCGTAAGTCATCAGCGGCAAAACCGACCGTTGCAATCAGGCTGCTGCGATGCACCGGCCGGCCCTGATCACTTGGTCGGCTTGGCTGACGCCAGCTTCTGCTCGATTTGTTCGTAGGGAATCGCGCCCGGCACGCGCGAGCCATCGACGAAGAACATGGTCGGTGTGCCGGTGATATTTTTGTCTTTGCCAAAGGCAACGATTTTATCGATCGGCGTATTGCAAGAGCCGGATGCTGTAGGCGCAACATTGTTGACGAGCAAGTCATCCCAGGCCTTGGCTTTGTCACGCGAACACCAGACGGCCTTGGCTTTCTCCATGGAATCAGGGCCCAGCACCGGATAGAGAAAGACATAAATGGTCACGTCATCAATTTTAGTCAGATCCTGTTCGAATTTTTTGCAGTAACCGCAATTCGGGTCGCCAAAGTAGGCAAGCTTGCGGGTGCCCTTGCCTTTGACCTTGCGAAAAGCCAGATCGAGCGGCAGCTGATTAAAACTGATCGCGGTGAGCTTGCTCATGCGCTCTTCGGTCAGATTGGTCTTCTTGTCGGTATCGATCATCATGGCATTGACGAAGAGATACGTCGCCTTCTCATCGGTGTAATGCAGCTGACCGTCGGCATAGACCTCGTACATGCCGGCCAACGGCGTCTTCAACACACTTTGAATTTGGATTTGCGGGTATTTCTTCAACAGCGCGGCCTTGACGGCAGCCTCGTTGGCCGAGGCCGTCTGGCCGATAACGGCAATAAACGCCGCGATGAGTAACATGATGAACTTGCGCATGGTCTTCCTTTTGGTGGTGATGTGATATGAGATGGGTGTCTATCCGACAGCGTGCTGCACGAGAAGGTTCTTCAGGGCGCCGCCCCGGTTGGCCAGCCGCAGGCCGAAGTTACGCATCGCACCGAGCAGCGGCACCTCGTTGTTGAAGAGCCGTTGCAGGGTATCGGTGGTCAGTTGCATCGCCGCGATATCCTCGCGCCGCGCCCGCTCATAGCGCCGCAACAAGTAATAATCGCCGCAATCCTGCTGCGCGCCACGCGCCGCCAGCACGGCGGTCAACTCGCGTGCATCGCGAAAACCCAGATTGACGCCCTGCCCGGCGAGCGGATGCACATTGTGCGCGGCATCGCCAACGAGGGCGAGGCGCGGCTTGATCAATGCCGGCACGCGCTGCAAGCGCAGCGGAAACGCCGCCGCCCCAGTGATCAACCGCAATTCACCGAGCTGCCGCGCACTCGCTGCAGCCACTTGCGCGGCGAGCTCCGGTGGCGGCAGATGCATGAGTTCATCCGCATGTTCCTCACGGGTCGACCACACCATGGAAACCCGTTGCCCCGGCAACGGCAGCAAAGCAAGGATGCCGTCACGGCGAAACCACTGACGGGCGATGGCACCGTGCGGCAGGTCTGTCTCGAAGTTGGCTACCACCGCCGTCTGCCCGTAGGGCTGTGCGGTGGCGGTCATGCCCGTCGCTTGGCGCACCCAGGAATTACCGCCGTCTGCGCCCACCACCAGGCGCGCCCGCAGGCTGCGGCCATCCCCCAGCGTCAGCACTGCCGCATCGTGATCCAGTTGTAAATCCGCACACTCGGCGGGCGCATGCAGCACTACCTCGGGACAGTCCTGCAAGGTGCGCCACAACGCCGCCTGCACTTGGCGGTTCTCGACAATCACCGCCAGCTCACGCAAGCCCGCTTCATAAGCGCTGAAATCAAGCCCGGAACGCGCATCGTCGCCGACAATGCGCATGTCTTCGGCCGGCATCGTGCGCGCCGCATCCACCGCCTGCCAGGCCCCGCATTGCGTTAAGTAGTCAACACTGCCCGGCCCCAAGGCGTAGATGCGGCTGTCCCAATCGGCGATCGGCGCAACGGTGCCCGCGGCGCCGGATTCCACCAACGCGATTTTCAGCCCGGCAGCCGAAAGGCTCAGCGCAAGGCTGCAACCGACCAGACCACCGCCAACAATGATGACATCAAAAAACATGTGTCTATAGAATGGTGAAGCAAGGCCGCG
>CAIWNB010000513.1 GCA_903913965.1 uncultured beta proteobacterium
AAAGAAGTGCCGACCCTCGCCGAACAGGGCATGAAAGGTTTTGAAGTCGTCGTCTGGCATGGTTTCTACGCGCCCAAAGGCACGCCGAAGCCGATCATGGACAAGCTGATCGCCGCCTTGCAGGCCGCCGTGCAGGATGCCCCCTTCAAGGCGCGTCTGGCCGAGCTCGGGGCAGAACCGGTGCCGCTGGCAAAAGCCAATCCGGAATCGCTGCGCACCCATCTGCAGGCCGAGATCAATAAATGGGCACCGGTCATCAAGAGCGCCGGCATCTACGCCGATTAAGGTTTCTTCGCGATAAAGAAACGGGCTCGTGCAGTGATGCACGGGCCCGTTTCTTTTGGTGCTTGCTCAAAACGCGTGATGACCGGCGTCGGCGGTCAAAGTCATTCGCGATCGTCGTTTGCGTAAGCGAGGGCAGCGTATTTGAGTTCAGCCGCAACGCCGATCAAGTCAGGCCGGCGCGCTCGGCAATGTAATCGCCCATCACCGCCCAATCCTTGTCGCCCATACCGCGGTTAAGCGCACCGATATTCTGCTCGCGGATCACGCCAGCCATCGGCAGCGGCACCTGGGTGTCACCGCCGGCCGCCAGCGCCAGCTCGACATCCTTCAGGCCCAGCTTCAGCGTAAACGATGCATTGTCGAAATTGCGCTCGACCATCAACTTGCCGTAGTTGCGATACGAAGGGCCGGTAAACGACGTGCTGGTCACCAGTTCGTAAAAAGCCCCCGCATCAACGCCGGATTTACGCACCAATGCAAACGCCTCGCCCATGCTTTGCACCGCCGCCGCCAGCATATAGTTGCGCGCGATCTTCACGACATTGGCCGTGGCCGGTTCGGTGCCGGCAATAAAGACATGTTTGCCCATGGCCGCAAACAAGGGTTCGCACCGCGCGAGGGCCGCCGCCGATCCGCCGGCAACAATATCAAGCTGCCCTTTTTCCGCCGCCGCCGGGCGACCAAACACCGGTGCCGCCGCGTATTCGCTGCCGGCTTCGCGATGCAAATCCGCCAGCCGTCGCGCCAGGCGCAAACTCACCGTGGCCATGTTGACGTGCAGACTGCCGGCGCGCAGACGACCGACAAAGCCGCTCGTAATACACACCGACTCGACCGCCGTATCGTCGGCCAGCATCGAAATCACAATATCCGCATCACATAACTCGAGCGGCGACGCCGCGACCTGCGCGCCGCGCGCGCGCAAAGCTTCTGCCGGCGCCGCACTGCGGTTGTAAACCGTCACTGCATGACCGGCTTCGAGCAAGCGCCCCGCCATGCCGCGCCCCATCAAACCCAAACCCATAAATCCAATCTTCATCACCACTCTCCTCCGCCGGTTTTTCCGGGGGGGAATGGTAGCATCCCCGCACCATTGGCCCCTCCCGCGACGGGACATATAGCCGCCGAACCGCCTAACCACGCATCCAACCAACAGGTCGGATGAACTAAATGATGAAACAACGTTTATACATTAAGACCATGTGCCGACGCTAAATCCGTGTATCGTGGTGTGGTGGCTTTATCACTGAGGGCGTTTAGCTGTCGCAAAGGGGATGTTTTATGGCAACAACCAAATATTTCGTCCTGCCTTCATCCACGGGCGCCAACTTCACCGACTTTAACCTGTCGTACGGTTCACTCACGCTCAATGGTGAACAGGTAGCATTTGTCGGCTCGTCTGCGGTAGATGCGGTGTTTGTGCGCCCGGGCATAACGGTGGATTTCACCTTGAGCGGTTCGGGGGCGGACAAGATTTATCTGGGGGGCAACTTCGCCAGTTACACCGCGTCGATTGCCGGTTCGGTGATGACGCTGCAGCGCGGCGCGGGTTCTACCCTCGAATCGGTGAGCTTCATCAAATCGACCAGTGCTGCTTCCAGCGACAGCGTGATATTTGCCGATGGCGCACTCAACAGTCTGGATTTGTATAACAACCTGAAGACCGGTACGGCGCTGCCAGCGTTATCGACGGCGGAAACCTCTGTTGCACCACTGGCCCCAGCGGCCCCCGGCTCGGTATTAAATGCAAGCATCAAAGCATTTGCGCTGAATTCAACGGGTGACACCTTTGCCCCAGCGCATCCCGGGGTGGCAATGACTGTGGTGGGCAGCTTGGGCGTCGATACAGTGTATGTGCCGCGCGGTGGCGTGGTGGACTGTACCTTGCTGGGTAGCGGTCAGGACATCATCTATTTCACCGGTAACTGGGCCGATTACAACAAAGTAATCTCAGGTAGCGTGGTGACCTTCAGTCGGACAGCGGACGGATATACCGAGAGCGTCAAGGTGGTTGGCAGCGCCACCAACATCAGCCTGAACGACCGCCTGGTGTTTGCCGATGGCGCGGTGTATTCGGGTAACGCAAAGACGACGCTGACCGCCAGCCTGACGGCGGCTATTACTTCAGTGACCGGCTACGACGCGACGATCACCACGCCCGGTCTGGCAGCGACCGTCACGAGCGTCGCCATCAGTAGCGCCACGGGTGCGCAGAGTAGCCTGTTGAATGCTGGTGACGTGGTCAGCGTAACGGTGACCATGAGTGAAGCGACAACCGTGACGGGCACGCCCACCCTCGCACTGGCTATCGGTGGTGACACCGTTCAAGCCACCTACGCCTACGGTTCAGGCACTACGGCATTAGTTTTCAACTACATGATATTGGCCGGGCAGACCGATACAAACGGTATCAGCGTTGCTGTGAATAGCCTCGCGCTCAATGGCGGCACGCTGATAAATGCGGGCAATGCTGCGACACTCGCGCATGCAGCGGTCACCGACAACGCCGGTTATCAAGTCGATGCAACAGCGCCGACGCTCGCCCTAACCAGCTATAGCGTGGCGGAGAACGCAACGTCAGTGGCAACGCTGGTTGCCACTGACGCCAACGCACTGACCTATAGCCTCGCAGGGGCGGGAGCGGACAACGGCCTCTTCAACATCACATCTGGTGGTGTACTGAGCTTTGCCAGCGCGCCGAACTTCGAGGTGCCCGGGAGCGCGGCGGGCAGTAACGCTTATTCGCTCAAGGTCAACATCGCCGATGCGGCAGGCAATGTCACCGATCAAGCGGTGACGGTTAATGTGACGAACCTGAACGACAATGCGCCAGTATTCACTTCGGGGGCGGCTGGCACAGTCGCAGAGAACGCGGCGACGAGCACGGTGATCTACACCGCGGCGACCACGGATGCCGACAACCTCGCGGCACGCACCTACACGGTGAGCGGCACCGATGCTGGGTTGTTGGATATCACCTCGGCAGGGGTCGTTACCCTTAAGGCCTCAGCAGACTACGAGAGCAAGACGAGCTACAGCTTTAACGTGATCGCCAATGATGGCACTAATAACACGACTCAGGCAGTTGTAGTTTCTGTCACTAACATCAACGAAGCGCCAGTGATCACAAGCGGAGGAACGGCTAGCTTCGCCGAAAACGGCACGAACACGACATACATCGTAACGGGCACCGATGCGGATACAGGCACGACACTGAGCTATGCGCTGGGCGGAACGGACGCGGGGCTGTTCAACATCAACGCGAGCACAGGCGCAGTAACGTTCAAGGTTGCACCGAACTACGAAGCGCCAGCAGATACTGGAGCTGATAACGTCTACAACATCTCTGTAACTGCCAATGACGGTAATTTAATCTCGGCTACCAAGACAGTCGCGATTACAGTCACCAATATCGGAGAAGCTGGTGATTCCGTAATCGACCTCAGCACCTACGGTCTACTAATTGCGCCAGTGCAAGTGGACGGGAGCAGGTGGTATTACTACTGGGACCGCAGTGGTGACGGCAGTAGCGCTGATACGGGCAACCTAAATGGCGGAGCAGATTACTCGAACCACGATGTGCTAGATAGCATTTTCAACCAAGATATTAACGGCGTGGTTGGTGGTGGGGGTAATACCACGGACACCTATCGTTTCTCGACGATCAACGGCGTACATCTAGCTTTGCCGGTATTGGGTGGGACAACTTTACCCAACTTTAACGAATACAAGCCTGGGACGGTGGTCGGATCAGCGACGACCGCAAATGGTAGTAATGCGGCAAATGCGACCTACGATGACTTATTGGCGATATGGGATGCCTACAACGGCACTGGAACTCAGGTAAGTACTAGTGGAGCCGCCATGAATGGCACGCCGACTGGTTGGCGAGCCGAAAATTACTGGTCCGCCACGCCTTTGGGTTCGAGTCATGGCAGCGTTGGACTGCAGTTGGGGTTCGTCGTTGTGGGCAACGCTGAGTCTTATTCCAGGTACGTTGCTTTGCAGGTGCTGCCTAGTAACGTAAGTGTTCCAGTAATAACCAGTGCGGCCAATGCAAGTTTTTATGAGAACGCAACCGGTACAGTCTACACCGCAACCGGAACGGACGTGGTCGCTGGGGCCACACTAACTTATGCTCTAGGAGGCCCCGATGCCGGGGTGTTTTCGATCAATTCAAGCACGGGGGCAGTGTCGTTTAGGGTCGCTCCAAATTATGAGGCGCCCAGCGATGCCGGATCAGATAACCTCTACAACATCTCGGTAACCGCTAATGATGGTGTTAACACCTCTAGCGCACAGGCGGTAGCAATTGCAGTGACCAACGTGAATGAGGCCCCTGCAATTACTAGCAGCTTGTTAACTACGAGTCTATTTGAGGTCGCCGATGCGGCGGCAGGTACTGCGACCGCCTATACGCTTCTGCCTGGACAAACTGCTCAAGGCTACCTTTCCGGAACTGGAGACCATGACTGGTATACGGTCTACCTTGCGGCAGATGTCCAATATTCTTTTGCGATGACAGGCAGTGGGGCTTCAGACGTCAAAAATCCATACCTACGACTTTATAGTTCGACCAACCAATCAGTCGCATCCGATGACAACAGCCTTCAAGGATCGAATGCGGTATTTACATACACGCCGGCAACAAACGGTTACCACTATATAGACGCCGGTGCATCTACCACCAGCGCGGTCGGCGAGTATTCAATAATCTTTTCGGCAGGACCGAAACCGTCGTTCGGCGCGAATATGGGGGCTGGGGTAATTGATACTGACTATTCATGGAGCAGTCACGGCACTTCTGCAGTCGTAACTTATGGATTTAGACAAAGTTTGCCATCCTATATCTCATCTGATCATGACTTAACTACCTTTTCCCAACTGACGGATGCTGAACAAACTGCAGTAAAGAGCGATCTGCAGTTTTGGTCGGACATCTGCGGCATTACATTTACTGAGGTTAACTCCGGCGGGTATACAGACAACGCCACCATTTTGTTTGGGAATTATTCTGATCCGACAGATGGAGCCGGTGCATTCGCGAGTTATCCGTCCACGGGAAATGTGGACCCAGCATCCCGCGAAGGCGATGTTTGGCTGAACGTGGCCAATGGCATTTCGTTAACAAACTTGGGGCTTGGCTCCTACAGTGCCAACGCGATTCTGCATGAACTTGGCCACGCAATAGGACTTTCACATCCAGGAATGTACAACGGAGGGCCTGGAGTTACGATAACTTATGCTGCGAATTCACAATTTTTGCAGGACTCCGATCAATATTCGGTGATGAGTTATTTCAAGGGGACAAGTACTCAAGCTTTTAGCCAAAATCCCAGCACACCAATGATGTTTGATATTCTCGCAGCACAGAATATTTATGGCGTGAACTCTGTCACCCGCGCGACCGACACGGTCTATGGCTTCAATTCAAATGCAGGTGCCGCTTATCTTTTTTCCGGACCTTCCGCTTCGACCGCTTTTTGTGTTTGGGACGGAAGCGGAACCGACACTATTGACGCGTCCGGCTTTGCGCAAAATCAACTCATCAACCTATGTGCTGGAACATTTTCAAAAATCGGAGGTTTGGAAGGCAATGTTTCTATTGCGATAGGCTGCTCTATAGAGAACGCAAAAGGTGGCTCGGGTAGTGATGTCATCGTTGGCAACGAACTCAACAACATCATTACTGGCGGCAATGGAAATGACATGTTGTTTGGCGGCGCGGGAAGCGACACGGCGATCTTTAGCGGGATGCGACTTAATTACGTTGTCAGTTCAATCACTGATGGTTGGTCGGTGATTGGCGCTGATGGAACAGATCGCTTGTTTAACATCGAATACCTGCAGTTTTCGGACCAAACCATTACCCTCGCATCAAATTCTAGTTACGTTATAACGAGCTACGTTGAGGCCGATTTTGCAGAGAACCAGACGGGCATTACTTATACGGCCACTGCAACAGATGTAGATGTGGCCACGACATTGAGCTATGCCGTCGGTGGTACAGACGGGTCAAAGTTTTCGATCAATGCGAACACCGGTGCGGTAACTTTTATAAACGCACCAGACTATGAGGCGCCAACGGATTCTGGCGGTGATAACCTCTACAACCTCACAGTTTATGTCAGTGACGGTGTTAATATTTCAAGTGCTCAGGAAGTCGCAATCACAGTCACTAATGTTAACGAAGAGCCCGTAATAACTTCTGTATCGACGGCCAGCTTTGCCGAAAATGGCACGGGCACCGCATACACAGCAACCGCAACCGACCCAGACGCGAACACAACCCTCACCTATGCGTTAGGTGGTACTGATGCCGGCCTGTTTAACATCAACACCAGCACCGGTGCGGTGACATTCAAAGCCGCACCGAACTTTGAGGCACCAACCGACGCGGGCGGGAACAACGTCTATGACATCACGGTTTCGGCAAGCGATGGTAGCTTAATCTCAACTTCCAAAGCGGTTACTATTACGGTCACAAACGTCAACGAAGCGCCCGCAATCACTTCTGCGGCGACAGCCAGTTTTACCGAAAATGGCACGGGTACCGCATACACTGTGACTGGAACGGATGCCGATGCGGGCACGACGCTCAGCTATACGCTAGGCGGCACGGATGCAGCGAAGTTCGTAATCAATGCGAGTACCGGCGCAGTGACTTTTGTGACCGCGCCGAACTTTGAGGCGCCAACCGATGCGGGCGCAAACAACGTCTACAACATTACGGTAAGCGCCAGTGATGGCAGCCTAATCTCAACTTCTAAAGCGGTCTCGATCACGGTCACCAACGTCAACGAGGCGCCCGCAATCACTTCTGCAGCAACGGCTAGTTTTGCCGAAAACGGCACGGGCACCGCATACACAGCAACCGCAACCGACCCAGACGCCAACACAACCCTCACCTATGCGTTAGGTGGCACCGACGGCATCCTGTTTAACATCAACACCAGCACCGGTGCGGTGACATTCAAAGCTGCGCCGAACTTTGAGGCACCAACCGACGCAGGCAACAACAATGTTTACGACATCACGGTAAGTGCCAGTGATGGCAGCCTAGTCTCGACTGCCAAAGCGGTCGCTATTACAGTCACTAACGTCAATGGTGCGCCAGTCATCACTTCTGCAGCGACGGCTAGTTTTGCCGAAAATGGCACGGGCACCGCATACACAGCAACCGCAATCGACCCAGACGCCAACACAACCCTCACCTATGCGTTGAGTGGCACTGATGCCGGCCTGTTTAACATCAACACCAGCACCGGTGCGGTGACATTCAAAGCTGCACCGAACTTTGAGGCACCAACCGACGCAGGCAACAACAATGTTTACGACATCACGGTCAGTGCCAGTGATGGCAGCCTAGTCTCGACTGCCAAAGCGGTCGCTATTACGGTCACCAA
>CAIWNB010000514.1 GCA_903913965.1 uncultured beta proteobacterium
AGAAACAGGAAGTGCTGGTTGGTTTGTCGTCAGCCAAGATCAATTTCAGCGACGGCCTGCCGGTGCGCGTGTTCTGCAGCACCGTCTATCAGACGGTGGTGGAAGGCATGTTCTCCGATCCGATCTATGGCGGTAACCGCAACAAGGCGGGCTGGAAGATGATCGGCTTCCCCGGGGTGGTCGCCACGCACGCGCAAAACATCGTCAAGTTCCGTGACAAGAAATTCCCGGCTGAGTACACCAGCATTTCCGATATGAGTTAGGGCGAGTTACGCTATCGCTTATCGCACTAATGATCTTGATTTCGATCCGACCTCGCTCAGTCCAGCGGTGGTGCGTGCCGAACCGTGAACGGTTGCACCATCTCAAAGCACACGCAACAGTGCTTGTCAGCCAAACGGTCGGGTAGGGGCGTTGTCGTATTGCACCGTTGATGCGATCAAGAGCCGCCACATCAAAAATCACGGACTGCTGGTTTAGTCAAACAAGGACAGAGGAGAACACTCATGGGTTTGAAAATCATTGCCTTAACCTCAATGGTGATGCTGGCGTCGGTTGCGCATGCCGAGGGGGATGCGAAACGCGGCCAGAAACTCTACGACGAATGCATCGCCTGTCACGCGCCGGAGCGCGGCGCGCAACAGGGCGTCGGACCCAGCCTGTTCGGCGTGATCGGGCGTAAAGCCGGCGACAACAACGATTTTCGCTTTTCCCCCGCGCTGAAACGCAGCGGCATCGTCTGGAGCGAGCGTGAACTTGATGCCTATATTGCCGATCCGCAGAAAAAAATCCCCGCCAACCGCATGCCGTACTCCGGTATGTCGGATGCGCGTGACCGTGCTGACCTCCTCGCCTACATCCTGGTGCACTTCAAATAGTACTGACGGCTATGTATTTCGTAATGAACTTACTGCGTGATGCAGTCACGCTCTTGCTCGCGTGCGCGGCTGTATTCACGGCACGCGCGCAGGACTATCCGCTGAAGCCGGTGCGTTTTGTTTCGTCTGCCGTTGGCGGCCCGGTGGATGGTGTCGGACGTTTTCTCGCTAACGGGCTGACCGAACGGCTGAAACAGCAGGTCATCGCCGACGGTCGCTCGGGCGCCAACGGCATCATCGGTACGGATATCGTCGCCAAGTCGAATCCGGATGGTTACACGCTGTTGATGACCACCGGTTCGTTTGCCATTAATCCGGGGATTTACAAAAAGCTACCCTATGACACCTTGCGTGACTTTGCGCCGGTGACCCTGGCGGCCACCTCGGGCGGTCTGGTGCTGGTGGCGCATCCGTCGGTGACGCCCAGAAGTGTCAAGGAGCTGATCGAGTTTGATCGTGTGCGGCCGGGCGAGTTGACCTTTGGTTCGGGCGGTATCGGCAACACGCTGCACATGGCGGGCGAGCTCTTCAATATCATGGCGAGGACCAAACTCAGTCATGTGCCATACAAAGGCTCGGCGCCGGCGCTGACCGATGTGTTGGGCGGCCACATCGCGCTGATGTTTCCGAGTACGGTGATTGCAACGCCGCATGTCAAATCGGGGCGCTTGCGTGCTCTTGGCTTTACGGGAATGACGCGCTCAAAAGTGCTGCCTGAGGTGCCGACCATGGATGAATCGGGACTCAAAGGCTTTGATGTGACCGGCTGGTATGGATTGTTCGCGCGCGCCGGCACACCGCCACGCATCATCAACATTCTGCAGAGCAACGTGGCCGCAGTGGTTGGCACACCGCAGGCACGTGAACAGCTCGACGCCTGGGGACTCTCGCCGGTGGGTAGCACGCCCGCTGTGTTCGCTGAATACGTGCGTCGCGAGATGGACAAATATGCACGCATCGCTCGCGAGGCCAATATCCCGCTGCAATAACGTTGCGGCGTTATTCGGTTGCGTTCGTTGTTCGTTGTTCGGTATTCGTTATATCCATGCCGATTTGCCACACCGTTTGAGACGCGACCTGTTGTATCAATGTTCGCCGTCGCTAGCTGGCGCTGCCGGTGCTTCAGCCGACGATGGCAGGGGCGGTGAGCATCGACAAATCAAACTTCGCTGCCTAAACTGGCGACCCGCTTTAAACAATAAAAATGGCGACATGGCGATGGGTCTGTCGATCAGCCGCAGGAGGAGTGTTCATGGACAGGCGACAAACAAGGTTGTTGGTGGCGGCGGTGCTGTTGATGCCGTTGTGCGCTATTGCGCAGGACTGGCCGTCAAAACCGGTGCGCATGTTGGTGCCGTTTGCACCAGGCGGCGCCACGGACATCGTTGCCCGCATACTTGCGCCGGCGCTGGGCGAGGTTCTTGGCCAACAGTTTGTGGTGGATAACCGCTCGGGGGCCTCCGGCAATATCGCACTCGAACTGGTGGCCAAGGCACAGCCTGATGGACACACGTTACTGGTTAGCAATGTGGCGACCAGTTCGATCAATCCGACCGGGTTCGCCGGTGTGTTGAAGTTTGATCCGGCGAAAGAACTGACGGGGGTCGTGTTGGTGGCCTCGGTGCCGAGTTTGCTGTGCGCCGGCGCGAATTTTCCGCCGAATACGCTGAAAGAAATGATCGACTACGCGAAAGCGCGCCCGGGTCAACTGAACTATTCCAACCCGATCGGCAACCACTCCCATCTTTCCATGCTCGATTTTTTGTCCAAGGCCGGCATGCAGATGGTTAACGTGCCATCAAAGGGCGCCGGCTCGGCGTTCTCGACGCTGATTTCGGGTGAGATACATGTATCGTTTCAGAACTCGGCAACCGCGACGCCGCAGATCCGCAATGGTCGTCTGAAAGCCTTTGTCACCAATGCGAAGCAGCGTCTGCCCGAGCTGCCCGAGGTGCCAACGATGACCGAGTCAGGTTTTCCCGGTCTCGAAAGCGTAAACTGGAACGGTTTGTTCGTGCCGTCGCGGACGCCGCCTGCGGTGGTCATGCGGCTTAACGCCGCCGTGCATCACATCATGCAACGCGCGCAGGTGAGGGAGCAGTTCGCACGCCAGGGTGTGCCGGTGACACTGAGCAATACACCAGCAGAATTTCAGGCCTATGTGCGCGCCGAAACCGTGCGCTGGGCGAAAATTATTCGTGAACATCACGTGACATATTATTAAACAGTCAAGGGAGATCATGGCTACACGCAAGACAGTTAAAAAAGCCGGCGGTGCGGCGTCCAAAGCCGCGGCGATACGCAAGGCGGTGATGGGGTCTGTGATGAAGGGGGGTATGCCGCGCACGCTTGGTTACCGCCTGATCTCGGTGACGCCGAAAAAAGTCGTCGGGGAAATGAAGGTCAAGCCGATGCATCAGAACTATCGCGGCAATGTGAACGGCGGTGCGCTGATGGCGTTTGCCGATGCGCTGGGGGCCTGCGGTGCGGTGGCCAACCGTCCGCCAGGCTACAGCGGCGGCACCATCGAATCGAAAACCAATTTCTTTGCGGCCGGCCTCCCCCCAGTGCTCAAGGCGGTGTCGATCCCATTGCATATCGGGCGCACCACCTCGGTGTGGCAGACCACCATCCGCAACGTCGATGGCAGCCGTGTGGCGATCGTTACGCAGACCCAGATTGCGATCCCGAAGATCCGCAGCTTTGACGTCAGCGTGAAACAGAAACCTGCGGCGGAAAAAGCTGCTGTGCAGAAACCGGTGGCGAAGAAAGCCGCGAAAAAACCCCTGAAAAAACCCGCGAAAAAATAAGGAATCGTTATGGCAAGAGTCACACCACTGGCGGCCGACGCCAACCCTGATTTGCAGGAGAGTTTCGGCCATTATGCAAAGCTGCTGGGCTACGTTCCCAACAGCGTGCTGATCATGCAACACAAACCGAAGATGGTGAAGGCGCTCGCACTGCTCGCCCAATCGGTGTGGGACCCGGCGAGCAAGGTGCCGCTGGGTTTCAAACGGCTCGTGGCGTATATGGCCAGCCGCAAGCATGGCTGCAATTACAGCATGGCGCATGCCGCGGAAGCTGCGCACCGTGCCGGCATTGATGATGCCAAGCTCGATGCGGTGATCGATTACCGCAGCAGTGCGCTCTACAACGATGCCGAACGCGTGGCACTCGAATTCGCCGAGGCGGCGGCTTCACAGCCCAACGTGGTCACAGATGAACTGATGGCGCGTCTGAAGCAGCACTGGAGCGATGAGCAGATTGTCGAGTTCGCCGGCGCAGTCTCGCTGAACGGATTTTTGAATCGCTGGAACGACACCATTGCGCCGGCCCTGGAGGCCGAGCCGATTGAGTTCGGTGAACATTATCTGGCGCGACATGGCTGGAGTGTGGGCAAGCACCGGCCCTGATGTGACGGGGGACCTGATCATGGATGGCGAAGGTTGGAGATGATGCGGAACCAGGCAACGTTGTTGATTTTTTCTATGCTGGTGGTGCCGGCCGTGCTGGCGCAACCGTATCCGCAGAAGACCGTGCGGTACATTGTGCCGATGTCACCAGGTAGCGGGGCCGACACTCTGGCGCGCATCGTTACCGGCGGCATGAGCGCGATCCTCGGTCAGCAGGTGATCGTCGATAACCGTACCGGTGCCTCGGGCAATATCGGTGCCGAGGCGGGGGCCAAGGCGCCCCCCGATGGCTATACGCTGTTTCAGGCGAGCAGCACGCATGCAGGCAACGTTAGCCTCTATCGCAATCTGGGCTACGACCTCGTGCGCGATTTTGCGCCGGTGATGCAACTGGCGTTCTCGCCATCGCTCGCCGTGGTGCATCCTTCATTGCCAGTGAAGTCGGTGGCGGATCTGGTGAAACTCGCACGCACGCGGCCTGGCGCCATTAACTATGCCTCTACCGGGGTGGGTACTGCGACCTGGGTGGCCGGAGAATTATTCAAAAGTATGGCGCGGGTCGATCTCGCCCATGTGCCTTACCGTGGAGGCGGCGAAGCGGCCACCGCGGTGGTCTCGGGCGAGGTGTCGGTCTACTTCGGTCCGCTTTCTATCCTCTGGCCGCAGGCGCAGCAGGGGCGTTTGCGCGCACTGGCG
The DNA here is from genome assembly GCA_903913965.1 of uncultured beta proteobacterium. GTDB lineage: Bacteria > Pseudomonadota > Gammaproteobacteria > Burkholderiales > SG8-41 > PALSA-1004. The sequence goes on from CAIWNB010000514.1 coordinate 4,988, forward strand.
GTGACGACGCCCCAGCGGTTGGCGGTCGCCCCCGGCTTGCCGACTCTCGCCGAGTCGGGCCTCACGGGTTATCAATCCGGCAACTGGTATGGCATCGTCGTGCCGGCAAAAACGCCACGCGAGGTGATTACCGTGGTGCGTCAGGCGGCCGCACGGGCACTCGCGGACACGGCGCTGAACAAGCGCCTCACCGATCTCGGTTACCTGGTGGTGGGGGATCAGCCCGACGAGTTCGGCGCGTTTATCAAAGCAGAAATTGCCACCTTGGCGAAAATCATCCAGCAGACCGGCGCCAAGGCCGAATAACAGCATGGAGCGTGAGATCATGAAGAGCATTGGTTTGAGTGGCGCCCATGCGGCTCTTTGGGTCGCCGCAGCACTCATGGCGGGGCCGCTCGCTGCACAGTCGTATCCGGCGAAGACAGTACGCATGATTGTGCCGTTCTCGGCCGGTAGTGGTTCCGATACGATCGGGCGCCTGATCGCCGGTGCGTTGACCGAGGGTCTGGGCCAGCAGGTGATCGTCGACAATCGCGCCGGGGCAGCCGGCAATATCGGTGCGGACATTGCGGCCAAGGCACCGGCCGACGGTTACACCTTGTTTCTCGCCAATATTGGTCACGCCGCCAACGTCACGCTTTATCGCAATATGCCCTATGACATCGTGCGCGACTTCGCACCGGTGACGCAGGTGGCGTCGGCGCCGGCCATCGTGGTGGTGCATCCATCCTTGCCGGTGAAGTCGATCGGCGAACTCGTCAAGCTGGCGAAGGCGAAGCCGGGGGCGATCAACTATTCCTCGGGTGGAGCAGGTACCGCCACCTTTATCGCCGCCGAATTATTCACCGGCCCGGCCGGCATACAGCTGCTGCATGTGCCTTATCGTGCCGGTGGCGAAGCGTTGACCGCCGTGTTGTCAGGGGAGACTTCGGTCTACTTCGCGCCGCTGGCCACCGCGCTGCCGCATGTGCGCCAGGGCCGTTTACGCGGGCTGGCGGTTACCAGCAAAAAACGTGTGCCCTTGTTGCCCGATATGCCGGCGGTGGCTGAACTTGGGTATCCCAACTATCAGTCGGGTAATTGGTACGGGATATTGTTGCCAGTGAAGGCGCCGCGTGAGATGGCTACGATGTTGCGTGCGACCACGCTCAAGGCATTGGCGACGCCTGCGCTGAACAAACGCCTGGTCGATCTCGGTTACATCACCATCGGCGACACGCCGGAAGAATTTGCGGCGCACATCAAATCCGAGATCGACAGCCTGGCGAAGGTGTTGCGCGATCTGAATGTGACGGCAAACTAAAAACAACTCCAGAGAAAACAGAGATCACAGAGGAATAACTTTGACGTCCGGTGCCCGGTACGATCGTCGTCGATGCAACGACCGTACCGATCTCAGGCTGTTTCCGCGATGCTCTGTGATCTCGATGGCTGGTTTAAGTCTGACTTATTTCGAATAAGACTTCACCGCGATCGGCGGATTGCCGATTTCGGCGAGCCGGCCGTCTTCGTGCATGATTTGCACGAACATCTCCAGTGCGTGCAGCATGCTCGGCATCCCGAAGTTGACGCAGGTCTGCAGGACAACTTCGAGCACTTCCTTTGGCGAGGCGCCGTTGCGCATGGCGCCGCGCATGTGGCCGCGCGATTGCGTGGCTTCGCCGACTGCGAGGCAGTCGCCGATCATGCACAAGAGGCGCGTCTTGTCATCGACGATACTGCGCGTGTACATGTCGCCATAGCAAAAGCGCGCCCACAGGCCGGCAAATTCCGGGTCGATCTTGTCGAGGAATTCGAGCACATTCAGGTGGTGCTTGGGCCGCAGCACGAGCCCGCGGCTGACGGCGAGCCAGCCGTGGCGTTTGACCAGGTCTTCGGTGCGCGGATCGGCGCGGTCGTCGGCGTGCCAGCGGTTGTTGCGCTCATCCTGTTCGTTACGCTTGCTGTTGGTGCCGTCGAGCGGCAGCGCTGATTTTTTCAGGCTGTCGAGCAGATTAAGGTCGGTGGCGACGCGATGGAAGACCTTGATCGCCGGTTCGACGGTGGTGTGTCCGCCATAGACGATGCATTGCAAAACGATTTCAAGCACCTCGCGCGGATCGACCTTGGCCTCGACCGCGGCGCGTATGGTGTCTTCGAGCATGGCGTGGCTCTTGGCCATGGTGTACTGGCCGGTCAGCACCAGCAGGCGGGTGCGGGTGTCGAGCGCCTTGCGCGCGTACATGCCGTTGATGGCGAAATCGACCCACGCCCGCGTGAAGTGCGGGTCGAGCGCATCGCGCTCGGCGACGCGTTGGTCGAAGTTCGGTCCTTGCATGCGGCGGCCGACGTCGTAGGCATTCGGGCCGTATTTGGCGCGCAGATCAGATTGGGACATCGATGTTTCCTTTCAGTGGATCATGGGTTAAAAAAGAACGGCGCT
>CAIWNB010000515.1 GCA_903913965.1 uncultured beta proteobacterium
ATTGGCAAAAGCCGGCGTCACACTGTAGCGGATGATATTGCCCCAGGCATCGAGTTTGCCGGAGCCCAATGTAGTCCAGGGGATAAAACCCGTACAGGCCGTCTCGGAAGCACACGCAGAGGCGTTTTCAACACCGTTGGTTGATGAAGTCGCCGGTCGCGGCAAACGCCCGTTGATCATCACATAGCCGAGCAGCGCTTCGTTGATGTCGCTGATGACCTTGTTGGTGTCGCGAATCTTGCCTTGTTCAACCTGCGCATTGAGCGGCGCGAGTATGCCGCCGAGGATCAGCGCGAGGACCAACAGTGCGATCGCGACTTCGATCAGCACGAAACCCCGTTGAGGCATGAATTTTGTCATTGTATGATTTGCGTAGAGTGACCCGGCTGCGCGGCGGCATCAACAGGATAACCGTGGTATACCTGTGCAGTCGGGGGGCGCGTTTTTCGAGGGCCAGCCTATCATGAAACCTTTTAATCTCAAATGCCTTGAGGCGAAAGAACGCGCATGAAAAATAGTTTGCGCGAGAACGCAGCAGCGCCACGTCAGCGCGGCGTGGCAATCCTGCTCACCCTGATCCTGTTATTGATGCTGGGTGCCTTCGGTATTACGCGCCTGGTGAGCTCGGGAACCAGCATTGCGAGCAAACAGGTGACAGAGAACTCCGCGCAACTCAACATCGTCAAAACCGCCTTGATCGCCTATGCGATGAACGGCCGCAATCCGGCGCCCACACTTTGCCCGACCACGACCAATGCGCGGCCCGGCGAACTGCCCTGCCCCGACACCACTGGCGACGGCATCGAAGAATGCAGCTGCAGTGGCGCCCAAAGCATCGGCCGCGTTCCCTGGAAAACCCTCGGTATCGCCGAACCCCGGGACGCCAGCGGTGAACCGCTTTGGTATGCGCTGAGCGACAACTTTCGCGCCTGGACTGCCACCGCCTCGCCAGTTGTCATCAACAGCGATACCAAAGGTGGTCTGGCGGTCTGGAAAGACGACCTCTCAAGCAATCTAACCAACGAAGCAGTGGCCGTGATCATCGCACCCGGGCAGGTCGTCGGCACCCAAAAGCGTGCGGCCGGCACCACTGCCAGCTGCACGACAACCAATACCGTTATCGCGCAAACGCTATGCGCCAGTAACTACATGGAAAGCTCGCCCAACGGCGGCTACAACTGGAAATACAACGGGCCGTTCGTGATGACCCTGGCCACACCCGCTGCGGAGACCTTCAACGATCAGTTGCTGGCGGTCACCACCAGCGACCTGATCCCGCAGGTAGAACAACGCGTGGCGCGGGACGTCATCTCTTTGTTCACTCAATACAAGGCTAACAGCGCCTGCAAATGCCTGCCCTGGGCGGCGCCCAAGAACACCGGGGCTTTTGCTCAAACTCTGGATAACGGCAACAGCATGTCGCCCAACATATACGGCTACCCACCGCTGGAAACCGCCTCCCCTGAAGACTGGGGCACGTCCAAGAAACAAGGGGGGGTGACTTACACCATACCGGCGATGCCCGCATACCTGAAAAATAACGACTGGTGGCGGGTGCTTTATTACGGCGTTGGCAAAAAGGTATCGCCGTCGCAAAACGGCTCGGCGATCATGCTTAACGGCAGCACACAAAATACCAGCCTTGTACTGATCACACCGGGCCCCGCCGGGGCCAGCCGCCCAAGTACAAGTTGGAGCAACTATATCGAGGACAGCACGAACATCGCGACCGGCACCAACGACAACACCTACATCACTCCGACATCAACGACCTACACGCGGGACCGTCTCTACTCGATACCGTATCCATAACAGGCGTTGCCTGCTGCCACCAGATCCCACACTAGACGGCGGTGCAAAGTCTTTTTAGTCAGCCCCCAATCATACCAAGGTGATCCGAATCTATTGACCA
>CAIWNB010000516.1 GCA_903913965.1 uncultured beta proteobacterium
ATCTGCAAGGTGGCGCCGCCGAACCGATCGGCATGCCAGTGGGCATGTTCAAAACCAAAGACGGCTATATGAGCGTCAATGCGCGGCGCGACGAACATTTCAAGCGACTCTCCAAACTGCTCGGCAAAGAAGAATGGATCACCGATCCGCGCTACGCCGACGCGCGTGGCCGCGTCAACAATCGCCATGAACTGATGGCCGAACTGCGCCCCTACTTCGAGCAGAAAACCTCGGATGAATGGGTGGCACTACTCACCGGCATCGACATCCTCAAAGCCAAGGTCAACACCTACGAAGATCTCTTTGCCGACCCGCAGGTGCAGGCGATGAACGCCGTGCGCTGGGTGGAAAACGACACGCTGGGCCGCGTGCCGATGGGCAATATCTGCGGCCAGCAAGCAGCGGCTAGCGGCGACAACCTGACCCACGCCCCGCATGTCGGCGAACACACACGCGCCATTTTGGGTGAACTGGGTTACGCCAGTGCCGACATTGAAAAGCTCGGCGCCGCGGGTGTTGTCGGGTGTCATGGCGCTTAAGCCCCCCTTAACGAGCCTGAAGAAGAACAATCCCGCATGGGCTCATCCAGTGAGCTAGCCGTAGACTATGCTCTGCTTACAAGAACACGGTTTTATCCAAGCCTGTCAGATTTTTCGTGATCAACTTTCGTCGGGTCGATGGCTTGCCGCTCAAGCGCTCAAACAACGCACCACTCGGCGTGGGAAACAGGCCCATCGAAGGGCCCGGGGTTTTCTCCCCCCCTCTTGGGAGAGCGCAGGGGTAAGGGGGGGCGGCGTAACCATTTGCAGCAAGGTTGGGCTGCCCGCGTTAGCCCGACCTGGCTGCGATACGCCGCACACTGATCATAGTATCTACTTGATTCAATAGTTCCGAACCAAACACACCAACTCGAAAGAGCCCAGACATGCACGACATCATCTGCCCACACTGCAGCAAAGCATTCAAGGTTGACGAAGCCGGTTACGCGGACATCCTCAAGCAGGTTCGCGACGGTGAATTCGAGCAGCAATTACACGACCGCCTTGAACTGGCCGAACGCGACAAAAAAAACGCCCTCGCGCTGGCTGAAGCCCAGGCCGCTAGCGCCTTGCAAAAGGCTGCAACCGACAAAGACACCGAGATTCAATCTCTCAAGGCCAAAATCGATGCCGGCGAAGTCGCGCGCAAGCTCGCCGTCACCGAGGCCCTCAGCGCCGTGGAAAAAGAGCGTGATGCGCTCGCCAATGAACTGGCACAAGCAAAACGCGACACTGAAACCGCGGCCAGGCTCGCTGATGCAAAACGCCTGAACGAACTGCAAAGCGCCGCCGCCACCAAGGAAGCAGAAATCCAGAAGCTGAAGGCACAGCTCGACGCTATCGCGGTGGCGCAAAAGCTCGCCATCAACGAGGCCGTCGGTGTGGTCGAGAAAGAACGTGACGAATACAAAAGCGGCCTGCAGCGTGCAGCGCTCGAAAAAGAACTCGCTGAAAACTCACTCAAGGACAAATACGAAACCCAGCTCAAGGACCGCGATGACGCGATCGAGCGCCTGCGTGACATGAAGGCGCGCCTGTCGACCAAGATGGTGGGCGAGACCCTGGAGCAGCACTGCGAAACCGAGTTCAACCGCATCCGGGCAACGGCGTTTCCGCGCGCCTACTTCGAGAAAGACAACGACGCGCGCAGCGGCAGCAAGGGCGACTACATCTTTCGCGACAAGGATGAGGCGGACACGGAAATCGTCTCTATCATGTTCGAAATGAAAAACGAAAGCGACCGTACGGCGTCGAAAACCAAAAACGAAGACTTCCTCAAGGAACTCGACAAGGACCGCAACGAGAAAGGCTGCGAATACGCAGTGCTGGTCTCCCTGCTCGAACCCGACAGCGAGCTCTACAACACCGGCATCGTTGACGTCTTTCACCGCTATCCGAAGATGTACGTCGTGCGCCCGCAGTTCTTTATCCCGATCATCACGCTATTGCGCAACGCAGCCATGAACTCGCTCAAATACAAGTCGGAGCTCGCACTCGTCAAAGCACAGAACATCGACATCACGAAATTCGAAAGCGAACTTGAAACCTTCAAAAACGCTTTCGCCAGAAACTACGACCTCGCCGCCAGCCACTTCCAAAAAGCGATCACCGAGATCGACAAATCGATCGACCACCTGCAAAAAACCAAGGAAGCACTCCTGGGCACTGACCGCAACCTGCGCCTGGCGAACGACAAGGCACAGGAGGTGACGATCAAGAAGCTGACGCGGGGTAACCCGACGATGGCGGGAAAGTTTGCGGAACTCAATAAGCCGGGGGGTGGGTGATGGGGATATTAGAAAAAGCGCGGGACTGTAGACAACTAATCTTTCGCTTTAAGGTCATATTTTTTCCCGATGTTGTCCTCGCAAACTCCAAGAGCTAGTGAGCGGCTGGATTGAAATTCGCAGCGGATAGCGGCGCCATCTAACGCTGTTGCCAGGATTCTTCCGTAGCCGCTACGGTAAACATAGTTGCCTTTGTAGGTTTTACCGGCAAGATCGATGGTAACTGAGTCACCAATCCCGCTGGCGACCCCCGATCCTCGCGTAGAACCTTCCCGGGGGATCAGTTCAAGGTTAGTGGCACAGCCAGCAGTCAGCGCCGCGACACCTACAAAAGCAATTAAACGGCAATTCATAAAACCTCCGAGTGATGTGCAAGGTTACGGGAAAAATGTTACTCCGGCTTGCCTTGTAATTGTTGGTAGAGATGGAAGCCCGGTAGGGCCCCCGACGCAGCATTCAAAACGGCGCTGGACAATTTACACACAGCGGCACTCGCGTTCCAGGCTCAAACAACTCAATCCGGCAGGCATGCAGCATCAGTCGCTCTGCCTTCGCACAAGATGCCGGCGTGCCGTAGAAGTCGTCGCCAATGATGGGATGCCCCATCGCCTCCATGTGCACACGCAACTGATGCGAACGTCCGGTGACAGGTTCAAGCTCGATGCGTGACACCCCACGCGCCACGTCGATGGCTATGACGCGATAACGGGTCAGGCTCGGCCGGCCGGTGGCGTGATCAACCTTCTGCTTCGGCCCTTTGACGGACATGGGCAACGCGATCTCGCCCTCTGCAGCTGCCGTCCAGCATCCATCGACCAGCGCCTGATAACGCTTGCTGACGCTGCGTTCCTCAAACATGGCGCTCAGTTCTCGATGCGCGTCGGCGCCGCGCGCCATGACGACGATGCCCGAGGTGCCCATGTCGAGCCGATGTACGATCAAGGCGTCCGGATATTCGGCTTGCACGCGGCGGGACAGACTATCTTCCTTACCCGCGCCGCGCCCGGGCACGCTCAACAAACCGCTGGGTTTGTTGACGACGATCAGTTGATGCGAGAGATGCAGAATGTCCAGCCCAAGGTTCGCGGGCGGGCAATAGGGCGTGGAGGGCATGCGATGGATTGTCTCATTGAGGGACGAATTGCTGGATACCAAAGTTTTGTGGGGAACTCGCAGGCGCCGCGTTGCAACGGCGTATTCGACGCAATGCGCTTCGCTTATTGACGCCCTACCAAGTTATCTTTGTAGTTACCGCAACGTTTTGCCCACGCCATTTAGGTGTGATGATCGAATAACCGTGCAACCAGCGAACTACCCTACCGCCTGAAATAAAAAGGCCAAGCTCAATGGTTAAGCCTGGCCCAATTTGGTATCAACGGTAGAGCGTATCGCTTACTTCACCAAATACCGCCCCACCTCCACGCTCCCCGTCCCGCTGCACCCCGTCGCGCCATAGCGCAGGAAGCGCTGGATGCGCGCCGCGCCATCAACTTCGCCGACATACATATTGCCGTTGGTATCGTTGGCGACCACGTGCGGCCAATGGAACTGTCCAGCCTGGCGGCCGCCGCCGCCGATGCGCGTGAGTTCGGTCATGTTCTGGCGGTTGACGACGTAGATGACGTCGTTGACGAGGTCGGCGACATACATGCAGCTTTGTTTGGCGTCAGTTGAGAAGTTGACCGTGCCCGAAGTGCCACCGATCGATTGCGGCGCGACAGCGAGCTCGCCGACGAAACCGCATTTACCGGCTTCGCCATTCGGGTTTTCGCAGGGCTTGCCCGCTTCAGCTGCCCTGAAGACCTGCACGCGGTTGTTGCCGCGATCGCACGCGTAGAGCAGGCCGTCGTTGGCGAGCCGCGCGCAATGCAGCGGGCTACGAAAGAATTTCGGTTTCATGTTGCCGGCCTTGAAGTCATCGTACCAGGCGGCACCATAGGCCTGACCGGTGGCGTTTTCACCGACCACGGGGTTCTGCCCGTAAGCGCCGAAGTGGCCGACGTATTTTCCGGTGGCCGCATCGACGATCAACACGCGACGGTTGCCATAACCGTCGGCGATATACATCAGGTTGGTTTTCGGATCGACCACCATGTCGGCCGGCCAGTACGGCTCGGGCGTGCCGTTGACGCCACCGTTGGTGTCGTTGCTGTTGGGGCCTTTGGCGCCTGCGGTGCCGATCTGAAAGACGAAGGTGCCGTCGGCTTTGAATTTGAGAATGTGCGAATCGTCGCCGAATTTCGGCGCCCACGGATACTGGCCGTAGAACGCGCGCGCTTGGCCGTTGCCCGCGATGTAAACGAAATCATTGTGATCGACGTAGATGCCGTGCTCGCGCGCCGGCCAGAAACAACCGTCGGCCTCGCGGCATTTGGTTTTCAGGAAATCCTTGTCCGCGGGGCCGCCCCAGGCCTTCAATAATTTTCCGGCAGTGTTGAACACCAGGATCGACGGCGCGGAATCGCAACAACCGTTGATCTGGCCGTTGGGCCGCGGATGACCGAGCACGCTGATCGGATTGCCTTTCGCGTCTTTGGCCGCCGCGCCCTGCATGCCGCTATCCTGCGAGCCGACGGAACGCGGACGGTGATAGACCCAGATCTGGTCGTGCTTGTCGACGGCGATGCCGCCAACGTCACCGATCACCCAGTTATTCGGTAGCGGCTGCGGCCAGGCGGGATCAAGCACGAAGCCCGGCGCTTCGCCTTTTTTCTCGACCGCCATGCCTTCGGCGAGGCGTTCGACCGTACGCGCCTTTTGCAGCGCTTCGACGGCGGTGTTCTGGGCAACTGCAGGCTGGATCAACAATAAACTGATACAGGCGAGCATGCGCGCGTGGCTCAGCGTACGTGCAACAGCATTCTTAATTTTTGCACTCATCAAAATTTTCCTCCTCGTTACGCAAAAACATCACTTGGTATCAAAAGCTTGGTGTCAGCCTATTCTTTGCGACTATTTTTCCGCGGTCTCACGCACAATCAACCAATCCGCACCAATCAACTGTAATTCAAGCAATTTATGTTGCTTACGCTGGTAACCATCGGCATTCAGGTTTTCGGTGAATCGTGCTTCATAGCGGCCGGTATCCGGGCGGCGGACAACCGCAAGCCCCTCGATTACGACGCTTACCGAACTTGCCGCGGCGAGCCTTTGCTTTCGTTCCTCGCGCCACGCATTGGGAGGAACTCTCCCATCCCGGCTGAAGTTGGTCGCATAGGCAGCGATATAGGTCGCCGCATCCCGCGCCTGCCAAGCAACTCTCCAGCGTTCGATGGCGGCCACAACCTCGGTTTCGGAAGTGGGCACCTGTGTCTTCTCTACCCTGCCTCCGCCCCGCGATGCAAGAAGTGCTCTTACCTGTCCTGATTTGTCGTTGAGTTTCTGGGATTTGTGATTGAGCATCGCTTGGGCATAGGCCTGGAGCGCCAGAGAAAGATGCACATCACCCAGATTTTCCCAGGCTGGCTCGAGACCCGGATTGAGCGCAAGAGCACGATTCAGGGTATTTCTCGCCTCCTCGTATCGACCTTGCCGAGATTGAATCAGGGCAAGCAAATTCAGGGCAGAAGCCTGCACCTTTGTATCTTGTTTTTCAACAGTCAATAGTTTTTCAAGAACGCTACGCGCATCTTCCATGACTCCCTTGGCAATCATTTCACCGGCCGCCGTGAGTTCGGATTCCACGGCGGTTGGCAAAGCCGCGTTCACGCCAAAAGAAATCATAAAGGAGACGCACAAAAGGGAAATTTTTTTCATCTGCTGATCTCGGGAAGTGATCCTGTTTTTTGAAACATAGAGGCCTATCGGAAGATACCGACCTCTGTATTCTGAAGGCAGCGTGACGAAAATGCGCCACTCAATACCTTCAATAATCCCGCCTTGGACGGACCGGCCATCCCGGCTGGAGCCCCCAACAAAGCGCCTGCGCATGCGCGAATAACCACCTGGACGGATCTTGCTCGCTTGAGCAAAAAACGCTCGCGACAACTGGGGTTGATGTTAGCAGAAAGTAATCAAATTACGCCTGTCGCTGGCAATCCGGATCCCCGTAGGGCATGCCATCAAAAAACTGTAACACCTACGAACTACGATTAAGCTCAAGGTGAGCCTGCCGCCATTCCTTTGGTCGGTGAGAAAACAATGCATGATACAAGACGCAACGACCCCTGCCATTGCGGAAGCGGTTATCGGTTCAAACGCTGTTGTGGCCGACTTATACCCGACATAGCCAGCTCTGCCGCCGAGGACGCATCGAGAGATGCGACGCGACTGCTTGAAGAAGCCATGCAGCAGCACCAATCAGGTTTATTAGACGAGGCCGAGGCGCTATATTTACGCTTGCTGGATCTGATTCCTGAGCAAATAGCTGCAATCCACGGGCTAGGCATGATTTACTTCCATAACGGCCGCCTTGATGTGGCTAAAGAATATATTCTAAGGACTGTCGCGCTTGCGCCGAACTTTATCGAGGGACGCTTTAATTTAGCATTGGTTGAGAGGGCCTTGAAAAAAAACAGCGAAGCCGTCGCCCACCTTCGCGAGGTGACTGCAAGGAATCCGGCTCACACCGATTCTCATCTCCTCTTGGCAGAAATAATGTGCAATAGCGGCAACCTCCAGGAAGCACTGTCCAGCGCTGAAATCGCTGCTACGTTGTCGCCTGCCAATCCGAAAGCCCAAGGCATCTTGGGAAAAATACTGCTGGCAAGCGGGCAAATCGACAACGCTGTTATCCATCTGGGCAATGCAATCGCCGCGAATCCCGCTGATGATATTGCCCATAATGCTCTTGGCAGCGCTTACCTGCTCAAGAACGAGCCCGAGAAAGCCTTGCGGTCCTTTAAGAACGCCGCCAGCGCCAACCCGGCAAACTTAGAGGTCCACCTCAATATTGCCGCAATATTACACAGTGCGAACCGGCTGGCAGATGCAATCGATCATTACCGCACGCATTTGGTATTAAGGGCGGACGATGCGCAGACATTTTTCAGCCTCGGTAACGCTTTGATGGAACTGGGCAGGCTGGAAGAAGCAGCCTCAAGCTATAAAAGCGCAGTACGAGCCAATCCTGAATTCATCGAAGCGAACAATAATCTAGGCAACGTGCTTCGCGGTTTGGGGCGCCATGGAGAAGCCCTCGAACATTATCGTGCTGCGCTTGAGCTTGATCCAACTAACACGACGATACAACACGCAATAGCCGCGCTTACTGGACAACGCCCAGTCTATGTTCCACATGACCATATCGAGAAAACTTTTGATGCTCTGGCCGACCGCTTCGATCAATATCTGGTGGAAAAACTTCACTATGAGTCGCCGCGTATGCTGACGAAACTGATTGATGCTTGCAAAGCGCCGACAGTTACAGGATGGGATGTACTGGATTTGGGATGTGGCACTGGCCTGATGGGGGAGGCTATTGGCCCGAGAGCCAGACGGATCTGCGGCATCGATTTATCGAGCAAAATGCTGGCCAAAGCCCGCGAAAAGAATCTCTATAACAGGCTCGAACAACGTGACCTGCTCTCTTGGATGCGTGAGGAAGCGCCTTCGAGCTATGACGTCGTGGTAGCAGCCGACGTGTTCGTCTATCTGGGCGAGCTTGATGACGTGATTGGCATGACACATTCTGTACTGAAACCGGGTGGCATACTTGTTTTCTCGGTCGAAGCTTTAGACACGGAAACGAGTCACGTTGAGGCAGAAACGGCTTTTTCTGACTACGCCATCGGTAAAAGTGGCCGCTACTGCCATTCCAAAGAGTACGTGCTGGCACTGGCAATCAAGCACGGTTTCCAAACCGCAAGCGTTGAAACTCATCAGGCCCGGATTGAAGGTGGCAA
>CAIWNB010000517.1 GCA_903913965.1 uncultured beta proteobacterium
GGGTTAGGAGAACTCGCGGTGAAGGGCTTCACCGGTGCGGTTTTACTGCTTTTTTTGGGATTTTTATGTAGTACAGTATGTAGTACACAAAAAAAGCGGTGGGCTTGCTGTTAGCGATGAAGAAGGGTTGCCATACAAAACCCTATTGTTCAATCACTTGGCGGAGAGGGAGGGATTCGAACCCTCGGTACGTATTGCTACGTACACACGCTTTCCAGGCGTGCGACTTAAACCGCTCATCCACCTCTCCGGGGACGCGAATTCTATCAGATCAGCGGCGGGGCAGAAGGCCTGATGATCCGCCCCTTACCAACTCAGCGTAAGCTGTCTTTTAGCTGATCCAATATGGCGGGGTTTTCCAGTGTCGAGACATCCTGCGTGATTTCTTCGCCTTTGGCGATCGAACGCAGCAGTCGCCGCATGATCTTGCCCGAACGTGTTTTTGGCAGGTTATCGCCAAAGCGGATGTCTTTGGGTTTGGCGATCGCACCGATTTCCTTGGCAACCCAGTCCTGCAACAGCTTGACGATTTTTTTGGCCTCGTCACCGCTGGGGCGCGCCTGTTTGAGCACGACAAACGCGCACACGGCCTCTCCGGTCAGGTCGTCCGGGCGGCCAACCACCGCGGCTTCGGCGACGATCGGGTTGGCGACCAGTGCTGATTCGATTTCCATGGTGCCAAGGCGATGGCCCGATACATTGAGCACGTCGTCGATGCGACCCATAATCCAGAAATAACCGTCGAGGTCGCGGTTGGCGCCATCGCCCGCAAGATAGTATTTGCCCTGGAAATCCTCAGGGTAATAGGATTTTTTGAAGCGTTCCGGGTCGCCCCAGATCGTGCGGATCATAGAAGGCCACGGCCGCTTGATCACTAGAAAGCCGCCTTTCCCTTTTTCCACATCGTGGCCTGCTTCGTCGACGATGGCGGCCATGATGCCGGGGAGCGGCAGGGTGCATGAACCCGGTTTGGTGCTGACCACTCCTGGCAGCGGTGTGATCATGTGGCCGCCGGTTTCGGTTTGCCACCACGTGTCAACGATCGGGCAGCGGCTGCCGCCGACGGTCTCGTGATACCACATCCACGCTTCCGGGTTGATCGGCTCTCCCACCGTGCCGAGCAAACGCAGCGAAGACAGATCAAACTGTTTTGGCAGGTCGGCGCCGAGCTTGATCAGCGAGCGGATGGCGGTCGGCGCGGTATAAAAGATGCTGACCTTGTGATCCTGAATCATGCGCCAGAAACGCGTTGAATCCGGATAAGTCGGTACGCCTTCAAAAATGATTTCGGTGGCGCCGACGGCAAGCGGCCCGTAACAGACATAGGTGTGACCGGTGACCCAGCCTACATCGGCGGTGCACCAGAAGACATCGCTGTCTTTGTAGTCGAAGGTCCATTTCATTGTCAGGATGGAGTGGAGCAGATAGCCGCCGGTCGAATGTTGCACGCCCTTTGGTTTGCCGGTCGATCCAGACGTGTAGAGGATAAACAGCGGATGCTCGGCTTCGACCCATTCCGGTTCGCAGGCAGCGGATTGGCCCTGCAGCAGATCGTGTAGCCAGACATCGTGTTTGGCATTCCATTGCACGGGTCCACCGGTGCGTTTGTAGACGACTACCGTTTTGATGCTCTCGCAACCACCGAGCGCCAGCGCTTCATCAACGGCAGTTTTGAGCGGAATTGCGCGACCGCCACGCATTTGTTCGTCGGCGGTCAATACAGCGACTGCTCCGGCATCGATAATGCGTTCCTGCACGCTCTTCGCGGAAAAGCCGCCAAACACCACCGAATGTATGGCGCCGATGCGTGCGCAGGCCTGCATGGCAACCACGGCCTCGATCGACATTGGCATGTAAATGAGGACCCGATCGCCTTTCTTGATGCCGCGGCTTTTCAGGCCGTTGGCCATTTCGCAGACGCGGGTATATAGATCACGATAGTTGATTTTTGTCAGCTGTCCGTCGTCGGCCTCGAAGATGATCGCCGTCTTCTCCGGCTGCGTTTGCAGATGACGATCGAGACAGTTGTAGGAGGCGTTGATGCGGCCGTCGGCAAACCACTGGAAGAACGGTGCGTTTGATTCGTCGAGTATTTGCGTGAAGGGGCGCTGCCAGAGCAGATGCTCGCGGGCGAGTCGCGCCCAGAAACCGGTGAAATCACGTTCCGCCTCGGCGCAAAGCGCATCGTAAGCGGCCATGCCGGCAATATTGGCCTGTTTGACGAAACCGGCCGGCGGCGCAAAGGTTCGCGTCTCGTTCAATACTGATTCGATGGTCTGGGTCGACATTCAGTCCTCCGCGGCGGTGATGGGATATGTTTTGGGAAAAAATTGTAACATGCGTGCCGCACTGGCCCGATATCTGGCGAAGTACTCGCGGTGCCGCGCGGCAACAGGCATAATGGCGGCTGTAACACCTACGGCGGGCCCCCCCGCATTGCAAGGTAGTGAACCTGGTCAGGTCCGGAAGGAAGCAGCCACAGCTATTTACTGCAAGTGCCGGGGACAAGGCTCGCCTCCCTATTTCTTTTGCGATATCATCGAACTATCGCAATCCGGCATGTCCAAATCAGGCGCAAATGCGGAAAATCCGTTCATTGATTTTTGCGGCATTGCTGGCCGTTGGTCATGCTGCCTTTGGCGCTGACGGGTATTCATTTGAGGCTGGGCACTCGAATTCATCGACTGCCAACGCTAACCTCTACCGACTTGGCGTGCAGTGGGACTGGAACCGGCGCTTGCTCGAGTTGGGAGACTGGCATGTCGGTGGTTTTTGGGATCTGAGTCTGGGCTACTGGAGCAACAACAGTCCCTATCAGACGAATGGCTATGCGGTGTCGGGGCTGGGTGACATCGGGTTGACGCCGACTTTCCGTTTGCAGCCAAACACCAGGTCAGGGATAACCCCGTATGGCGAGGTGGCCATTGGCTTTCATTTTTTGAGCAAGACTTATCTGGGTGAACAACGACAGTTCGGCACCAGTTTTCAGTTCGGTGATCATATTGGCGCCGGCGTGCGCTTTGGTGACAAGGGGCAATACGACATTGGTTATCGCTATCAGCACCTGTCTAACGGTGATCTGAAGGCTCCCAATCAGGGCATCAATTACAACATACTGCGTCTGCAGTACCGTTATTAACGCCGCCGGCTTCAGCGTCTTGCATCGCCCCGGTCTTCGTATAAGCCGTTTGATTTATTTACTGGAAGCAGTGATATCGTGACTCAAGTTCTTGCGCGCAAATGGCGGCCACGGTCGTTTCTGGAGCTGGTCGGCCAGGAGCATGTCGTCAAGGCATTGAGTAATGCGCTGACGCAGCAAAGGCTGCACCATGCCTATCTTTTTACCGGTACGCGTGGTGTGGGCAAAACCACCATCGCACGCATTATCGCCAAGGCACTCAATTGCGAAACCGGCGTCACCGCCGAGCCCTGCGGTCAATGCCGCGCTTGCGTTGATATCGACGGCGGTCGCTACGTCGACTTGATCGAACTCGATGCCGCCTCGAACACGCAGGTCGACAGCATGCGTGAGCTGCTCGAGAACGCGCTGTATGCGCCGACCGGTGGACGTTTCAAGGTTTACATCATCGACGAAGTGCACATGCTCTCGCGCAGTGCTTTTAACGCGATGTTAAAGACGCTCGAAGAACCGCCCGGGCACGTTAAATTCATACTCGCCACCACCGACCCGCAGCGCATCCCGGTGACCGTGTTGTCGCGCTGTCTACAATTTAATCTCAAGCAGATTCCGCAGCCACAGATACGCGCGCAGCTGGCGAAAGTGCTCGGGCTGGAAAATATTGAGTTTGAGGACGATGCGCTTGGCCTGCTGGCGCGCGCGGCGCGCGGCAGTATGCGCGACAGTCTGAGCCTGCTTGACCAGGCAATTGCACATGGTGGGGGCCGCGTCGAAACAGCCTCGGTACGTGCGATGCTGGGTAGCGTGGAACGCGAGTACCTGTATGAAATTCTTGCCGCCTTGCGTGATGCCGACGGACCGGCCTTGATTGCCGTCGCCGACCGCATGACCGAACGTAGTCTGTCGTTTGAAAACGCGCTGCAGGACCTCGGTAGTTTGTTGCATCGTGTCGCGTTGTTGCAGGCCATTCCGGCAGCGCTGGCTGAGGATGACCCCGATTACCGGCATTTGTCGGAAATGGCGGCATCGTTTGCCGCTGAGGAAATCCAGCTGTTCTACCAAATTGCATTGCAAGGTCGGCAGGAAATTGGCTACGCCCCTGACGAATATGCGGGCTTTACGATGACCTTGATGCGCATGCTGGCGTTTACGCCGGCTGCTGCCGGTGCTGGTGCCGCTCCGCAGCGCGCGGTCAGACCCGCCGCCCCGGTTGCCGCGTCGGTGGCCAATGCCACCGCGGCCGCCTACGAAGTGCCGGCGAGACCGACGGCGGCGCCTGCAACCACTGCAACGACAAAAAAGATTCCACTTGAGGGCGACTGGACCGCTTTCGTCGGTGGTTTGCCGTTGGCCGGGATGGAGCGCATGCTCGCGCACAATTGTGAGCTGGTCTCGTGGCAGGATGGCAGGCTCGAGTTGCGTGTGGCGCACGCGCAGCGGCATTTGAACAGCCGCTCCTACGTTGACCGGCTGCAGCAGGCGCTTGAGGTGCACACTGGCGGCAAGATCAAACTCGAAATTAGTGTCGGGCAGGGGGATGGCAAGACCGTTGCCGCCGTGCGCGACCGGGAGCAAAAACAGCAGCAGAGCGACGCCACGCAATCGATCGAAGGTGATCCGTTCGTGCGAGACCTGATTGAACACTTTGATGCGCGGGTCGTTCCCGCATCGATTAAACCCCTGCAACCGGGAAAGGAGCAGAAATGAATATGAAAGGCGGCATTGCCGGCCTCATGAAACAGGCCCAGCAGATGCAGGAAAATATGAAGCGCATGCAGGATCAGCTCGCGAGTGTCGAGGTTGAAGGTCAGGCCGGCGCCGGTATGACCAAAGTGGTGATGACTTGCCGCTACGACGTCAAGCGCGTGGTTATTGATGACAGCTTGCTCAAGGACGACAAGGAGATGCTTGAGGACCTGGTGGCGGCCGCATTCAATGATGCCGTACGCAAGGTCGAGGCGACCACCCAGGAGCGTATGGGCGGCATGACGGCCGGCCTTGGTCTGCCGCCTGGCTTCAAGCTGCCGTTTTAGTTTTTCTGAGAGCGCCATCGATTGGCTGCGGCCGGTTTTTGCGCAACGCCTAAGAGTCAAGAGATGCTCCAACCACCGTTATCGGAAGATTGCTGATTGATGAAAAACCCCTCCAGCCTCGAAGAACTTATAGAGGCTCTGCGGTGCCTGCCAAGCGTTGGTCCAAAGTCAGCGCAGCGCATGGCGTATCACTTGTTGCAGAGGGATCACGCCGGTGCTGCGCGACTGGCACGCGCACTCGGCGGAGCGCTGGAATTGATCCATCACTGTGAGCGCTGTAATACGTTTACCGAGGATACGGTCTGTAATTTGTGCCGTTCGCCCCGCCGCGATGCGCGGCAGCTTTGCGTGGTGGAGACCCCGGCCGACATGCTGATGATGGAGCAGGCGGCCTGTTATCAGGGACTTTATTTCGTTTTAATGGGACGCTTGTCGCCGCTTGACGGCATCGGCCCGAAGGATATTCATCTTGATCGTTTGCTTACCCGCGCCACCGACGGCATTGTTAATGAAGTTATTGTGGCGACCAACTTTACGGTCGAGGGCGAGGCCACTGCACATTACGCGGCCGAGTTGCTTGTCGCCCGTGGCATCCACGTCAGTCGCATTGCGCGCGGCCTGCCGGTCGGCGGCGAACTCGAACATGTTGATAGCGGCACATTGGCGCAAGCCGTTGTTGAGCGTCGCTCACTCGGACCTTCAGCATGATGCGCCCCGTTAAGCGCCCTGCGGGTGGACCCCGCAGCAAGGTCGAGGCGCCGCCGCGCAAGGCGCGGCCCAGCACGCATGCCAATCGCGAACGTGAAGCGGCTGTAGAAGATGGCGCTGATGCGCCACAAAAATTGCAGAAAA
>CAIWNB010000518.1 GCA_903913965.1 uncultured beta proteobacterium
ACCGGCAACGGTGGTGCGGATGTCCTCTATGGCGGCAGCGGTGATGACATGATCGTCATCAATCCAGGCAATCTCAGCGCACTGGCGGCGCCCTACGGCAGCGGCGGCAACACAACGCAGCTCGCGCGCATCGACGGCGGCGGTGGCATTGATACGCTCAAGCTGGCTGGCGCAGCGATGACACTAGACCTGACGACGATCGCCCAGCAGGGGGCGGGCGACCCCGGCAGCCGCTCCCGTATCGAGTCCATCGAACGCATTGATCTCACCGGCAGCGGCAACAACACGCTGAACATCACGGCCGCCGACATTATTGATCTGGCCGGCATGAACTCGTTTAATTCCAGCAACGGCTGGAGCTCGTTGGGAACGACTGCGCGTTTTCACCAGCTGGTGGTCGATGGGAATGCCGGCGACTCGGTGAACTTGACCGACTACGATGCTGACAGCCTTAGCCCTCTCTGGAGCTATGCCGGCACAGCGATCAACAACGCACACAACTACGTCGTGCTGCTTCACGAATCGAGCCATGTCGAACTGCTGATCGACAGCACCGTGTTCAACAGTGTGATCACGGTACCCGGCAAAACCATCGATGTGCAAGCCTATGCCTGGAAATCGCACACCCTGCTCGACAGCGTGGTGGTTAGCGCCACCCCCCTCGATAGCGTGGGGGTTAGCGCCGACAGCTACACGAGCAGCACCAACGGTAACGGCGCAACCAGCCTCACCGGTGTCACTGCCAGCAGCACCACGATCAGCGCCAGCCGTGTGGTGCCGTCAAGCGAGACGGCAGCGACAGATGCCGCCGTCAATCTACAAGACGCCATGGCCGTGCTCAAAATGATCATCGGTGTCGACGTCAATGGCGCCGGCAAACCGCTCTCGCCCTATCAGGCCCTGGCCGCCGATTACGATGGCAACGGCGCAGTGCAGCTGGCCGATGCCCTTGGCATATTCCAGCATGCCGGCGGACTCTCCTCGCCGTCGCCGGTCTGGCGCCTCGTCAACGAGGCTGACAGCGCGATCGCCGCCAAGGCAAACCTGAACCCCGGCGTCGCGCCGGCGTCGTTCGCGGCCGACCTCTCGGCTGCGGGCACACAGCTGCACGTCGGCTTGGTGGGCGTGTTGAGCGGCGACGTCGATGGCAGCTATGCAGGCCCGGCCAGCGCACCGCATCTGGACGTCCTGCAGCCGACCTACTACAGCGATCTGGTCGCCAGTCACACCGGCCTGAGCCTGGCGCAGTTCGGCATCTATCCCTAGGCCGGCGTATGCGCGAAGTCCTCAAACGTGCGGTGCACGCCTACGAATGCGGTGACTGGACCGTTACCGAACGCCTTTGTGAGTCTATCGTTGACACCGGCGCGGATCACAGCGAAGCGGCCAATCTGCTGGCCAGCGTTTATGCGCAAACCAGTCGCCTGTCGCGCGCCGCGGAACTGCTGCACCGGCTGGTGGCGTCCGACGTCGCCAACGCGGTGGCACGCAATAATCTCGGCAACGTGTTGCATGAGCTCGGGCAATTCGAGGACGCGCTCGCCTGCTTCGACGCCTGCGTCGCCCTGCGGCCGGCTTTCGCCGAGGCGTGGAACAATCGCGGCACCACGCTGCGCGCCCTCAACCGCTGCGACGAGGCGCTGACCAGCTTCGAGACCGCTTTGCGTATCACGCCCGGGCTCGCCGATGCGCAATACAACCGCGGCGTCACCTTCGAAGGACTGGGTCGCTGGGCAGAGGCCTGCGCGGCCTTCGAAGGCGCCATCGAGTGCGATGCGCAACACAGCGCGGCGCAATTCAATCTTGCCCTGTGCCGCCTGCGCTGCGGGGACTTCAAGCGCGGCTGGGAAGGTTATGAATGGCGCTGGCGCTGCACGCCTTCGGCCTTTGTGCATGCCAAACCACGCTGGCGTGGCGAACCGCTCGCCGGCAAGACCATTTTGCTGCACAGCGAACAGGGCCTGGGCGACACCCTGCAATTCTGCCGCTATGCGGAACTCATCAGCGCCCGCGGCGGGCGTGTCGTGCTCGCAGTGTTCGATCCTCTTGCACCTTTGCTCGAGGGCCTCTCTGGCGTGGCGCAAATCATCCGCTACGGCCGCAAATTGCCGGCCTTTGATTTTCATTGTCCGCTCCTCAGCCTGCCTGGAATATTCGGTACCGATCTACACACGATCCCGGTGCGGCGGCCTTACCTCAAAGCCAATGCCGGCCGCATCGCCGCCTGGTCCGCACACTTGGGCGTCGCCAGGCGGCCGCGCGTCGGCCTGGTGTGGAGCGGCAATCCGCAACACGAGAACGATCACCAGCGCAGCATCCCGCTGGCAGACATCGTGCGGCACCTGCCAGCCGGCGTTGAATACTTCAGCCTGCAGAAAGAATTACGTGCCGCCGATGCGGCCGTATTGCGATCGTATCCGGAGATTCGGCATTTCGGCGAGGCTCTCGTCAGCTTTAGTGATACCGCGGCGCTGTGCGAACTGATGGATGTGGTGATCAGCGTCGACACCAGCGTTGCCCACCTCGTTGGCGCGCTCGGCCGCCCGGTGTGGATCTTGCTGCCCTTTCCCGCCGACTGGCGCTGGCTGCTCGAGCGCGACGACAGCCCGTGGTATCCGAGCGCCACGCTGTTCCGCCAGCACGCTACCGGCGGCTGGAAACCCGTGTTGCAGCGCGTCGCCGCAGCCCTCGCGCAACGCAGCGCAACACCCGCACGCACGCCGCATACACGGATGGCAGGCTGCCTGTGAACCTCGCCGCGACCATGGAGCGGGCGTTTTGCGCCTACGGTGACGGCGAGTGGGCGGCGGCCGAACGCTTGTGCCTCGAAGCGGTGCGCACGGACGCCGGCCACGTCGATGCGCTCAACTTGCTCGGCATCATGGCCGCCCAGTCGGCACGGCCGCAGCAGGCGGTG
>CAIWNB010000519.1 GCA_903913965.1 uncultured beta proteobacterium
AGCAACTCCCTGCGATAGGGCGAAGAGGAGGCCAAAACCAGGGCGAGAGGGCGGTCTGAAGTCATGCTGGGGTGGATTGCCGGGGAGTGAATCTAAGTCCCTGCGTGATATGGGTTTTCGGCAATGTTCTTTTGACAGGGAAGGGCAAAAATACTATCATGCCGCGCTTATGTCTGCACGGGTCATCATCGATAGTCTTGAATTTGCTCTGAACGGCAAGGAATTGCGCGGGGAGGTTCCGATCGGAATGCTGGATCGGCTGTCCGGTGAGTTGTTTGACCGGGGCGGTAATTTGCAATATTCGCTGTACGGTCAGACCGACCAACGGCAGAGACCGCAGTTGCGGCTGGAGGTCAGGGGCGAGGTGTTGCTTCAATGCCAGCGCTGCCTGGGTAGCCTGCCTTGTCCGATTGAACTGGTTACGCAGTTGTTGCTGCTCGACGAGAAGACGTCTGACGTTGACGCCGGTGTAGAGGACCTTGATGCAATCCCGGTGAATGCGGAACTGGATGTATGGTCGTTGGTGGAAGATGAAGTATTGCTGGCGCAACAGATCGCTCCTCGCCACATGGAGGGGCAATGTGAGGCCGCTAGCAAGCTAAAAGATGACGCTGCGTCGCCGTTTGCGGCGCTGGCGGGTTTGAAAGACAAGCAGCTTAATTAATGTGTTATTGAGGGAGTTTCTCCATGGCAGTCCAGCAAAACAAGAAGTCGCCGTCGAAGCGCGGCATGCACCGTTCGCATGATTTTTTGACCAATCCGCCGCTGGCAACCGAACCGACAACCGGTGAGGTTCATCTGCGCCACCACATCAGCCCGAGCGGTTACTATCGCGGCAAAAAAGTCGTCAAGACCAAAGACGAGTAAATTCTGTTTACTGATTACCCGGCCATGCTGAAGGCAGCGAGGGCAGTGTGGCGGTAACAGTGGCTGTTGATTGCATGGGCGGCGATCACGGCCCTCGCGTGACGGTCCCGGCGGCAGTCGAGTATCTGCGTTCAGCAACCGATGTAGACGTCATTCTGGTCGGGTTGCAGGACGCCGTGCAAGAACAACTGCGCGCGTTAGGTGCGGAAAACATCTCCCGGCTATCGATTCGCCACGCGAGCGAGGTGGTGGCGATGGATGAAGCGCCCGCAACCGCCCTGCGCGGTAAAAAAGACTCTTCGATGCGTGTTGCCATCAACTTGGTCAAAGATGGTGAGGCGCATGCCTGTATCAGTGCCGGTAACACCGGCGCGCTGATGGCTATTTCTCGGTTTGTACTGAAGATGCTGCCAGAGATCGAACGGCCTGCCATTTGTTCGATACTGCCCACCCGTACCGGCCACACCCATATGTTGGACCTTGGCGCCAATGTCGACTGCACAGCGGAGCATTTGCTGCAGTTTGGCATCATGGGTTCAGTACTTGTAAGTTCCGTCGAGGGCAAGGCCACACCGAGTGTTGGCCTTCTGAACATCGGCGAAGAAGATATCAAGGGAAATGAGGTCGTTAAACGCGCAGCCGAGCTTTTGCGCGCGAGCGGGCTCAATTTCTATGGCAATGTCGAGGGCGATGACATCTACAAGGGCACCACCGACGTGGTTGTTTGCGATGGATTTGTCGGTAACGTCGCACTCAAGGCGAGCGAAGGTGTGATCCGTTTGATGGGGGGCTATCTGCGCGAGGAATTTCATCGCAACGTCTTCACCAAAGTTGCCGGCCTTATCGCCAAGCCTGTGCTGGCCGCCTTTCGAAACCGTATTGATCCGCGCCACTATAACGGTGCAACCTTGCTCGGCCTGCGCGGTATTGTGGTAAAAAGCCACGGTTCTGCCGACCATATGGCGTTCCGAATTGCGATCGGCCGTGCCGTTGACGAAGCGCGCGGTGGCGTTCTAAAACACATTACGGAACGCATGTCGGCACTCCAGAAGGAGGCTGTTTGACCTATTCACGCATCATCGGCACTGGCAGTTACCTGCCTTCAAATCTTGTAACCAACGCCGAACTCGCAACGCGGGTCGATACTTCTGACGAATGGATACGTGCACGCACGGGTATCTGCCAGCGCTACATGGCAGCGCCAGAACAGACCTCGAGTGCACTCGCCTTTGAATCCGCGCAGCGGGCTATCGCGTCAGCCGGTATTACGCCTGACGACATCGGCCTGATTATTGTCGCGACATCGACCCCGGACTTTATTTTCCCGAGTACCGCCTGCCTGCTACAAGGCAAACTCGGCATTAAACGGTGTCCGGCTTTCGATGTGCAGGCGGTCTGCTCGGGTTTTATCTATGCGCTCGATATCGCCGATAAATTTATCCGCAGCGGCAGTTGTAAGTATGCATTGGTGGTTGGTGCGGAGGTATTTTCTCGTCTACTTGACTGGAGCGATCGTGGCACCTGCGTGTTGTTCGGCGATGGCTCAGGCGCAGTCGTTTTGGGTGCCTCCGAGACTCCCGGTGTGCATGCCAGCGTCTTGCATGCGGATGGTTCGCAGGCGGGGATCCTCTCCACACCAGGGCAAATTTGTGGCGGCGAGATACTGGGCGATCCTTTCGTACGCATGGACGGACAGGCTGTCTTCAAGTTTGCGGTGCGCGTGCTCGACGAGGTTGCGCGTGAAGCACTTGATTTGTGCGGCATGCAACCGTCGGATGTGGACTGGCTGATCCCGCATCAAGCCAACGTCCGTATTCTCGAGGCAACCGCTAAAAAACTCGGCATAGATACGGCTCGCGTGGTTGTCACGGTCGACCAGCATGCCAATACATCGGCCGCTTCAATCCCCCTCGCACTGGATGTGGCCGTGCGTGACGGCAGGATCAAGCCGGGGCAAAAAATATTGCTCGAAGGCGTCGGGGGCGGTTTTACCTGGGGCGCCGCTTTGGTGGAGATGTAAAAGATGAAGCTTGCATTGATTTTTCCAGGGCAGGGGTCGCAGTCGGTGGGCATGATGGGAAGTTTTGCCGACGTCGCCGCTGTACGCGAAACATTTGTCGAAGCATCCGATATTCTCGGACAAGACATGTGGCAGCTGGCCGCAGAGGGCCCGGTGGAAGAACTAAATTCAACCGTCAATACCCAGCCCTTGATGCTGACCGCAGGCTACGCCGTTTACCGCGCCTGGACTGCGGCAGGCGGCGAGCCGCCTGTGATTGTGGCCGGCCACAGCCTTGGCGAATACACCGCGCTGGTAGCAGCGGGGGTCATGGCTTTCAAAGACGCCCTGCCTCTGGTGCGTTTTCGCGCGCAATCCATGCAAGAAGCGGTGCCGGTAGGAACCGGCGCCATGGCGGCGATACTCGGTCTGGATGACGACAGCGTATGCAAGGCATGTAGCGAAGCCGCGCAGGGTGAAGTGGTCGAGGCGGTGAACTTTAACGCACCCAACCAGGTCGTGATCGCTGGGCATAAAGCCGCGGTGGAACGCGCGGCTGCGTTGGCCAAGTCGATGGGCGCAAAGCGCGCGGTGTTGCTTCCTGTCAGTGCGCCGTTTCACTCGTCGCTGTTAAAGCCGGCAGCCGACAGACTTGAACAATATCTGGAAACGGTAGCCGTCCTGGCGCCAAAGATTTCTGTGATAAATAACGTCGATGTACAGACAGAGACGGATTCAGCAAAGATTAGAAATGCTTTGGCAAGGCAGGCCTGCAACCCGGTGAGATGGGTGGAAGTAATTAAAGCCATAGCATCCACCGGCGTCACGCATGTTGCTGAGTGCGGGCCAGGGAAGGTTCTCGCCGGGATGACCAAGCGTATTGACGGCAATTTACATGGCCTTGCTCTTGCCGATGCCACATCGCTGGAGCAGACAATGCAGACATTACGGCAGGCAGCATGATGCTCGCGGGACAAATTGCGCTGGTTACCGGTGCCTCCCGCGGAATCGGGCGTGCCATTGCGCTGGAACTCGCACGTCACGGTGCGACGGTTGCTGGAACGGCGACGACTACTAGTGGTGCGCAGGCGATCAGTGACTACCTCACTGCGGCTGGCGGAAAGGGCGCCGGCTTCGCCCTGAATGTGAACGACCCGTCACAATGTGACGCCTTGGTCGACGCGCTGCAAAAGCAATATGGTGACATTACGCTGTTGATCAACAACGCAGGCATTACTCGCGATAACCTTTTGATGCGCATGAAGGAAGAGGAGTGGGACGATATATTGTCTACTAACCTCAAAGCGGTATTCCGTCTTTCCAGACTTGTGGTGCGCAGCATGATGAAGGCACGCGCCGGACGTATCATCAATATTGGTTCGGTGGTCGGTTCAATGGGAAATGCCGGACAAACCAATTATGCGGCGGCCAAGGCCGGCATGATCGGCTTTAGCAAGTCGCTGGCGCGTGAGATTGGCAGCCGCAATATCACGGTCAATTGTGTCGCTCCAGGCTTTATTGACACTGACATGACCCGTGAATTAAACGATGCACAACGCGCTACCCTGGTTGGTCAGATACCTTTAGCGCGCTTGGGGAGCGTCGATGATATTGCCGGTACGGTTGCTTTTTTGGCCTCGCCCGCAGCCGCGTATATCACCGGCGCCACCATTCATGTGAATGGCGGCATGTATATGGAGTAATGAAAAATACGGCAGTTGGGAGACCGGCGCCGGATTTGGTAAAATAGTCGCAGCACTTTGCTTTTGAACCCATTCCTGAGAAGGGGGAAACAGATGGAAAACATAGAACCGCGCGTCAAAAAAATCGTCGCCGAGCAACTTGGCGTTAACGAAGCCGATGTCAAGATAGAGTCTTCGTTTGTCAATGATCTGGGGGCCGATTCGCTGGACACGGTCGAACTGGTCATGGCCCTCGAAGAAGAATTTGAGTGCGAAATTCCGGATGAAGATGCGGAAAAAATAACGACGGTTCAGCAGGCCATTGACTACGTCAAGGCTCACGTTAAATAGTCACTTTTCAAGTTACGGAACTCCATTGGCAAGACGAAAAGTAGTCGTTACCGGTCTGGGCATCATATCGCCCGTTGGAATCGGTGTCAGCGAAGCTTGGGGCAATGTTGTTGCCGGGAGATCCGGCATCACCCGCATCAACCGCTTCGATGCCAGCGGTTTGCCTACGCAAATTGCCGGCGAGGTCAAAAATTTCGAAGTGGCGAAGTGGCTTGCTCCTAAGGAAGCTCGCCGCTTTGACACCTTCATCCACTATGGACTCGCCGCGGGTATTGATGCGTTGAAGGACTCCGGCATTGATCTTGACAAGGAAGCGCGTGAACAAATAGGCGTCTGCATCGGCTCCGGCATCGGCGGTCTGCCGTTGATTGAGACGACGCATGACGCATTGATCGCGGGCGGCCCTCGTAAGATCTCGCCGTTTTTCGTGCCCGGAACCATCA
>CAIWNB010000520.1 GCA_903913965.1 uncultured beta proteobacterium
GATGAATTTGCTGCCTCGGTGCTTTGCGCTGCTGGGCGTGTTGTTGGTGTTTTGTGCGCCGACAGCGGCCCAGCACGCTGGTCATCATGCGATGACGCAGACGGGGCATGCAGCGCGCCCCGATCTCGGTGCCACCGCCGCCTTTGATGCGCGCGGTGTGTTGTGGGCGGCGCATAAAGACAACGGTCATGTGGCGGTCAGCCGCTCGGATGATGCCGGTCGCACGTGGTCCAAACCGGTATACGTCAACGCGGTGGCCGAGCCCACCGACACGGGCGGTGATGCGCGGCCCAAGATGGCCATCGGTGCCGGCGGTCAGCTCTATGTGACGTGGACGCGTCCGCTCGCCAAGCCGTATACCGGCGAGATTCTCTTTTCACGCTCGGTGGATGAGGGGCGCAGTTTCAGTCCAGCGATGACTGTGCACGCCGACCGTCAGCAGATCACCCACCGTTTTGACGCTATCACAGTGAATAAGCAGGGACAGATTTTTGTGGCGTGGATCGACAAGCGTGACGGTGTGGCGGCGGCACACCTGAAGAAAGACTACCGCGGGGCCGCCGTCTACTATGCGGTGTCGGATGACAACGGCGCAAGTTTTCGCGGTGACTACAAACTCGCCGAGCACAGCTGTGAATGTTGTCGCATCGCGCTGCTCGCACAAGACGACGGCAGCGTAATGGCACTCTGGCGGCATGTTTTCGCACCGAATATCCGCGACCATGCGCTGGCCCGTCTGACGCCTGATGGGCGTGCGGGCCCGGTGCGTCGCGCCACCTTTGATGACTGGCGCGTAGACGTGTGTCCGCATCACGGCCCTTCGCTCGCGCAGGATGCCGCAGGCCGTCTGCATGCGGTGTGGTTCACCCAAGCGGCGAAAAACAGTGGTGTTTTTTATGGGCGCCTGCGCGAGGGCGGTGTCGAATGGCAGCGCCGTGTCGGCGGCCAAACCGCCGAGCATGCCGATCTTGCCGTGACAGGCAACAGAGTCGCGCTGGCATGGAAAGAATTCGACGGCGAGCGTTCGCGTCTGCGCGCCATGATTTCCGACGACGGTGGCGAACATTGGCGTGAGCATGAACTGGCGGCGACCGCCGGTGCTTCCGACCAGCCGCGTGTGCTGGTGCGCGCGGGGGCCTTCCATGTGTTCTGGAACACGCGTCGCGAGCCGCTCTTGACGGTACCTTTGCCATGATAAAAAAGACCTTGCACGTTACGCTTGCGGTGTTGGCGCTCTGCTTCGCTGTAAACGTGTGCGCCAACCATATCGAGATCAAGCCTTTCGACACCGTCAGCATGGAGGCGATACATGCGCAGTACAAGGGCCGGCCCTTTGTGCTGAGTTTCTGGGCGACAACCTGCGATCCTTGTCGCCAGGAGATGGGCTTGTGGCGTGCGCTTAAGTTGCGCTATCCCGCTATGCCGATTGTACTGGTGGCGACCGATGGCCCCGCCGATCAGGCGGCCGTGACGGCGTTTCTCATGCGCTACAATCCGGGCCCGATACAGCACTGGATGTTCGCCGACGAATTCACCGAGCGCTTGCGTTATACGGTCGACAAGAGCTGGCGTGGTGAAATGCCGCGCACTTATTTTTTTGATGCCGCCCACGCGGCCGAAGCGCACAGCGGTTTGCTTGAGCGGCGGCCGGTCGAACAATGGTTTGTCCGTCATAGCGGACGTGCGCGCTGAGATTGTTTATTCTGGAGAATGTCATGCAGATTCAAGGTATCAAAAACAAATTGTTTGCCATCGCGTTGGCCATGCTCGCAGTCTTCCCTGTGCTGGCGCAATCGGGTGTTGAAGTGAGTAACGCCTGGGCGCGTTCAACAATTGCAGCGCAAAAAACCAGCGGCGTCTATCTCGATATCCGCAGCACTGCAGCGGCGCGGCTGGTTGGTGTGGCGAGCCCTGCTGCGGCGCGTGTTGAATTGCATAATATGAAGATGGAAGGCAGCGTGATGAAGATGTCTTCCGTCGCAGGCATTGATCTCGCCGCCGGACAGACAGTCAAACTAGCCCCGGGCGGTTATCACGTCATGCTGATCGATTTAAAACAGCCGCTGAAGGCGGGCGACAGCGTGCCGCTGACGCTGACACTGGAGCGCGCCGATAAAACGCGTACCACGGTCGAAACCAAGGCGGCGGTGCGTGATATGGCCACCATGGCTGGCGGGCATGACATGCACAAGGGGCATTAGCCTAACGCGCAACAACCACTGCCTTGATGCCCAGTGCCTGATTAAGTTTTTCAGCGGCGGCGCGCGCCTCGCCTGGGTTCGCGTAGGGCCCGGCGTGCACGCGGAAGAGGCCGTCTTTCGGATACACGTGCAGCGAGGAGGCTAGCGTATCGACCTGTATGCGCAGACGTGACAGATAGTTTTCGGCGTTTTCCTGCGAGCCAAAGGCGCCGAGTTGCAGAAAGCTTCCTTTGACTGAAGCTTCGCTGGTGACCGCGACCACCGGTGTGGCGGTCACCGTTTCGGTTTTAAACGGCGTTGTCACCGCCGTGATAACCGTGGGTGATGCCGGTGCGGGGGCGGCCGCCACGTTGCTGACCGCCGTGTGCCGGCATCCGGCAGTATGGTTTCAACCTCCACCAGAGCGCGACCACCGCCGAGCACGCCGAGCTTGTAGGCGGCGGTGTATGACAAATCAATCA
>CAIWNB010000521.1 GCA_903913965.1 uncultured beta proteobacterium
CGCGAATCGACGCGCACGCAGACATAACCGTCGGCTACCCATTTTTCCGGATCGACCACTTCCCACGATTGATATTGATTAGTGGAGCCTGCAGCGACATCCGGGTGTTCGGCGACCATGCGGTTCCACGCCGAGGGGTAACCTTCCTGGAAGGCGAGGCCCTTGGCGTAGGGGCCGTAGCTGAGGATGACCGGATATTTACCGTCGGCAATCGGGCGGAATATATCGGCGCTCAATATCAGGCCGTCATCCATTTTGACTGGCACATCCCAGTCGATACGCATGCCATCGCGAATTTCGCTTGCCGGTGCGGTCATGAGTGCTCCCCGTTCATCAATGCGTGGAATTGTTATGCGGACTGCGCGGCGATTGACGCAGCACGCGCGGCGTGTCACTTTAGCGCGCTGGCATCATTAACTCAACCGCAGGCATGGCGCTTGCGGTTATGCAAAAAACGGAGGTGGGCGCGTGAAGATCGGTGTCGTGGGGATCGGCAAGATGGGGGCGGCGATTGCAAGCCGTTTAATGGGACTTGGTCACGAAGTGGCGGTGTGGAACCGTACGGCAGAGAAAACGCGTGCGCTGGCCGCAGCCGGTGCACATGCGGCGAAGACGCCGGCGGAACTGGCCTCCCGTTGCGAGTGTGTGTTGTCGATACTGACTGACGCCAAGGCAATCACCACGGCCTTTGATGATGCCGACGGCCTGTTGACGGTGGATGTCGCCGGCAAATTGTTCATCGAGATGAGTACGGTGCGGCCTGATACGGCGCGAGCGCTGGCGGCACGTATCAATGCCAAAGGGGCGGCGATGATCGACTGTCCGGTTGGCGGTACCGTCGGGCCGGCGAAAGATGGCAAGCTGTTTGGTTTTGTCGGCGGTGACGCTAAAGATGTGGCGCGCGCGCAGCCCGTGCTTGAGCAGTTATGCCGGCGCATCGAGCATGTCGGTCCGCTTGGCGCGGGCAACAGCATGAAGCTGGCGATTAATCTGCCACTGCTCGTGTACTGGCAGGCGCTTGGTGAATCACTCACCCTGTGCCGCAACCTCGGACTCGATGGCAAGCGCTTGATGGATATCATCGGTGACACTTCCGGTGCGCCGGCGGTCTTGAAGGGGCGCGGTGCGGCGATGGCGGCGGCTATCGACGGTACAGAGCCGGCGCAGACCACCTTCGATATTGATTCAGTGCGCAAGGACTTGCGCACCATGATAGAAGAGGCGGCATCGATGGGCTCGCGTCTGCCGGTGGCGGCGCAGGCACTCGAATGTTTTGATGCGGCCTCGCAAGCGGGGCTGGGTGCCAAGGATTGCGCCATGCTGCCGGTACGCTGGTCACAACTCAAGGCGGATTGAGCAGGGTTGCGACCGCCGCGCGTCAGTTTTTACGAGGAGATGGACATGTCTGTATTGACGATGCGTGCTGCGCGGCTGGTCGCGCTAACAATGTTGTTCGTGAACCCAGGCACGGTTTGGGCGGCGCAGTCTGCCGGCTATCCGGTCAAACCGGTGCGCATGATTATTGCGCAGACGACCGGCACCTCGGTTGATACGCTGGCGCGTGTACTGGCGCAGCGTATGGGTGAGGAACTCGGCCAACAGGTGGTGGCCGATAATCGCGGTGGTGCCGGCGGCATTATCGGTGCCGAGATTGTCGCGCGCTCGGTCGCCGACGGTTATACGCTGATGGTCAGTTCGACCGGCGTGCAGGTCATCACACCGCAAATTTTTAGCAAGCTTAACTACGATCCGATTGGCGATTTCACGCCGCTATCGCTGTTTGCAGTGACGCAAAATGTGATGGTGATCAATACGACGGTACCGGTGTCGAGTGTGCGCGAGTTGCTCGCTTACGCCAAGGCCAATCCAGGCAAACTCAATATGGCCAACGCGGGTGCCGGCTTTCAAAGCCATCTCGCCGGTGTGCTGTTCACGCATATGGCCGGCATTGATGTGCGTCATGTACCTTACAAGGGCGGCGCTTCGCTGATTGCGGTGATGGGCAATGAATCACAGTTCACCATCGCCCCCAGTCCTTCGGTGATGGGGCATATCCGCTCGGGGCGTCTGCGCGCATTGGC
>CAIWNB010000522.1 GCA_903913965.1 uncultured beta proteobacterium
CGAGGGGATCGGGTAATGCACGGCAAAACATTTTTCCTCGCAGCCGGGTTTCGGCGCACGTGGGTGGATACGGCCGAGTTTGGTCGTGTCGTGCTCATTGCCTTTTTCGATCACGTCGTCGGGGCTTTTTAGCGGCGCGATATAAAACGACTGCGCCTTCCACGTGCTGTCGGTCACGGTGCCGTCAGAAAAACGTGCGATGAGGCCGCCATCGCCCTGATAGTACCTCGACTTATTGCCAAAGTTGGTCTCAGTGCCGAGACCGAGATCTTCCTCCCAGTCGACAACCTTGAAGGCATAGGTGATCGGGCGCTTGGCTTTGAACTTGACCACTACCGAGTTAAATGGCGTAAAGGGGCCGGGGTCGACCGCAATGAGTTTGCCGTTGACGTAAAACTCGAAATAGTTGTCGGCCACGATGTAGCCGGTGACGACTTCGCCGTCCGCGTCGAGCACGGTGACCGGTACGTTGGCTGTTGATACCTCGCTGGTTTTTGACGGCGTCACACCGGTGCAATCGTTATAGAGGTCGGAACCTTTGGGCCCAGTCTGGAAGGCGGTCTCCGCCGGTACCGTCCATGTCTTGCCATCAAGAGAGGTGATGGTGCCGACCGCACTGATGCGATGGTTGGCCACCTCAACCGGACATTTGTAGAGATTGTCGATGGTCTTTTTGGCCAAACCCTGGGTGACCGAGCGGCCGCCTGCGCCCTGCGCATAAACGCTGGCTACGAATACGCTGCTGCTGGTAACGGCGGCGAGCAGCGCGGTGCTGGCAAGACGGCGGATCAGTGTTGTGTATGTGGGCATGATCTTGCTCTCCTCAAAAGGCGGGCCAGTGCGCAATTCTTTGATTGCCTGAAACGCTAGGGCCCGCGGACGTCCAGCTTAGCCGAGCGCACCGTGAGCGGCAAGCCGCGGCGGGGCAGTGCAGGATTTAGATCTGTTTGTCCTTCATAACAACGTTTTACCGCTGGTGCGGAACGCGGTGAAGCGCTTCCTGGCGCTCAATGGCTGGATGTTTTGCCTGCGGGCAAGGGTAGGCGAGCAGGGCCTTGTGGGTAAGTCATTGATTCGTCGTGTACGGGATCATCAAATCGGATTTGGAAAAAGCCAAAAATGGTGTAGAATCGCGCCTCTTTCGAATTAGCGGAGTTGCATCATGTCGCGCGTATGCCAAATAACCGGCAAGAAACCGCAGTACGGGAACCATGTTTCCCACGCCAATAACAAGACACATCGCCGCTTCCTGCCGAACTTGCAGTCGCGCCGTTTCTGGGTTGAGAGCGAGAACCGCTGGGTGCGCATGCGCGTATCAAGTGCGGGCTTGCGCACCATCGACAAGAAGGGCATCGATGTCGTGATCGCCGAGATGCGTGCACGCGGCGAAGAAATTTAAGGGGTTCAGTCATGCGTGAAAAAATTAAACTCGAGTCTACTGCCGGTACCGGCCACTTTTACACCACGACCAAAAACAAGCGTACTACGCCTGACAAGATGGAAGTGAAGAAGTTCGACCCGGTTGCGCGCAAGCATGTGACTTACAAAGAAACGAAGATCAAGTAATACCGCCCATCTTCGAATCAATAAAAAAGCCCGCGTCAGCGGGCTTTTTTATTGATTACAGATTGAGTAAAGTCATTAGCCTGGCGCCAGACGATAGCGGCGCAGGCGTAGCGAAAATTCCTGCAAGGCGTCAATGCCGCTGGCTTCAGCGCGTCGGCACCAGTCTTCGAGTTCGTGGACCAGCTGTTCCTTGGTGGCCGACGAGCGTTGCCAGAGCGCGGTCAGGTCTTCGCGCATCGAGTATACGGTTTCGAGTTTTTTGCTGTTACTCAGCATTTCCTTGACGCGTTCGCGATCGAAGGCCGATAGTTTGCGCGCATCGCTGTCGAGCAGGCGGCGCACTGATTTACGATCGACATTAACGGCGTGCGCGGCGCGCAGACGGGCAATTTCCTCGGCGCAAGTTTGTTGCAGTGAGCGCGCGTATTTGGTCAGCACTTCGTAACGGCTGAGGACGATAGCCTGCAGTGTTTCCAGGTCGCAGGCTGCGTCATTACCAACCAGTAATTTGGGCGCGACCTTTTTAACGTGCGCCAGTCCGGCAATCTCGAGCAGGCGGATGTACATCCAGCCGATGTCAAACTCCCACCACTTGTTCGACAGGCGCGCCGACGACGGATAGGCGTGATGATTATTGTGCAGCTCTTCACCGCCGATCAATATGCCCCACGGCAGAATATTGCGACTGGCGTCATCGGCCTGAAAGTTGCGGTAGCCCCAGAAGTGGCCGACGCCGTTGATAATACCCGCGGCGAAAATCGGGATCCACATCATCTGGATGGCCCAGATGGTGATGCCGATAAAGCCGAATAGAACAAAATTAATCACCAGCATCGACACAATGCCGGCGACCGAGTGTCCGGTGTAGACATTGCGTTCCATCCAGTCGTCGGGTGTGCCTTGGCCAAATTTTTCCAGTGTTTCCGGCTTGACGGACTCGCGCTTGTAGAGATCAGCGCCTTCCCACATGATTTTATTGAGGCCCATGATCTGCGGGCTGTGGGGGTCTTCGTCCGTCTCGCAGCGTGCATGATGTTTGCGATGCACCGCGGTCCACTGTTTGGTTTCCATGCCGGTGGTGATCCACAGCCAGAAGCGGAAAAAATGACTGACGATCGGGTGCAAATCGAGTCCGCGGTGTGCGGAATGACGATGCAGATAGATGGTGACGGCGGCGATGGTGATGTGGGTGAGGCCCAGCGTAACCGCCACAAAGCCCCAAAAAGAGAGATCAAATATGCCTGAATACATGAAGGGTTCCGTGGCTAGAGTTGGCCGGCAGTCTACCGAACTATCGATACCCTGCAAAGCAGTTTTTTGACCGTGGTGCACGGGCAAACAGTGGTCTGTTGAGGGTCGCCAAGTGGTTGTGGTGACAGCGTAAAACCGTATTTTCTTTACGCCTGTGATGGGCCTTCGCCGAGCATTCTGACCTCGCGTTGCGGATAGGGTATTTCGATACCCTGTGCTTTGAATTCACGCCATATCGAACGGTAAATGTCGGAGCGTACGAGGGCGCCGCCGAGTTCGGGGTCACCGATCCAGACCCCGAGCTCCAGGTTGATACCGCTATCGGCGAACGCGGTAATGATGACGCGTGGCGCCGGATCAGGCAGTGCCCGCGGATGGTTGCGTGCCGTTTCAATCAGTATGCTGGTTGCTACATCGAGATCGCTGCGGTAACCGATCTGCAGCGGGATCATCACGCAGACCTGACTGTCGCTGTAGGTATGATTGAGGACGCTGGAGGTAATCACCGCCTCGTTTGGAATGAGGGCTTCGGTGCCGTCCCGGCCGCGCACCACGACACAGCGTGCTGTCATCTTGTTGATCCGGCCGGTATGGCTCTCAATGGTGACGATATCGCCAATTTTGATCGAACGGTCGAGCAGAATGATGAAGCCGCTGATGTAGTTGCTGGCGATTTTCTGTAAGCCGAAGCCGATCCCGACCCCCAGCGCACCGCCAAATACCGAGAGGGCCGTAAGGTCGATGCCGACCGCCGGCAACACCAGCAACACCATCAGCAGAATTAATAGCGGACGCAGCAGTTTGGTCAGCATCACGCGCAGAGTCATCTCCATGCGCTGCATCGACATTAGCTGTTCTTCGATGACACGACTGAGCCACAGCGTGAGCAGTAGCGCCAGCATGATCCATAGCCCCGCCTGGGCGATCCCGAGCAGGGAGATTTTCTGCTTGCCGATGTGGAACGTGATTTCGTCGAAGAAATTAATGATGGCGGGCGCGAGCCCAAGCACATGCAGCGCAAAGCCAAACCAGATTAGCCAGCTGATGGCACGTTCAAAGACGGCAGAGAGGCCGCCGGCTGGCAACACCAGGCGCAGCACATAGGCGAATGCGCGGCTGATCGCCAATGCAGTCAATAGAGCGATCGCGATGTGCAGCAGACTGATGCCCTGAAAAGTATGCAGTGTTTCTTTTGCCACCGTGAGTAACAACAGCGCACTGGCCGGAAAGACCATCCGACGCAGCAGGCCGCCGAGCATTTTATGCAGGACGGGGTCGTTGGCGTTGTTGAGCTGCCGTTTCGTATACCAGGTCAGCGCGCCGGCCAATGCAAGGCACAGCAGCAGGGCGGCTGCCTGCCAGATGAACCTGATGTCGTGTAGCTCTAGCCAGAATTTAAGCGGCAGAGATTCGAAGAGATAAGACAAACGTAATCCGTCGGGGGCTTAAAAAATTATTCTAGCACGCAAAATTTCCAGACTAGCGGCGTATCGAGGCATGGGCGTAATGACGCCGCCAGTTGTCGTAATAAGCGGTGCACAACGGCGGATTCGCCCGCAAGATCAGCGCATTTTCCGCATTGCGATGTT
The DNA here is from genome assembly GCA_903913965.1 of uncultured beta proteobacterium. Classification (GTDB taxonomy): domain Bacteria; phylum Pseudomonadota; class Gammaproteobacteria; order Burkholderiales; family SG8-41; genus PALSA-1004. The sequence continues at coordinate 4,407 of CAIWNB010000522.1, forward strand.
GTGCCGCAGTACTGAAGTTATAGCTGCCGGTGATGACCGCGCATTGCTCCAGGCCGGCATCGATCACCATGATTTTATTATGCGCGGCAGCATGCCGGTGGTCATAGCGTAGCAACACCTTGCCGCGCGCCAGATCGCGCATTGCTGTGGAGTCGCCGCGTGCCTGCTCCGCATCGAGCAGCACGGCGACTTCGACGCCGCGTCGTTGCGCACGCACCAGTGCGGCGGCAATCCGCTGGTGGGTGAAGCTGTAGGCCTGCACCAGAATTTGCTGGCGTGCTTCGTCGACTGCCGCAATGATCATGCCGTCGGCAGCGTCGCCCGGCGTAAAAGCGTATTGCACTGTGCCACTGGCGGCGAATGCGGCGGTCGGTGCGGTTGTCTGCAGGGCGCACGCCGGCAGGCTGGCGCACAGCAGCAGTGAGATACCGATGGCGCGCGAAGTCAGCATAGCCTTCCAACGGACAGCACTCGCGCGGCGTTGACCTGAGGCGCGTATTAGAGCGCGTTACGTTGCATCACCGCCGCGAAAAAGCCGTCGCAACCCTGGCGCTGTGGGGCGAGTTCGAGAAATTCCCCGGTATCGAGTTCGACATGCTGTTGACGCAGCACTTCGGCGGCCGGCACTAATGTGAATGAGGGATGGGCTTCGAGGAAACTGTTGACGACGTCGCGGTTTTCCATGCGCAGAAAACTGCAGGTGGCGTAGACCAGCCGGCCGCCGGGTTTTACCAGGGTGGCGGCGGCGGCGAGAATGGAGCGCTGTTTAACCGACAGCTCACCGACGCCCTGCGCACTTTGCCGCCATTTCAAATCCGGATTGCGGCGCAGCGTACCAAAACCGCTGCACGGTGCGTCGACCAGTACGCGATCGATCTTGCGTGCCAGTCTGCGCACGCGCGGGTCGTGTTCCGAATCGATTAATTGCGGGTGCACGTTCGAGAGTTTTGAGCGGCGCAGGCGCGGCGTGAGTTTGTTCAGGCGGTTCTCGGCGACATCGAATGCATAGAGGCGTCCTGCCGATTGCATCAGCGCCCCCAGGAGCAGCGTCTTGCCGCCGGCGCCGGCGCAGAAATCGACCACCATCTCGCGCCGTTTCGGTGCCAGCAGATAACACAGCAGCTGGCTGCCTTCGTCCTGCACCTCGACCTTGCCAGCGATGAATAGCGCATGCCGGTTCAACGCCGGTTTGCCGGCCACGCGCACGCCCAGCGGGGAATATGGCGTGGCGGTCGCACTGATACCTTCCGCGGCGAAAATGCCTAGCACTTCTTCCCGCGTGGTCAGTAGTGGGTTGATACGCAGGTCGAGTGGTGCGGGTTGCTGCAGCGCGCGTCCGAGGGCGAGGATTTCCTCGTTGCTCATTTGCGCGGTGAGCATTTCCACCAGCCATTCCGGCAGTTCTGCATTGACGGCGAGCGATGGCGTGCCTTCGCGCGGCGTCTTCAGCGCCGTTGCCCATGCAGCATCGGGACCGAACAACGGTTCGAGCTGGCGCAGACTGACACCTTCGATGCGGTTGAAATAAGCCAGCAGCAGACGGCGTGCGGTATCCGCGCCGGTGTGGAACTCGAGGCCCTGACGCCGGCGCAACAGTGCGAACACGGTGTCTGCGATAAAGGCGCGGTCCTGCTGGCCGAAATGCGGATGGGCGCGAAAAAAGCGTGATAGTACGGCGTCGGCCGGTTGCGTCATCGGCAGGATTTGCGCGAGCGCGTCGGTGGCTGAAGCGAACTGTGCGGTTGTGATCTTCATTCTTCGCTCACCTTAATGTCGTTGACGAGTTGTTCGCCCGAGGGTTCGCCCTCACGGTCAAAAAAACGGATACGGACTGGCAGCCAGCGATACGCCGGAGCCAGCCATAATTCAATCGATTCCTCGCGCGCGCGGCGCACCTGTCTTACCGGCACCGCGCGGATTTCACCGAACGGTGTCTGCAGGGTTTCTTCGATGCCTATCTCGAGCTCGTAGCGCTCGAATTTCCAGCCATTGGTAATCGGTATTTCAATGCGCCCCGGCGTCAGCGGCAGCAGTCCGAGTTGATACATGAAGCTGACCAGGTCCTGCGCGTTCTCGTTGAGCGGCAGGCTGCGCGGCGGATTGCCGAAAGTGATGGTTCGGGCGACACGGTCAAAGCGTGCGGTCGTACTGTCTTTGTTGCCGCCGCGCTGGCGTTCAGAGCTGAACGTATCCGGGTGCAATCCGCCGGCGGTGAGACGACCGCTGCTGACGTATTCCATCGACTGGCGGCTGAACAGTGCGGCGAGGCCAGTGGTTTCAGAACGGCTGCTCAGGTGGTAGCGGTCTTCGGTGATCAACCAGGTCTGGACCGTGCTGCCGACGTTGAAACGGTTGTTGCCCAGATAGAGCTGGTAGGTGATCTCGCCCTGGCGTGGCAAACGACGCGCCAGAGACGGCTTGTTTGTAGCGGCGGCCGTGCTGGTGACCGGTTCCTGCGTCGCTACCTCTGCGTCCCCTGCCTTCGTGGTGGTCGCCGCAGTCTCGGTGCCGCTGACACGCTCTTCGCCAGGTGCAGCGGGACTCAATGTATGGTCGGAGTAGTTGGCGGCGCTGGCTGATTTTGCCGCTTCCTGTGCCGGCGCAGATTGCGGTGTGGGTATTACCCGCCGCGGCAGCACTGGTGGTAGCGTCGGCGCGGCTTGCAGGCGTGCGCGCAACGGCGGCGCATCCACCTGTTGCCAGGGCATGGGGGGCGCGATGTCGGCGGCGACGATCATATGCACCAGCACAGACAGCAACGCGAAGACCGCCAGTTTGCGCATGGAGTGGAGATCCGCCACCGGTTACTTGGTTTCGATTCGTGTGATCAGTTGCTCGAATTTCGAACCGTCGTTTTCCACGATCAATACCTTGACCGGCAGGTTTTGGTGGGCGGGCGACAGCCATACTTCAACTGCGTTGTCGTCGGCTTCGCGCTGTTTGACCAGATGGATTGTATTGAGCGCACCCAATGGCGTGGCGAGTGTTTCGCGACCGGCCAGCTGGTAGCGGTACGACTCAATCTTTTTGCCGTTGGTCATGTGAAAAGCGAGGTTATCGAATTTTTCAGGCGGCAAAAACATGAACTGATACAGCAGTGAGAGGCGGTCCTGGGTATTCGCGGGCAGCGCCACGGTTTCATTGCGACCATCAAAGGTCATGTTGATCTGCTGGTTCTTCCAGTCAAAGCGGGCGCTCACGTTCTTGCCCGGATCATCGAGCCGTCCGTAGTCGAGCTGGTCTGGACGCAGCCCGGCGGCGGTGAGGCTGCCGTTGCTCGTCACTTTGATGCGTGTGCGCACGAACATCGCCAGCAATCCGGCCGGATTGCTCTCGCTGATGATCGAATAGGTGTTTCCGCGTTGCTCGAAGAGGTCGCTGACGGTGGCTACATGCAGGCCGTCTTTGTGCACGTCGTAGCTGGCTTTGACGAGGGCCGGCGCGGCAGCCATGGCAGCGCCGGCGCAAGCCAGCAGCATGCATAGAACGATGTGTAGCGGAGTTTTCATTGCGGCACGGTCATGCGGATACAGGCACCACAAGGGCGTCTGTCGGCCGGCCGGCTTCGGCGAGCTCCACGCTGCCGTTTTCCGTGATGCGCAGCCGTTCTGCACAAAACCAGGCCACGGCCTGCGGGTAGATGCGGTGTTCCTGTGCGAGCACGCGGGCGGCCAGGGTGTCTTCGCTGTCGTCATCCAGCACCGGTACCGCCGCCTGTGCCACGATCGGGCCGTGGTCGAGTTCAGGGGTGACGAAATGCACGCTGCAGCCGTGCACCTTGACGCCGGCTTCGAGCGCGCGGCGGTGGGTGTGCAGTCCGGTGAATGACGGTAGTAACGAGGGGTGGATGTTCAGGATGCGGTCGCGGTAGTGTTCGACAAAGCCGGCGGTCAGGATGCGCATGAAGCCCGCCAGTACGAGGAGATCCGGCGCATATTCGTCGATCGCGGCGGCGAGAGCCGTGTCGAAGGCGGCGCGGTCGGCATGGGCGCGGTGATCGACCACGCGGGTAGCCACGCCATGTTTCTGTGCGGTGATCAGCCCGGAGGCCGTCGCGTCATTGCTGATCACCGCGGCGACGCTCAACGGTAGTCGCGCTTCGAGGATGGCCTGCATGTTGCTGCCACGCCCCGAGATCAGGATGACGATTTTTTTCATGTGACGACGGTTTGTGCCTCACCCGGCGCACGGGCGGCAATGCGGCCGATCGGCCAGACGGTTTCACCAGCGGCGTGCAATTTTGCCGCAGCGGATTCTGCATCAGCGGCGGCGACAATAATCACCATACCGATACCGCAGTTGAAGACACGTAGCATTTCGGCTTCGGCCACGTTGCCCTGTTCCTGCAGCCAGGTAAACAGCGGCGGTCGCGGCCAGCTCTTACCGTCAATGTGCGCGGTGAGTGCCTCGGTCAGCACGCGCGGCACATTGTCAACGATGCCGCCGCCGGTGATATGGGCGAGGCCTTTAACGTCGATGCTTTGCATTAACTGCAGAACCGGTTTGACGTAAATGCGCGTCGGCGCCAGGATCACCTCACTCAGAGGGCGGCC
>CAIWNB010000523.1 GCA_903913965.1 uncultured beta proteobacterium
TATGCCGATTGGAACGTCACGGGTCCGTACCGTGTGCGCGCTGGTTATTCGGTGCAGGCGTCGACCTCGGGTAGCTTTGGTGCGGGTGCACAAGCCAACACGGGCACGATCGGTTCATGGCAGGGTAACGGCGGTGCGGGTGACACCGGCGCGCAGAAGATCCACCTTGAGGGCGTTCAGGCGCTGTCGAAGCGGACCGAGCTTGGCCTGACTTACGCGCAGATCTCGAACGATCGTTATTCGAACATCACGATCGGCACGGGTGGCGCAAACCCGAACTTCGGCGAAAAGTCGACTTTCATGGGTATGCTGATCCGTCACAAGTTCTAAACAGGCAGATTTTTTTACCTGTTTAACGCTGTAATGAAACGGGCACCTTCGGGTGCCCGTTTTTTTTGGTATCGGCGTCATAAACTGTTTTTTTGTTCGCTAGCCTGCAGGTATTACGGGGCGCTGCAAGATGGTATAAATAGAAAAACAATCAACGCTTCAATATCTGTCAGCATGCGGATTCTAAGTGCCGCTGGTAGATTTTTGCTCCCATCACTGACAAGCAAGCAGAGACGATGAATCAAAAAACTACCGCCATCGGAGTTGCCGCGTGCTAGCACAGAAGTTGCGTGATGCCTTCGGCTGTTTTCAGCAGGGAGATCTGGCGGGTGCCGAGCGTTTATGTGATCAGGTATTGAAAAAGGCACCGGCAAATGCCGATGCATTGCATTTGCTGGGTGTCATGCAGTTGATGGGCGGACGTATTGGCGAAGCGGTGAAGTTGCTGGCCCGCGCCTGTGATAGCAAGCGTGATGATCTGCCGATGCTCGAAAATCTCGGGCTGGCTTATTTATCGAATCGGGAATTCTCAAACGCTGAATTGGTTCTGCGTCGCGCTTTGGGTCTCGGTGCGTCACACGGGCTGTTGTATATGCGGCTGGGTCTCTCCCTGGCTGCGCAGGGCAAGACCGCCGCAGCCATCGAGATGTTGCGCGAGGCAGCACGGCGCGCGCCGAGCGATCCGGATGTGCATCTGAACATGGGTAACACGCTGTTTGAAGCCGGGGATACGCCGGCCGCCGAGGCATCCTTTCAACGTGTGCTGACGTTGCAGCCCACGCATCTTGATGCGCGCTTTAACCTGGGCACACTATATCTGCGATTGAAACGTACTGCCGAAGCGGAGGCTGCGTTTCAGCAAGTCATCAAGCTGGCGCCGCAGTACGCCGATGCGCACGCCAGCCTGGGTTTGTTATATGCGGGGGCAGGGCGTAGCGCTGAAGCGGTTTCTGCTTACGAGCGCGCGCTTGCACTCGATCCTGGCCACATACAGGCCCTGAATAATCTGGGTAACACGCTATTTTCAGAGGGGCGGCACGCCGATGCCGTGGGCCGGTATGAAGAAGCGCGTGCTTTGCATCCGCAGCACCCGGACGCCTATATTCATCTTGGGAATGTCGCGTTTGAGCAGTTTGATTTTGCGCTCGCAAAAAACTGGTATGAAAGGGCGCTGGCGGTTGATTCGCGGTGTGTCGACGCCTACCGCAATCTTGGCCGCATGCAGCAGACCGGGGGCGCGCGCACTGAGGCGCTCGACTATTTTCGGCGGGCGGCGGCGCTCGCTCCGCACGATGCCGATGTCTGTTTGGATCTCGGCGGGGCGTATCGCGACCTCGGCGCCTTTGTTGAGGCGATCGCGGCCTACAGGCAGGCGATGAGCCTCGATCCTCTGCAGGCGACCCCTCCGTATGAACTCGCCGAAACACTCAAGATGCTCGGGCGCTTTGACGAGGCGATCGCCTGCTACGAGCAGGCGATCGCCATCAAGCCGGATCATTTTTCTGCATTGGGTGCGCTAATTTATGTACGTCAGCTGACCTGCGCATGGGACGGCATTGAAGCGCTCTGGGCGCAATCGCGTCGTGACGCCATCGGTGTCGCCGGCAGTGGCATCACCCCGTTCAGCATACTCTCGCAACCGACGACGCCGCAGGAACAGCTGGCCTGTGCCGCCGCCTGGGCTGCTCAAAATCTGAAAGCGTATGCCGCAAGCCGTTCGCGTTTGGGTTTCGACTTTGCTTCTCGACCGCGTGAGGGTGGCCGCCTGCGCATCGGTTATCTGTCATGGGATTACCATCAGCATGCGACTTCCTACTTGATTGCTGAATTATTCGAGTTACACGATCGCGATCGCTTTGAGATTTTCGCTTACTCTTATGGACCGGATGATGGCAGTGAAATACGCGGTCGCCTGCGCGCGGCAAGCGATCATTTTGTTGATCTCGCAGCGTCATCGCACGCCGACGCGGCGCGTGCCATTTACCGCGATGGCATCGATATACTGGTCGATTTGAAGGGCTATACGATGGGCGCGCGGCCGCAGATCATGGCGCTGCGCCCGGCACCCGTGCAGGTGAACTGGCTTGGTTTCCCTGGCTCGATGGGTACGGACTGCATTGATTACATCCTGGCTGATGCATTTGTGATTCCGCCCGGTGCTGACGACGGTTACAGCGAAAAGGTCGTGCGCCTGCCGGGGTGTTACCAAATTAATGACAGACATCGTAAGATTTCTGAGGTGGTGCCGGGGCGTGAGGCGGCGGGTCTTCCTCGCGATGGCGTAGTGTTTTGCTGTTTCAATCAAGCAAACAAAATTTTGCCCGATGTTTTTGCCAGCTGGATGAGATTGCTGGCGGCGGTTCCGCATTCGGTGTTGTGGCTGTTGCAGTCGAACGCTTGGGCCGTTGAAAACCTCAGGCGTTACGCAGGCCAGCACGGTATTGCGCCCGAGCGAGTGATTTTTGCGCCAGTGGCGCCGCTGGCCGAACATCTGGCGCGATATCGCCTTGCCGATCTGGCACTCGATACCTTCCCCTATACCTCGCATACCACTGGCAGTGATGCATTGTGGGTGGGCTGCCCGTTGATTACCTGTGTTGGATCAACTTTTGCATCGCGTGTTGCAGGCAGCCTCTTGTTGAATGCCGGTTTGCCTGAACTGGTGGTCGATACGTCGGAGGCGTACGAGAAACTTGCGCTTGATCTGGCGTCACATCCGGAAAGATTGCAGGGGCTGCGCAGCCGGCTTGCCAACAATCGTGAGTCTTGTGCATTGTTTGATGCGCCGCGCTTTGTGCGTAATCTTGAAGCAGCGTACCTGCAGATGCGTCACGCCGGCAATGAGGCAGCTTAGAAATTGCGCTGAATTTTCTTGTGTGATGCTGATCGGCAATCAGCACGTTTTCGTCTAGCGGTAGTGAATCATCGACTGCACGCGGGCATACACAATGCATGTGTGGACCCGGCGCTAGCTTCCAATGATGATATTTTTCCGAAACAAGAGAGTCTCTTCTGCGCGCGGGCACTTTAAATAAAGCGCGGCATGCATATAGAAAACGTTTATTAATACAGTGGCTTGCGAAGACTCGCAGCAAGCATCGACAAAACTGCAGGGGAGAAGGGGGCTAGCCCAAGATACTAAGGGGGAGTTTTGCTACTAAGGCCGCGCTGGATGCAGCCAGGTGAAACTGATAAGAGCAATAACGGGAGCTGGGGAGCCCAGCTCCCGCTCAAGCAACTTACGTTACTTCTTCTTTTTCGCTGCTACTTTTTTCTTGGCTTTTTTCTTCGCTGCCATGTTGATCTCCTTACGAGTTATGTAGTTGGCTTTTTTCGTGCAAACATCGTTTGTTTCTGCACTCCCAAAACACTGAAGACTTTGATTCTTTGTTTCCTGTTTTGTTTCCAAAACAGGTTTCAGCGTTTGGTGCGCCAATTCTAAGCTACGTTCAAAAAAAATTGCAACACTTTTGTAAATGTATTTGACGAATGTTTGAAATGTTGTTGCGCGTATACCGCTGGAATTTTTTTATTTTTGAATGAAGCAGCAAAGAAATTTTTTCGTGATGCATTTTTTGCACAGAAGAAATCTTCAAATAGCAAAGCGGATCGATGATATTTCGACAGTTCAACTGTGTGATGCGATGCTTTCAGTTGCAATCAAGTGATCGAACGTCTCGCGTGCACGCACGGTTTGAAATTTGTTTCCCGATACCATTACTTCTGCAGCGCGCGGTCGCGTGTTGTAGTTTGAACTCATCGACATCCCATAGGCGCCGGCGGACATGATGGCGAGCAGATCGCCTTCATGCAGGGCGAGTGCACGATCGCGGCCGAGGAAATCACCACTTTCACAGACCGGGCCGACGATTTCATAGCGAAGTGGCGCTTCGGCACGCGGCGTAACCGCTTGTATGTCGTGCCACGCGTCGTAGAGCGCCGGACGCATCAAGTCGTTCATCGCCGCATCAACCACCGCAAAGTTACGGTGCTCGCCATGCTTGAGATATTCGACGCGCGTCAGCAGTACGCCCGTGTTGCCCACCAGCGAGCGGCCCGGTTCAAAGAGAATTTTCTGCGGCCGGTCACCAAGGCAGGTGCTCAGCGCATGGATATAGTCGGCAACCGCGGGTGGCGTTTCATCACGATAGCGTATGCCGAGGCCGCCGCCGATATCGATATGACTGATCTGAATGCCGCGCGAGGCCAGTTCATCCACCAGTCCGAGCACTTTTTGCAGCGCCTCGACGAACGGCGGTATCTCGGTCAGCTGTGATCCGATATGGCAATCAATGCCGCAGATCCGCAGGTTGGGCATGCTCGCTGCCTTTTGATAGAGGCGCAATGCATCTTCAAACGCGACACCAAACTTGTTTTCTTTCAGTCCGGTGGCGATATACGGGTGGGTTTGGGCATCAACATCGGGGTTGACGCGCAGGCTGATGGGCGCGATCTTGCCGGCTTCACCCGCTACCTGATTGAGACGCGAGAGTTCGCTCTCGGATTCGACGTTGAAGCAAAGAATGCCCGCGGCGAGCGCCGCGCGCATCTCGGCGGCGGTCTTGCCGACGCCCGAAAACACAATCTTGCGTGGATCACCGCCGGCCTTGAGGACGCGTGCCAGTTCGCCGCCAGAAACGATATCGAAGCCGCTGCCAAGTCGGGCAAAAACGTTAAGGATAGCCAGATTGGCGTTGGCTTTGACGGCGTAGCAGACCAGATGGTCGCGTCCGTGCAAGGCTTCATCATAGGAACGATAGGCCGCTTCGAGTGCGGATCGCGAATATACGTAGCAGGGCGTCTCGCAGGCCGCGGCGATTGCTTCCAAAGCCACGCCCTCAGCGAAGAGCTGTCCGTCTGTGCGGTTAAAAAATGTCACGGCTTTGCTCCATCTGAGGATTTCTTTTCGTCCGCCGCAGTTGTGCTCGCAGTCGGCGCCGGTGCTTGGGCGCCGGGTTTCTGGCCGGGCAGATAGAGCGGACCTTTGATGCCGCAGGCCGTCAACAGGCAGGCGATCGTCACGATAAGAAAAAGTTTTTGCATGGGGGTTTTCACGAAATGTTTCGGCTGGCCGTTGCGCATGAATATTAGCATGGCGTTTTATGCCGCCAGCTCAGGGTAAAAGGAAGCGATGGGAATCCGTGCGGAGTGTCTTGCGGCGCTCGATATGATCGGGCAACACGGCTTCGACGCGGCGCCAGAATCGCGGTGAGTGATTGGGTTCGTGTAAATGCGCCAGCTCGTGCACCACCACATAGTCGATCAGAGAGGGCGGCATGTGGATCAGCCGCCAGTTCAGATGCACGCGACCGTGCGGATGACAGGTGCCCCACCGTGTGCGTGCGTTGGAGAGCCGGATCAGCGGCATTTTGACCTTGAGGATCGGTGCGAAATGCGCGGCGCGTTGCTCAAACCACTCTTGCGCGCAGAGCCTCAGCCATTCCATCGCGGCGCGTGCCAGTGCCTGACTGTTATTTGCAGGCGCTGGCAGCAACAAATGGTCGCCGTGGCGACGTGTGCTATCTTGAGTTGCGTCGGGTATGAGGGTCAGTGTTTTACCGAGCACCCACAGCTGCGCGCCTGCCGACCATGTAAATGGCGCAGGCCGCCGCGCATGCCATTCCGTCATTTTCCTGGTCACCCACGCTGCATGGGTGTTCAGGACTGCCACAATGCGCTGCTGCGAGGCGCGCTGCGGCGCACCGACCCGTAACCCCTGCTCGTCGATCATCAGCGTGATGCTGTGACGTCGTGCGCTGCGACGGATGGTGTATTCGATGCGCTGCCCACCCAATAGCAGACAGTGGCGGTTATTGTCTGCAGTGGCGGTGTGTTCGAGCGGCAATGACAGCTGTGCCGTATCAGGCGCCGGCATGGTCGATCTGCTGCATTTCGTTTTCGATCCAGGTCTCGACTTCACGGGTAAGTGCGTCGGCCTTGCGTCCTGTGGTGTTGAGCGGCGGCCCGATACTCACCGTGATGGTGCCCGGTAGCTTGAGAAAGGCGTTACGCCGCCAGCAGCGTCCGGCATTGTGCGCCACTGGCAGCACCGGCACCCCGGCGTGGATGGCGATGGCGCTGCCCGAGGATTGGTATTTGCCGCGTGTGCCCGGTGCGACGCGGGTGCCTTCCGGATAAACAATGACGCAGAAGCCGCGCGCCAGCCGGTCTTTGCCTTGCGAGAGCATTTGTCGTGCTGCGCGCGGGCCGGCGCCGCGATTGATCGCGATCGGCGAGCACATGGCGAGGCCCCAGCCGAAGAACGGAATCCACAACAGTTCGCGCTTGATCACATAGACCTGCGGCGGAAAAATCAGCTGAAAGGCAAAGGTTTCCCATGCCGATTGGTGTTTCGACAGGATCACGCACGGTTCGGATGGAATGTTTTCGGCGCCAATCACGCGGAATTTGATACCGCAGAGGTGATCGAGCGCCAGCATCATGAGGCGCGCCCAAACCGAAATAATGCGGTAGCGGGTCAGTGCGTTGAAGGGAAACGTCAGCACGGCGATCACCGCGTATGGCGGCGTGAGCAGTAGCTGAAGGAGAAAAAATAAACAGGAACGCAGGACGACGCCGGCGCTCATGAGACGATCGATTTCACCGCCGCCGCGAGGTCAGCATAAATTTGCGTGTGCGCCGGCAGGCCGCCCGCCGCCTTGGTTTGTTTGCCCTTGCCGGTCAGCACCAGTATCGGTTGCGCGCCAACCGCCGCGGCCGCCTGCAGATCGCGCAGCGAATCGCCGACGCTGGGCACGCCGGCCAGATCAAGATTGAAACGGTGGGCAATGTCTTCAAACATGCCGGGCTTCGGTTTGCGGCAATCACAGCCTTCGTCGATGCCGTGTGGGCAATAAAAAACCGCGTCGACGCGTGCGCCGGCCTGCGCCAGCGCGACATGCATCTTGTCGTGTATGGCGCACAGCGTGGCGATATCGAGCAGGCCGCGGCCGACGCCCGATTGGTTGGTTGCCAGAACCACGTGGTAGCCCGCTTGATTGAGTCGTGCAATGGCCTCAAGGCTGCCGGGAATCGGCACCCATTCGTCCGGGTTCTTGATGAATTCGGCGCTGTCGTGGTTGATCACGCCGTCGCGGTCGAGGATGACGAGTTTCATGCGGCCAGTTTTGACAGGTCGGCAACCCGGTTCATCAGGCCGTGCAGCTCGCGCAGCAGGGCGATACGGTTGTCGCGTTGGCGCGGATCCTCGGCCATCACCATGACGTCCGTAAAGAAAGCATCGACGGCGTCCCGTGTGCGCGCCAGTAGCGTCAGGCTGGCGGTGTAATCGCCGGCGGCAAAACGGCTGCCGGCCTCGGCACGTACCCCAGCCAGCGCATCGGCGAGTGCGCGCTCGGCCGGTTCGACAAATAGCGCCGCATCCACCGCAGCGGCCGCGCCTTCGGCTTTTTTCAGAATATTGCCGATCCGCTTGTTGGCAGCGGCCAGCGAGGCGGCTTCAGGCAGTGCGCCAAAAGCGATCACCGCAGCGAGACGTGCCGCCACTTCCTGCAGGGGCGGTTGCAGCGCAATCACCGCATCAACAGCGTTGCGATCGTATTTGGTCGCCAGCTGGTTGCGATAGCGTTCGAAGACAAATTCGACTAAAGCCGGCTTGAACGCCGCACCTAGCACGCCGGCCTTGAATTGGGCCGCGGCGTGATCGATCAGGGTGTCGAGCTGTAATTCGAACTTGCCGGCGTTTGTGCGCGCCCCCAGCCATTCGAAAGCGCTGATGACGCCGAGCGCCGCACGCCGCAGACCGAAGGGGTCTTTGTCGCCGGTCGGGTGCAGGCCGATGCCCCAGATGCCGACCAGCGTCTCAATGCGATCAGCCAGATAGAGGCTGGCAGCGGTGGTATCGGCGGCGCTGTCTTCACCGAAACGGGTGCGATACTGATTGCCAATGGCGGTGGCGATGCTGCTGCTTTCACCGTCGGCCAGCGCATAGTAGCGGCCCATGGTGCCTTGCAATTCAGGAAACTCGCCGACCATATTGGTTAACAGATCGGCTTTGGCCAGCCAGGCAGCGCGTTCAGCGGCAGCCGCATCGGCGCCGATGGCGCGCGCGATGATGCCAGCCAGCGTTTGCACACGGGTGCTGCGTTCCAACTGGCTGCCGAGTTTGTTGTGATAAACAATCCGCGCCAGTTCGGGCACGCGCGCATCGAGGCGCACCTTCTTGTCGGTCTCGAAGAAAAAGCGCGCGTCTGAGAGCCGCGGCCGGATCACCCGCTGATTGCCCTCGATAATATTTTTTGGCTCTTCGAGCCGCATGTTGGAGACGATCAGAAAGCGGTTGGTCAGTTTGCCGCTGCTATCGAACAGTGGAAAGTATTTCTGATTGGCGCGCATTGTCAGCACCAGACATTCCTGCGGCACGGTCAGAAATTCGGCTTCGAAAGTGCCGACATACACCGTCGGCATTTCGACCAGTGCATTGACTTCGTCGAGTAGCGGTTCGTAATCTGCTGCAGCGCCGAGTGTGGCGCCGAGTTCGGCCGCACGTTTTTGTAATTGCGCGTAGATGTCGGCGCGGCGCTGCTCGAAGCTAGCGATGATCATGCCGTGGGCGGCGAGCGCTTCTTCGTAGGCGTCAGCCGTAGCGATTTCGATGTCGCGCGCACCCTGAAAGCGATGCCCCTGGGTGACGCGGCCGGCAGTGAGGCCGAGGATGCCGACGGGCACCACGTCGTTGCCGTGCAAAGCAATCAGCCCGTGCGCCGGCCGCACAAAATGCACGGTGGTGGCGCCGTCGGCGAGCTGATAGCTCATGACTTTTGGGATCGGCAGTTTTTCGATCGCGCTCTCCAGTGCCGCCTGCAATGCGGCTGGCAGCGCCTGCCCGGCGAGTACCTGGGTGTGAAAGACAAACTCTTCCTTGCCTTCCATTTTGCGTTCGATCAGCGCATCCACATCGGCGTCGGCCGGCACGCCTTCTTTTTCCAGCCGCTTGCGCAGCGCCATGCTGGCTTTGCCGTCGGCACCGAAGGCGACTTTCGCCGGCATCAGTTTCTTGGTTTCGCGGCGGTCTTCGCCGCGCGACGCCACGCCGTCGATCTTGACGGCGAGCCGGCGCGGTGTCGCGTAGATTTCACGCGCTGCATCGACGGACACCAGTCCGCGGGATGCCAGCCCGGCGGCGATGCCCTGTGCAAACGCATCGGCGAGTTGTTTGAGTGCTTTCGGCGGCAGTTCTTCGGTCAGCAGTTCTATCAGCAGGTTGGCGCTCATGCGGTTGCCTTTTCCTGTGCCGCGGCTTTCAGCGCGGCGACATCAATGCCCAGTCGTTCAAGTTGTCCGGGCGCGCACATCGGGAAATCCTGCCGCAGACGCGAATCGAAGTAGGATTGTGAGACGCTGCGCGCCAGATTGCGGATGCGACCGATGTAAGCGGCGCGCTCGGTCACCGAGATGGCGCCGCGTGCATCGAGCAGGTTGAAGGTATGCGCAGCCTTCAACACCATTTCATAGGCGGGCAGCGCGAGTGCGGTGGCCATCAGGCGCTTGGCTTCCGACTCATAGTGTCCGAAGTGCTCAAACAGCATTGCGGCGTTAGAGTGTTCGAAGTTGTAGGTCGATTGCTCGACCTCGTTCTGATGGAACACATCGCGATAGGTCACGCCGGGCGTCCAGACGAGATCGTAGACGTTTTCGACGTTCTGCAAATACATCGCCAGACGCTCGATGCCGTAGGTGATTTCACCGGTGATCGGTTTGCAATCAATGCCGCCGACTTGCTGGAAGTACGTGAACTGCGTGACTTCCATGCCGTTCAACCAGACTTCCCAGCCCAGACCCCAGGCGCCCAGCGTGGGATTTTCCCAGTTGTCTTCGACCAGCCGGATGTCATGTGCGGCCGGATCGATACCGAGATCTTTCAGCGAACCCAGATAAAGCTCGATGATGTCAGCGGGCGAAGGCTTGAGCACCACCTGGAACTGATAATAATGCTGCATGCGGTTGGGGTTTTCACCGTAGCGGCCGTCTTTCGGCCGCCGCGACGGCTGTACATAGGCGGCACGCCATGGCTCCGGCCCGATCGCACGCAGGAAAGTTGCGGTGTGGGACGTGCCTGCGCCCACCTCCATATCGTAAGGTTGCAATAGCGCGCAGCCGCGATCGCCCCAGTATTGTTGCAGGCGCAGAATGATTTGTTGGAATGTCAGCATGGGCAGGCGGTCGCCCGCGGCGAAAGTTTGAATGAGCGCGGATTTTAGCTTTTCCGTGCGGCGCAGAACAGTGCGCATTGCAGCGGGCGGCCGGCCGGCACCGGCGTGGGTGTGCGTATCCGCCTAGCGGCGGCGCAGGAAACGCTTGATTCCGGCGGCGGCCGCCAACAGTAGCGCGACGATGAGCACCGGCCAGTCGAGCCAGCGCACATAAGGGGTGACGCCGGTGTGGCCGCTGACCTCGCCGCGTACCACGCTGGCGGTGAATTCCGGCGCCACGTTCTGCACGCGGCCATGCGCGTCAATAATCGCCGTCATGCCGGTGTTGGTCGCCCGCAGCATCGGGCGTCCGGTTTCGAGTGCCCGCGCCTGCGAGATTTGCAAGTGCTGGCGCGGCGCGATTGAGCGGCCGAACCACGCCACATTGCTGACGTTGACCAGCAGGCTGGCCTGCGGCAGCTGGCGGGCGATTTCCGCGCCAAACACATCTTCATAACAAATATTGACCGCCACCTGCTGTCCGGCGACCGCCAGCGGTTGCTGCGAGGTTTCGCCGCGCGCGAAATCAGCCAGCGGAATATTCGCCACGTCGAGAAACCAGCCGAACAACAATTTGAGCGGCACGAACTCGCCAAACGGCACCAGATGCGATTTGCGGTAGAACTGTTCGGGCGCGCTACCTACCGACAGCACGCTGTTGTAGTAGGTGCGCGCATCAAGGCGCTCGGGTACGCCGAGCAGGACGTCACCGTTGTATCGCCGCGCATGGGCCGCGATGGCGTCGAGATAATCGCGCGGCACGTTGTGCAGGAACAGCGGCAGCGCGGTTTCCGGCAGCACGGTCAGACGCGCATCGCTGCTGGCGATCAAATCGCGGTAAGCGGCCAGCGTGGTGAATACGCGGTCGTCGCGCCACTTCAGATCCTGTGCGATGTTGCCCTGGATCAGCGCCACCGATATGGCTTCGCCGGCCGGCACCGTCCACACCACTTGTTGCAGGGCAAAGCCGCCTCCCCAGACCACCATCAGGGCGGGCAGCCATGCGTGGCGCAGCGGGTTGTGCACGCTGGGTGAGGGCGGTTTTTCGCGACGCTGCAACACGCTGGCGATACCGATAGCGAGTAGCGCCGCACTGGCTGCAGTCAGGAAGGTTGCGCCATAGATGCCAAGCACCGGGATATAGCCGGCGAGCGGGCTCTCGGGTACTTGCGAGTAGCCGACTGCCAGCCAGGGGAAGCCGGTGAAGAGCCAGCCGCGTAGCCACTCGGTCAGTGTCCACAGCGCCGGTACGGTCGCCAGTGCGACGAGCTGCGAGCGGCATCCGAGGGTGTGGCAGACCCAACCAGTGAGCGCGGGAAACAGCGCGAGGTAGGCGCATAGCAACAAGGTGAGCGCGACGGCCAGCCACGACGGCATGGCGCCAAAGTCGTGCAGACTGACATAGACCCAGCTGACGCCGGCGATGAAGCAGCCGAGACCGAAGGTAAAGCCGATGAGCGCAGCGGCGCGCGCGCTGGCCGCGTGCTGCCATAGCGTGATGAGTATGGCCAGCGTCAACACCGGCAGCACAAACCAGTCGTAAGGCGCGTAACCACCGACGGTGGCGGCGCCGGCCAGTGCTCCGAGTATCAGCGGTTGTTTGCGCACAGGCGGGCGATTTATTGAGCGCTGGTTTTCTTTTCCACCAGCAACAGATGCAGCCGGCGGCTATCGGCACGCAACACTTTGACGCTGAGATCGTCGAGCGCCAGCTGTTCGCCGCGTTTGGGCAGTCGACCGAGCCGGCTCAGCACCAGCCCGCCGACCGTATCCGGGCCTTCGGCTGCATAGTGGGTGCCGAAGGTGGTGTCGAAGTGCGTCAGTTCGGTGGTGGCCTTGACGCGCCAGGCACCGGCCTGGTCGGCAATGATGTCGTCGGCGGTTTCGTCGAAATCGTATTCGTCTTCAATGTCGCCGACGATTTGTTCGAGTACGTCTTCAATGGTGACCAGCCCGGCGACGCCGCCGTATTCGTCGACCACCATCGCCATGTGATTACGGTTGGCGCGAAAATCCTTGAGCAGCACGTTCAGGCGTTTGGCTTCCGGGATAAACACCGCGGGCCGCAGCATGTCGCGCACGCTGAACTCCTCCTCGCCGGCGTAGAAGCGCAACAGGTCTTTGGCCAGCAGGATGCCGATGACATGATCGCGGTCGCCTTCAAACACCGGAAAGCGCGAGTGGTTGGTCTGGATGACCAGCGGCACGAATTTGTCCGGTGCCTCGGCGACATCGATCATGTCCATTTGCGCGCGCGGGATCATGATGTCGCGGGCCTGCATTTCTGACACCTGTAATACGCCCTCGATCATCGATAGCGCATCGCTGTCGAGCAGCTGGCGCTCGTAGGCCGAGCGTAGCAGTTCGATCAGCTGCTCGCGGTCTTCCGGTTCACGCAGCAGAAACGCGCTGATGCGTTCCAGCCAGCCGGCTTTCGGGGTTGGGGTGTCGTCGCTCATTTTTTGCGCGGGGCCTCGGCTGCATACGGATTTTTATAA
>CAIWNB010000524.1 GCA_903913965.1 uncultured beta proteobacterium
GTGCGGTCTCGCCCTTTAATTGCGATGAATAGGCGTAATCAATCTGACTGGCACGCCGGTTCAGAAGATTGAATCCATCCAGCTGGACGCGCGTCTTCTTGTCCAGCTTATACCCCAGGCGCCCCGATACCAGCGTCGTAGAATTCGACCTTAGCGAGTTGTCCTCCACCAAGGGCCGCGGTCCAAAATAGCGCAAACGCAGGCTGCCGTAATAAGGCCCCTTGTTGTCAACGGTGGCAGTCAGCGTTGCCACCCCCTCGACCGCCCCAGGTACGCGATCCCCTATCCCCACCACATCCACGCCTGCATAACGCGCCCGTGCATAAGCAATGTCGGCATCTATCAGCAACCATGACGCCGGCGTATAAAGATTTGAGAATTCGAAGCCGACACGCCGGCTGGGGCGTCCCGTATCGCTGGTTGTGCCAGCGTCACCTTGAAATAATAGTTCCGACTGAAAATCGAGCCTGAAAAACGTCAACGCAGTCTGCAAATTCGGGATGAGCGCACTACGCAGCCCGGTCTCATAGCCCGTGGCACGCACCAACAACGGTTCGCGAACTGCGGTCTGGGCCGGACCTTTCGGATCTACAGTAATCGTGGCTCCGCGCGCATCATTACTACGAAAACCGCGGCCATAATTGGCGTAATACTCAGTCTTGGCCCAGGGTCCGAAAACGAGGTTAATTTTCGGACTGACGATGCGGTCTTCGGCACGGCCGGAGTTGACCTGTTTATCGCTGCTCACATCGGCCACATAATAGTCGGCACGCACACCGACGAGCGTTCTGAACCAGTCATTCCAGCGCAGGCCGTTCTGATAATAAAGTGCGCCGCTCGACTCAACGACATGATCGCTGCGGGTGGTGGCAATCACCGTACGTTGCATCGAATTGAACAAACCGACATTGATGTTGTCATTGCGGAACTGGAAACCAAGGGTGTTTTCCAACTCACGTCCACCCCATACGCCCAAGACCGAGTGCTTGACGCTCACACCGCTGGTAACACGCTGATCGCGCTGTTCGAACTGATCGCCGTTGACCGGATCGTCCTGATAAAAAGTGAAGTTGTTCCACAATTGCAGGCGGCTGCGGATCACATAAGCATTAGCAGATGTCGCCCTGCTGTCCCCCGTTCTGTTCCAGGCGGCAGAAAGACTATAACGACTCGACTCGCCACCGTCGCTGGGGTCCACCGCGTCCCAGCGACTAATCAACCCTGCATCCAAAGCACGCTTGGGAATCTGGTTGGTCGCGTTCCAAGTACCCTGGTTGGCCATCGCGGTGACCGTGTAGCCGTTCTGCTGGCTGCCGTCGGCGTAGCGCAGCATGCCGTTGAACCTGCGAAAATCATCCGGTTTGGTCCACGGGCCATCGGTTCGCAACACTTCCAGCGCATACATCAGATTGCCGTTGGCAGCCTTCGGTGCGTCCGCCAGCAAAAACCGACCGTAACCGAAACTGCCAACCCCGACCTCGGCCATCGGACGCTCGAGCCGGTACGGCAACAAGACGTACATCGAACCAGCAGCGGAGAAGTCACCGTCTTCCGCAGAGTAAGGACCTTTCCTGTATTGCATACTATCGACGAGATCAGGAATCAGGAAATTCAAATCGCTGTAGCCCTGCCCATGTCCATGCGTACGCTGATTGACCGGCATTCCGTCGACACTGATCGCCAGATCGGTTCCATGATCAAGATTCATGCCACGCAAAAAATACTGATTCGCCTTACCTTCACCGCTGTGCTGGGTCACGATAACGCCAGGCGCCCCTTCTAATAATTCGCCGCTGCGGTAAGTCGGTCGCGCCTCGATCTGATCTCGTGTATGTGTACCCTGGCTGGACGTATCGGTATTACCAATCAGATCTGTAGCGTCAGCTTTTACCTCGACCGTCTCAAGTGTTTGTACTCCGGCACACCAAAGGGGGGTGGAAACAGCCGCAGCGACTGTCAGGAAAAGATAACGGGCACGCAGGCGCAGATCGTCAAACAAATCGAACACTCTGGAATTCGCTTAATTTTTTAGCTGAAAGCGCACGGGCACATCCACCTCATGCGCAATCGGCTTGTCACCGCGGCGGGCGGGCACGAAGGACCAACCCTGGACCGCGCGTAACGCAGCTTCATCGAGCACCGTCTGTCCCGAGGTCTGCGTGACCACCACTTGCTCGGGCAAGCCCTTTGCACTCACCTGCACCCGCAACACCACCAAGCCCTCAATGCCAAGGCGACGCGCCATCGGCGGATATGCCGGACGAGGGTTGTTCAGATAAGCCACGTTGAAATGCGGCGGCTCAATGACGTCGGCGCGCGCAGGCAACGCTGGTGCAACCGCCATTTTTGGCGGTGTGGGCGGCGCGGCAGGCGTTTCCACCACCGGGACAGACGCTACAGGCAGGGCGGTCGTGCGCTCGACCGCCATGGGCGTTAGTACAGGCGCGGGCTGTACGACTGGTGCTGGCTGCGGCGGGTTACGCTCGGGAGGCGCCCTCCGCGCCGGTGTCAGGGGCACCAAAGCCGCAGGCCGCAGCGGCTCCACCTCGACCATCGTGACCTTCAAGGGTTTAGGCAACTCGACCGACACGCGCTGCGACGCATGAAGAAACAGACCACCCAAGGCGGCGTGTAGCGTCAGTGACACCAGCAAGGCTGGCGCCAAGGCCCGCACTGCGCGGCGGCTGTCGATTTCGTGAGCGCTATCCGCATTATTAAGCATGGTGTGCACAAGGCTGATTGATGCCGGTTTAGCCGAATATTATGCCATCAAAAACCGATGATTTTGAGATTGAAAGCCCGTTCAACCAGCCAGACCAAGGCCAGCAAAGTGATCAATATCGAACCGCCAAAGAGGACGACACGCCGGTAAAACCAACCGCTACGCAAACTAAAGGCCAGCGGCAGAAATACCGCGACTATCGCCAGTTGTCCGGTCTCAACCCCGAGGTTAAAACCGACCAGTGCCAGCAACAATGCATCACGCGGTAAGCCAAGGTCAGCCAGCACGCTGGCAAAACCGAATCCATGGATCAAACCAAAACCAAAGGCAACCATCCAGCGTCGCCCCTGAAACAACGGATAAATGTTGTTCAATGCAGCCAAGACCACGGAGAGTGCAATCGCTGATTCGGTCAAGCGTGTCGGTAATGCGATCACGCCGAGTGCCGCCAGACTCAGCGTAATTGAATGCGCGACGGTAAACGCGGTGACGATCTTCAACACATCCCAAAATGCTGGCTTGAAGCGCCCGACCGGTTGCCAGACATTTTGTCTGAACACCACCACCGCCGGCAGCAACAGAGAGAGCAAAAACAGGATGTGATCGAAACCGATCCAGATGTGCCATACACCCTCGCGGGCATAATCAAAAAACTGTGCGAGACGGCTCGGCTTGATCAACTCATACGACTGCTGTGCGGTATCCGGACTGAAAATCGCCGTACGCGTCCCGCCCTCAAACTCCAGGCGCAGCAACCCTTTGTGCTGGGGATCAAGGTCAAAAAACAGCTGATAACCGATGGTGAGGCTGGCGCCGGCCTGCTGGCAGGGTGCCTCGAAGCGCAATACCGCGTAAGCGCCATCGCTATGACGGTCAACGAGGTGTTCAGTCACCCGCGGCTGGCACGGTTTGCCATCCAAGGCTATCGTCAGCCGCGAAAATGCATACGCATCGATGTCCGGATGACGCGCACGCACCTCGCCCCAGGTAATTTCACCGTCGCCGTTGCTATCCAGACCGACCGCGAAGTCCAGATCGCGCAAGGCGATATCCCATTGACCGCGCACGGTGTCGCCAGCGACCGAGACGCCGAGATAACTGTCGCTAGGTTTATGCGCCAACACGGATGACACGCACAACAACAGGAACCCAAAGAGCGCGATACGCATCATTTCGCGCCGCCCAGAGACGCCAACTGCGCGGCTATTTTGCGCAAATACCAATCCTCAATAGCGGTCATTTCCATCCAATCGAGCACTGGCTTTGCCGCCGCCGGTTTGTTCGCGGCGAGCGCGGCTTCCAGCAAGGCACGCGCATCGCGCGGCTCGCGCTGCACACGCCAGTTGCTTTGCGCCAGTCTGAGCGCCTCTTCCGGCTGTTTGAGCACCACCAGCGTGAAACGGGATTCTTCCTGTTCATGCGTAGTGTCACCGCGCATACGCGCTGCCGCATAACGCGCCGCCAGAGCCGTCTGATGCTCGGCGAACACCTTGTCGCCGGTCATGTGTGCGGCCAGCGTCAGACGCAATAACATCGGATCGGCACGCGACCAATCCTTTAACAGTACAAGCACCTCACGCGGGCGCCCGTAATCGAGTAGAAAATCGGCATAAGCCGCGAGCAAAAAACCGTCGACGACATTCAGCGCCAGCGCGCGTTTGAAATGCGCCTCAGCCAAAGCGACGTCGTTCAAACGCCATGCCATTTCTGCCAATCGCGTCAGCAGCCAGAGGCGCTGCTCGGGGCTGACATTCTTCGCACTGTTTAACAGGTTGAGCAAGACATCGTGACTCTGACGCGCGCGCCCGGTCATACCCTCAATGAAGGTCACGCATCCAGCGTCGGTCAGCGTGGTCACATAGGGTGACATGCGCGCACAATCCTTGCGCGAAGCCGCGTAATCACCGGTCACCAGATTGATATCGGCACGCAGGGACAACGCCTCGACATCCGCCGGATTGATGAGTAGCGCCGCATCCAGATCAGCCAGCGCGCCGGCAAAATCATGACCATACTGCCGCAGGGTCGCGCGCATCACCAGCACGGGCGCCGGCGGATTTGGCAGGCTCCACCAAGGTTTTAGCGCCGCCTGCGCATATCCCACATAGCGCGGATCACTCTGCGCGCCGGCCTGGGCGAAATAACTGCGCGCCAGTTGCAACGCGGTGGCCATGTTTTGGGGCTCCTCGGCCAGCTGCCGGCGCAGGCCGTTGATTTCGCGGGCGACCGGGTCGGTGGGTCTGAACGGGAGATGTTCCAGCACCTCGTTGTCCGTACGTGGCACAAACGGGGCGGCGACCGCCGCAGACGCCAGCAATAACCCGCACAATGTCAGGCAGATCGAATAATTCATAGAGGGTGGCGGACCAAGATTTGCAAAAAAGAAACAGCAGCCAGTGGCGGCAAAATCACCGCATCATAATTCGCTTTGCAAACACAAACAACGTGATATATATTCCGCTCACCAGTCTTGGACGACATGTGTTTGCAGTAAAAACCGTGAGATATCCATGTTGGTTTTAAGGTTTTGTTTTTATCCATTTGAAAGGGAAATCGCATGAAAAAAATTATCGCTGCTCTGATTGCCGGTGCTTTCGCGTTTGCTTCGGTTGGTGCGTTTGCCGCCGCCCACGCTGGTGCGCAACCCGCAAAAGATGGCAAGAAAGACGAAGCTAAAAAAGAAGAACCCAAGAAAGCAGAGAAGAAGTAATTTTTCTTTAGCTCTTCGAAAGGCAGGGTTCATCCCCTGCCTTTTTTATTGCCCGCACTTCTCGTAAGCGGAATTACACCATCGCCATCAGCAACAAACCCGCTGTCAATGCAAGCCGTGACAGTGGTCGCCAGACCCCCGACTCAACGTTATGTGAGCACAGCCATGCCAGGCGCGCCCACATCGTGTAAATCAGGATACGCGCGACATCGAGCCAGTCCGCCGCAACCGGATGCGCGGCAACGCGTGCCGCCTCGGCCGCAATAACGAGAGCACTGGCAATCCAGGCTACAGGGATGCCGCACAGCCACCAGATGACCCAAAGTCGTTCTCGCCCGCGGTGTGAGCGCGTAAAAGCACTCGAAATATGCCACTTCATGTCAACGTGCCATTGCAATACTCAGAGGCATAACTATGCCGCAAACAAACCAGCTGGCGCAATGCAGCGGCAAAATGCACTTTTGGCCACGCGCTCACAGACGGTACAATAGTGCCCATGAATTCCATTGAAACAATCTGGAGACCGGACGTCACCGTCGCCGCCATCATCGAGCACAGGGGCCGGTTTCTACTAATCGAAGAAGTCACACGACGCGGTCCCATGCTCAACCAGCCGGCCGGACACCTTGAGCCGGGCGAAACACTGACGGCGGCCGTGATCCGTGAAACGCTCGAAGAATGTGCTCATCATTTCGAGCCTGAATCACTATTGGGCATCTACCACCACTGTCAGGGCACGGACACCGGCCTCACTTATATGCGCTTTGCCTTTGCCGGTCACACCATTGGCCACGAACCAGCACGCGCGCTTGACGAAGGTATCATCGGCTACGCCTGGCTGAGCCTCGAAGAAATACGCGCCAGCCAGGCGCGCCATCGTTCGCCGCTGGTATTGCAATGCGTCGAAGACTATTTGGCGGGCACCCGTTACCCGCTCGACATACTCAACCGCTACCGGCCCTGATCATGAGCAAACCACGTATCGTTGTCGGCATGTCAGGCGGCGTTGATTCATCGGTCGCCGCCTTGTTGCTAAAAGAACAAGGGTACGAGGTGATCGGTCTTTTCATGAAGAACTGGGAAGACGATGATGACGACGAGTACTGCAGCTCGCGGCAGGATCTGATCGACGCGGTGTCGGTCGCCGACCGCATCGGCATCGACATCGAAGCGGTGAATTTCTCGAAGCAATACAAAGATCGCGTCTTCAGCGAATTCCTGCGCGAATACAAATCCGGCCGCACGCCTAACCCCGATGTGCTGTGCAACGCAGAAATCAAGTTCCGCGCTTTTCTGGACCACGCCATGGCAATGGGCGCTGAACGCATCGCCACCGGTCATTATGCGCAGGTGCGCGAGGTCGATGGCCTCAGCCAGCTGTTGAAAGCCGAGGATGGCACCAAGGACCAGAGTTATTTTCTCTACCGGCTAAACCAGAGCCAGTTATCGAAAACCCTGTTCCCGCTCGGCGGTCTCTACAAGCGCGAAGTACGCGAAATGGCACGCAAAGCAGGACTCGCGAATTTCGCGAAAAAGGATTCCACCGGCATCTGCTTCATCGGCGAACGGCCCTTCCGCGAATTTCTCAATCGCTATATTCCGTCAGAGCCGGGGGAAATATGGGCGGTCGACGGCCGCATGGTGGGCCGCCACATGGGGCTGATGTTTTATACCATCGGTCAGCGTCAGGGCCTCGGTATCGGTGGCACACGCGAAGGCGACGGCGACGCCTGGTATGTCGCCGCCAAGGACATGCCCAATAACCGGCTGATCGTAGTGCAAGGACGCGAACACGACGCACTGTTATCCAACACGCTGTGCAGCGCCGATCTGAACTGGATCAGTGGCGAAGCGCCGCATTGTGAGTGGGTCTACAACGCGAAGACGCGCTACCGGCAAAAAGATGCGCCATGCGCGATCAAGAGCCTGACGGCCGGGCGCTGCGAAATCAGCTTTGCCGAATCACAATGGGCAGTCACGCCGGGGCAATCGGTGGTGGTCTACGAAAGCCGCGTCTGTCTGGGCGGCGGCATTATCCAGTAGCCCCGCCGTCGGCTCGTTTACTCGGGCCTGCGGGAAAGGCACCGCTGAACACTAGCTTTTCGGCGGCGCCGAATCAACGAACGACGGACGCTTGTTGAGCTTCTCGGCGAGTTTTTCGAGATTCTGATAATCCCTGCGCCACTGGGTATCCGGCAAACGCATGTCGAGATAACCCAATGCACAGCCGACGGCGATATCGGCAAGACTGTAATGGTCACCGCTGCACCAGGTGCGATTGCCCAGCTCTTCGGACATGACTTTCAACGCGCGATCAATCTTGCCCTGTTGACGCACGATCCACTCGGCGCTTTGCTTGTCTGCCGCACGACGTTTTTCAACCACCACCGCATTGGCGGCATCCGTACAACCGTCGGCCAGCGCCTCCCAGCGGCGCGTTTGGATGCGCGCGCGCGTGTCGTCGGGGATCAACCTGCCAACCGGGCTTGCATGATCGAGATATTCGACAATCACGCGGGAGTCAAACAACGTCGTATTGTCGTCGAGGATCAGCACGGGTATCTTGCCCAGCGGATTGTATTCAGGAACGCGTGTTGCCGGATCGCCCGGATTTTCAATAATGAATTCGTATTCAATCTTTTTTTCCGCCAGTACGATACGCACCTTACGGCTGTAAGGGCTGGCAAGCGCGGCAATCAACTTCATACTCTCGTCCGTTCTTCTTGTTTATACAACGTTTTACGAATGAGATTATATCATCGAGAATCCCTGTCCCTAGCGCAGGTAATGGGAACGCTTGCTTGACGCCGCGCGCCAGCGGGTAGTACGCTCCGCGCAGACTTTAATCTTCCTTTTGCGAAAGCTCCCATGAACCCAAGCAGCGAACAATTCATACTATTTACCCAACCGGGTTGAAGCAGCTGTCTTCGAGCGAAAGAGTTTCTTTCGAAAAAAGGCATCGACTTCATCGCGATTGACGTTCTCAACGACGCCGGCGGACGCGAGAAATTACTTTCCTTCGGCGTGCGTAATGTCCCAGTGGTCGCGCGTGGGGAACAATTTGTGTTCGGGCAAAACCTCGAGGACGTGGCTGAATTCGTCGGTCTGCAGGGTACCGGCCACCAACCACTGCCGCCGGAACAGTTAATCGGCAAGTGGATCGACGTACTGCGCACCGCTCAGGGTCTGATCCGCCAGCTACCCGACGCCGCACTGAATGAACGCGTGGTCGCCAACCGCGACCGCTCGATCCGTCTGATGTGCCATCACGTCTTCCGCGTTGGCGAAGCCTTTCTCGAAAGCGTTGTAGACGGCGTCGAATATGCGGTTCAGCTCGCCAATGTGCCGCCGGCAGAAGGCACCTTCACCACGGGTGACGAAATCGCACGTTATGGCGAGAGCGTCATCGCACGACTGCAGCAGTGGTGGGACAAGCTCGACGACAAGACCTGCCAGCAGAAGGTGAAAACCTTTTTTGGTATGCAACCGATCTATATGCTCTATGAACGCTCGACCTGGCACTCGGCACAACACGCGCGCCAGCTCACGGCCGTGCTCGAAGGCCGCGGCATCGAACCGAAAGCGCGTTTGAAGCCGGAAACGCTGGCGGGTCTTCCTCTGCCCGAGCGACTTTGGGAATAAAGATTGTTCGCTGGATAAAAAAAGCCCCGCAATGCGGGGCTTTTTTTATCCATCTGGCGATGCCGCACTACTCGATCTTGATCGCCGCCTCTTTCACCAGCTTCGCATATTTCGCAAGGTCACTCTTAATCACACGCGCAAACTCTTCCGGCGTATTGCCGACGAGTTCGTTGCCGCCCTGCGTCGCCAGCCGCTCAATCACATCCGGCATTTTCAGCGCCTTGGTCACCTCGCGATGCAAGCGATCGACGATGGGCTGAGGCGTGCCAGCGGGCAGCATTACCGCCTGCCACTGCGTGATCTCGAAACCCTTGAGACCCAGTTCGTCCATTGTCGGCACTTCAGGCAGGGAGCTCGAGCGCTTCAACGCGGTGACACCGATCGCTCTCAACTTGCCGGCCTTCAACTGCGGCACCGAGGTGATGGTGGTGTCAAACATATAACTAAGCTGGCCACCCAACAAATCAGCCAGCGCCAACGCACTGCCCTTGTAGGGCACGTGTATCGACTTGGTCTGCGTCATCAAATTAAAGAGCTCGCCCGCAAGGTGATTGCCGCCACCGATACCAGTCGAGCCGTAAGTCAGTACACCCGGCTTTGATTTGACCCAGGCAATCATGTCCTTGATGTTGGCTACCGGATTGGCCGCCGGCACCACCAGCACATACATATAGAGCGTACCCTGCGTCACCGGAATGAAATCCTTGACCGGATCGTAGGCGATCTTTTTGTAGAGCACCGGGTTAGTGGTGAGGGGCCCGCTCTGCCCCAGCAGGATGGTGTAGCCATCGGGCTGCGCACGCGCCGCCAGTTCGGTGCCGATACCACCATTGGCACCGGCGCGATTGTCGACGATGACGGTCTGACCAAAGGCCTCGCCGAGCTTTTGTCCGATGGTGCGTGAAAAAATATCTGCCGCACCGCCGGCAACATAAGGACAGATGAAACGCACCGGCTTGGTCGGCCAGTTCTCCGCCGCCGCCACCGATCCCGCTGTAAATCCCATCGCCAGCATGCTCAAGGCAAGTCGCATTTTCATCACATCCTCCGCGCAGTGTTTTAATTTTATCCTTGGATCAGCGTATCCCAATTCTGTGGCAAGCGCACGGCCTTACTGACCGGCGGCCCCTGGATGTGGTTGCTGACATAGCCCTTGGACTGGTTACGTCCCCAATCGCCGGCTACCATGATGCCGATCCATTCAGGATGATGAAACACCGGGATCAAACGTTCGGGATCATCCGACTCGCCATAGACCGGTGGCAACAGGCCCTGCTTCACATAATTATTCACGCGAAAACCGGTCTGCCCGCAGTTCCAGGCATAACGTTCGGCGAGTGACGCTTTCATCTTTACGTTCTCGTAGAGATAGCGGCGCAGGTCATCTTTGCTCCAGCCGTCTTCTGCGAACACTTTGGCAATACTCGGTCCCAACATGATGAGCGGATGCCAGTTGCTGTAGACCATGCCGATCGCCGTCCAATAGCCACAGGCGCGTTGCCCGATCACATCGGCGATCAGTTCGGCGTGTTCGACCGCCTTCTCACTACCGGTATAGGTCGGCGCACTGATCGCGACCACGCTTTGCACGGTGACAATGTTGTCGCCGGCCTTAAAGCCTCGATCGACACTGTAGGGCTGCCAACCGATCTCGGCGACCGCCTCTTCGTTTTCAGCGGCAGCCACCAGAAAACTCTGTCCGATGCTGCCCTTGTCGGCGCCCTCGGGTGCATGATGAAAGCCGGCGACGTTGCGTAGAAACATGCGCAGGAAACGCCCGACGCTGGTGTTTGCCTGTATGCCGGTGCGCATCACCCCCTGTCCGGAATTAAAGCCGAGTTGTTGCGCAATCGGGCCATTGATGACGATCAGCGATTCCCAGCCAGGGGTAGAACCGGCATCCTCGATTTTGTAAACAGGGTCAATGATCGCTTCGATCACTGCCAACAGCACCGGCATATATTCAGGCCGGCAGCCCGCCATGACTCCGTTCACCGCCACATTCCACACCGTCGCCAGACGATTGGCCGGCGGGCACGGTCCGAGCACTTCGTCAGGCGCGCGATCGGTGAATTTTAAAAAGCGCTCGACGCGATCGAGTGTCGGCGGAATCACCGGCATGCCGTCGGCCCAGAAGCTTTTCTGGAAGTGTTCGTAGACTTCATCGAGCGTGCCGCGAAACACGATATCGCGCGGCGCCGGCTCAACCTCTGCTGCATCGTCAGACAGTTTGCCGACCGGTTTCGACAAGCCGGCAATGATCTGCGGCAGCAATTCTTCCACGACCTTGCGCCGCAACTCGTCCTTGCTATCGGTCATCGGTACGCCGGGATACGCAGCGATGGGCATATCGGGCAAACCAAGGCCCTTGGCTACCACCGCCGCCTGCTTGAGGAATCCGCTGGAGATGATGGACACCGCCGGATAGCCGGCGTTTTCAACCGCTGCACTCGCCCGCAACACGGCGGGCGTGCAGGCGCCTCAGGCGCCTATTGCAGAGATGACCGCATTACAACCATGCTGTTTGAGCAGCTTGGGCACATCGGCCACCAGTTCGCGCTGCTGCGGCCCGTGCACATTGCCGAATACATCGTAGGTAACAAAGCGGATGCCGGGAAAACGTTTGGTCAATTCTTCGCGCAGAATCGGAAAAATCTCTTCGCCGCGAAACAGGTAATCCCACAGTTCACCGACCACTTTGCCGGATAAATCATCGACCCGCGCATTCGGCGCGCGGGTTTTGTAAGCCGAGGTGCCGAGTGGCCACACGACTTCGTATTTCGGTTCACTACTGATGCCGCTCATGGCAATGCTCCCCGGTAAAGATGCCTCAGTTCGATATATATCGAACTCGAAATTCCCCGCGCCCCACATTCCCGGGGCGACGCAGTGATGCTATTCGGCCTTGATGCCGGCCTTCTCGATCACGTCACGCCACATCGGCACTTCCTGCGTAATACGCGCACGCAAGGCCTCAGGGCTACCAGCGGTGACTTTGAGTCCGGCCGTCCACAACGCGTCGCGCACCTCTTTTTGCGCCAACACCGCGATGATCTCTTTGGAGAGCTTCGCCATGACTTCGGGCGGCGTGCCGGCCGGCGCGAACAGCGCCTGAAAAGTGTCCGACACCGCATCAGGGATCCCGGCTTCCGCCATGGTCGGCGTATTCGGCAGATCAGGCCAGCGCTCCTTGCCGGTCTGCACGATGGGCTTTAACAAGCCGCCCGCAATCTGTGGCATCACCGAAGACAAACTCGCCGACATCATCTGGATCTGTTTGCTCAACACCGCCTGCACCGCCGGCGCGCCACCGGTGAAGGCGATATGCACCATATTGGTTTTGGTGCGCAGCTTTAGCACTTCAGCGGCGAGTTGCGGCGTGGTGCCCAGTCCGGGGCTGCCGTAGCTGATTAAATTAGGATTACCACGCGCCTGCGCAATCAGGTCGGCGAGGCTGTTAATGCCGCCTTGCGGATGCACCACCATCACATTGGGCGAAGCACCGAATTCCACCAGCGGCAAAAAATCCTTCTGCGGATCGTATGGCACATTTTTATAAAGACTGGGCGTCACCACATACACGCTCGAAGACGACAGTAGCGTGTAGCCATCGGGTTTGGCGCGCATCACCGCGCTTGCCGCAATCATGCCGCCGGCACCACCGCGATTGTCGACGATGATCTGCTGGCCCAGCGACTGGCTCAAAAACTTGCCGACGATACGAGTCGAAATGTCAGTCGCGCCGCCAGCGGCAAATGCAACAACGACGGTAATGGGGCGTTCCGGATACGCCGCAGCAACGGCGACGGCAGCAGTCAACAAACTACTGGAGAGTGCCAATATGACAGCACGTGAAAATGTCTTGAGCATGTGATGGTCCCTGTGTGCGATGAATCAAGGTCGGAGCTTTAAGCCGATTGATTTTAACATTGCCACTCCGCGCACAACGCAGAAGCGTCGGGCCAGGCGATGCTATAATTTTTAGCAAATCTGCCGTCTCGAATTGCCCTCGCGCAAGAGAAAAATAACCATGCTCAAAATCGCCGGATTCGAAATCGTTCGCATTGCCGACACACCGTGGCAAAAACGGGTGCGCTTTGATGGCCGCGAAAGCCGCTTTGCGATGTACAACGACGACCTCGAAAACGGTTTGCGCATGTCGATCGTCGAATATCCTCTGGGCTCAGTGGAACCGCGCCATGTGCATCCGGGCACCCACGCCACCACGGTGGTCAAAGGCCGCGCCATCATCGACGGCCTGACGCTCAAACCGCTCGATTGCATCCTCGGCCCCAGCCACGAACCGCACGGCCCGCTCGAATACCCGGACAGCTGCACGCTGTTCTCCTGCTTTCAGGGCAGCAACGATCACAGCGAAGTAAAACAACTCGGTAGCGAGCGCCACTATCGCCTGATTCAGGCCGACACATTGGCGTGGCAAACATCCGAAAGCGGCGCAGGCGAAGGTAAAACGCTGGTCGATCATGGCGCCGGACGACTGTTATTACGCGCCGTGAAATTTGCGCCCGGCGCGAAGCTTGCGCCACAAACTCATCCATTCATGCGCGCCTCGCTGATCGTCGAAGGCGGTGCCATGATAGGCGGCGAATCTTTCGGCGTATGGGATTTTCTCTATCAGCGTAAAGGCGTCGAACACGGTCCGGTGGAGTTTCCAAATGGCGCTACACTACTCTCGGTGGCCATGCGTTAAGGCCCGTTAAGGCCGCAACCCGTCAGGCATACTCACTAAAATGACCGTTGGACCGGTGCGCCGCCTGAGTGGCCATCACAGCCGCAGCGTTTGCCGCCAAACTTTGGAGACCATTTGTTGCCTGCCCCGGATCAGGATCGGCTGACCTATAGCGCGTCCGCTTCGCTGCCTGCGGTTTTCGCGCGGACGGCATTGCTCTGTCTCGCACTGCTCGCAGGCGGCTGCGCGCCAGACGATGCAGAAAGCGGGCTGCGCGCATTCGAGGAAAAAGATTACGCCACAGCCACTGCGATCTGGAAAAAACTGGCGCAGGCAAACGACAGCACCGCGCAGTTCTACCTGGGGCGCATGTATGAACTCGGCGAAGGCGTGCGCGGTGATATGACCAAAGCTGCGCTCTGGTATCTGAAGGCAGCCGAACGCGGCAACCCGTATGCACAGGGCAATCTGGCCGTGCTCT
The DNA here is from genome assembly GCA_903913965.1 of uncultured beta proteobacterium. GTDB lineage: Bacteria > Pseudomonadota > Gammaproteobacteria > Burkholderiales > SG8-41 > PALSA-1004. The sequence goes on from CAIWNB010000524.1 coordinate 14,246, forward strand.
ACGCCTATGGCCGCGGCGTGGAAGCCGACTTTGTGCGCTCCTATGCCTGGTCCACCAACGCCGCCAATGGCTATCCAAAATGGGCTGAAGATTTACGGGCGGCGGCACTCACTAACCGCGATATTGTCGGCGCCAAAATGAGCGCCCCCGAATTAATCGCGGCGCAAAAACTCGCGGAGAGCTTACAAGCCGCAGCCAATTCAAACCCACGCTGATTGAATAAGCAGATACGAAAAATATCCGTCATCGGCGCTCTCGGTCATGACCAAAAACTGTTTCCGACCCGTTTAAAATCGGGGCTGCTGTATGCCCAGGAGGAGGACCATGCGCTGCCATTTCCTGAGCATCACCGCGCTGTCGACTGTAATTGCCTGAAGCCAGATACAGGCGCAGACCTTTCCGCCCAAACCGGTGCACTTGATCGCGCCCTTTCCCGCCGGCGCCGGCACCGGCATACCCGCCCGCATGATCGCGCGCAATCCTTCGTCGTTGATAATCGCACCGGTAGCGCCGGTATCATCGGCACTGAAGCCGTTGCCCGCCCCGTACCAAGCGGGCACACGCTGCTGATGGGCACCACAGGCACACACGCCACCAACCCTGCCGCCTTCGATCAGCAAATGTCTCGAAGGCAATGCCACGCGTAAGCAGTTCAGAGCGAATGCGGGATATTCAGTGCAGTAGGCCTTAGACCTTCGCCGCCACCGTCAACCCGTGCGCCTGATGTTTCTCGATCAATTGCGCAACCAGTCCTGATGCCTTGACGTCTTCGATATACGCCGCCAGAAACGCCGCCGCTGCAGGCCGTCCCTTGGGCACACCGGCCGCCTGTTGCACGGCAGTGAAGCGGCCTTCGAGAATGCGCGAACCGGGCAGGTTGGCGTGATCGGTGATGAGGCGTGGACGCAAACCGGCCAGCGCATCAATTTTGTCGGCAACGAATTTCTTGAACGCGTTATCAGCGCCGGCGGCGTGCAGCAGTTCCGCATTTTTCAGACTGCGCACCAGATAAAGATCATAGGCCGCTTTCTCGGGCACGATGATGCGCACGCCCTGGCGATCAACTTCTTCGACCGCTTGAATAGCAGAACCCGGCGGCACCAGATAGGTCGCTTCGATCTCCACATACGCGGGGCTGAAGTCGATGAGCTTGGCGCGCGCCGGCTCATCACCGAGGAAACCGACATCCCAAATATCGGTTGGCGCAGCTTCCGCGAGCTCTCCCGGCGAGGGGTAGCCGATGATTTCAGCTTCGGCACCGATGCGCCGCGCGAGTTCGCGACCAAGATCGACCGCAACGCCACCGGGTGCGCCGGTTTTCGGGTCTTTATGCGTCAACAAAAAATTCGAAAAATTAATACCGACACGCAGTTTGCCTTTGGGCATCAGTTCGGCGCGGGCCTGGGCGGAGCATTCGATCATTGTGTTCACCTGGTGTGTCGATGCGATGGAGGGCTGAGAGTAGCCAAGATGCCGCCACGGCGCAATCTGCCCGCTGTGTAGCGGTGGGCACCGCGCACCCTGCCGCCGGGTTTCTGCATTGGAGGTACTAACGAATACCCATGCGCGCCACCAGTTTCAAAACCGCCCCTCCCGGATTGCGCTAGAATCAGTCTCCCGAACGACACTGTCGGTGCCGTGTGCGCCCCGCCCGCATGACCATGCTGCAACACATTGATTCGATCCTCGCAGATCACCAGCGGCCATGGTGAATCCGCCTGTTGGCGCGCGTCGCGCGCTCCCCTCGGTAGACCGCCTGCTACAACAGACGCGCGTCGTCGAACTCATTGCCCAATATGGACGACCGCTAGTCGTCGAAACCATCCGTGCAGTCATTGATGCGCAACGCGCGGCGATGGCGCAAAACGCCGAACCGGCTGACGAAGCCACCCTGATCGAACGCTGCGCAGAAAACCTAGCCACCGCCATGCGTCCGTCGATGCGGCCGGTGTTCAATCTCACCGGTACCGTGCTGCACACCAACCTCGGCCGCGCACTCATCGGCAAGATCGCCGCTGAAGCGGCCATGCAGGCGATGACGCGCGCGGTCAATCTCGAATTTGATATCGACGGTGGCGCACGCGGCGAACGCGACAGCCACGTCGAAGAGTGGTTGCGCCGTCTGACAGGCGCCGAGGCCGCGGTGGTCGTGAACAACAATGCCGCCGCCGTTTATCTGGTGCTCAACACCTTTGCACAGAAAAAAGAAGTCATCGTCTCGCGCGGCGAACTCGTCGAGATCGGCGGCGCCTTTCGCATTCCAGACATCATGACGCGCTCGGGCTGCAAGCTGCGCGAAATCGGCACCACCAACCGCACGCACGCCAAAGACTTTGTCGAGGCCATCGACAAACGCACCGCGGCGCTGATGAAGGTGCACACCAGCAACTACGCCATACAGGGTTTCACCGCAGCCGTACCGGAACCCGAACTCGCCGCCATCGCACACGAACATCAGCTGCCATTCTGGGTCGATCTCGGCAGCGGCACACTGGTTGATCTCGAACACTGGGGGCTGCCGCACGAACCCACCCCGCGCGACGCCATCGGTAACGGCGCCGATCTGGTCACCTTCAGCGGCGACAAACTATTGGGCGGCCCGCAATGCGGCCTCATCGTCGGCCGCAAGGATTTGATCGCCAAAATTCGCAAGAACCCGATGAAGCGCGCCATGCGCATCGACAAGATCCGTATGGCCGCCCTCGAAGCGACACTGCGCCTCTACGCCGACCCTGAAAAACTGGTCAAAGAAGTGCCGACACTGCGTTTGCTGACGCGTCCGCAGCAAGACATCGAAGCGCAGGCCACACGCCTGCTGCCCGCGATCATCGCTGCAGTCGGTGACAGCGCAGACGCCATGGTCATCCACTGCGCGAGCCAAATCGGCAGCGGCGCACTGCCCGTTGATGCGCTGCCCAGCGCCGGCATTGCCGTGACGCCGCGCGGCAAAAACCGCAACAGCGCTGCAGAACGCCTGTCGAACGCCTTCCGTAAACTGCCGGTGCCGGTGGTCGGCCGCGTCAAAGACGGCGCATTCATACTCGATCTTCGATGTCTTGATGACGACGCCGGTTTCGTTCATCAACTTGATCAGCTTAAGCCGCAGAAATCGAAATGATGACGCTACTCAGGGCAGACGAGAGACGCGTATGACGCCCAACCTATGCATCGAGCTTCACGCGGTTGACGAAATGGTCGGACTCGCGATGCGCTTCCGGCACATCGAGGGCTGGCTCGGCGACCATGAAGGCTATCTGCTGTTCCGGCTTGCGCGCGACGCCGAAGGTGCGGGAGCCATCGTCGAGATCGGTAGCTGGATGGGGCGCTCGACCGCGTGGCTCGCCGCTGGCAGCATCGCCACTGGTCGCGAACGTGTGCGTGCAGTCGATACTTTTACTGGCAGCCAGGAGCACCAGAATCACGATTTGATCCGCCGCGAGGGCACCACCTATCATCGCTTTACTGACAATCTGGAGGGCGTTGGTTTGTTCGAACATGTCGAACCTATCATCGCCGAATCGCGGAACGCCGCGCGTGACTGGAATGGTGGCGCGATCCGGCTACTATTCATTGATGGCGATCATCAATACGAAGGCGTCAAAACAGACTTCGACCTCTGGGCGAAGCACGTGCCGACGGGCGGCTTTGTCGTATTTGACGACGTCGCTGAAAAACATCCCGGCGTGTGGAAATTCATCGGCGAGCTGCGTGGCGATTCAGCACACTGGCAGCATGTGATCTCGGTTGGAAAAACCGCAACCTTTCAGCGTATCGCCTGAGACGGCAACAGCGCACAGAACCCGCAGAGAATCGTCATGATCATCGCCACTGCCGGCCATATCGACCACGGCAAGACCACCCTTGTGAAAGCGCTCACCGGCGTTGACACCGACCGTCTGCCCGAAGAAAAAGCCCGCGGCATTTCGATCGACATCGGTTTCGCCTACTGGAAAACGCCTGACGCGCTGATCGGCTTTGTCGACGTTCCGGGCCACGAGCGTTTTATCCGCAACATGCTCGCCGGTGTTTCCGGTATCGATTACATCATGCTGATCGTCGCCGCCGATGACGGCGTGATGCCGCAGACCATCGAACACCTGAACATCGTCAACCTGCTCAACGTCTCGCATGGCGTGGCGGTGATCACCAAATGCGACCGCGTCGCACCGGAGCGCGTGGCTGAAGTGGTGGCCGGCGTCAAAGCACTGCTCGCCGACACCAAACTCGCGGCGATCCCGGTGATGCCGGCCTCCGCCATCAGCGGTGAAGGTATCGAGACGCTGCGTGGCGAACTCTCAACCGCCGCCAAGGCGCATCAGCAGCGCGAACACGCCGGCCGCCATTTGCGTTACACCGTCGACCGCGTTTTCACCAAGGCGGGTAGCGGCACCGTTGTCACCGGCACGGTAGTGACGGGGGCGGTGGCCGTCGGCGACCATCTGATGCTCTCGCCGGGCGGCATCGAAGTGCGCGTACGCGGCATGCAAAAACAAAGCAGCGGCGCGCAACAGGCGGCAGCCGGTGAGCGTTGCGCCATCAACCTCTCTGGCGTCGAGCTCGCGCAAGTCAGCCGCGGCGACTGGCTGGTGGCCCCCGCCGTACACGCGCCGACCAAGCGCATCGACGCGCGCCTGCAGGTGCTCGCCAGCGAAGCGCAGGCACTCAAACACTGGACCCCGGTGCATATGCACTTGGGCACTGCGGATGTCACCGCACGGGTGTCGATCCGCCGCGGCGCGGTGATCGCGCCGGGTGAATCCGCGATGGTGCAACTCATCCTCGATCAGCCGTTGGCAGCCCTGCACGGCGACCGCTTCATCGTGCGCGACCAGTCGGCGACGCGCACGCTCGGCGGCGGCACCATCATCGACCCGTATGCGCCAGCCACCCGCCGCAACACCGCTGCGCGGGCCGCGCAACTCGCCGCCCTCGAACACGACGATCCGGCGCAGGCGCTCGCCGCCTTGCTGGCCTGCTCGCCGGCGGGCGTTGATCTCGCGCAATTCGAACGCACCTTCAATCTCAAGCCCGAGCGCGTCGACGCGCTGATCAGTGCACTCGACACCAACATCATCGGCAAGGAACAACGCGTCGCCCTGCCGCAGGCGGCAGTTGAAAAAATCAAACAGGCGGTGGTCGAGGCGCTGGTGAAATTCCACCGTGATTCTCCGCAGGCCACCGGCGCGGAAATCGACGCGCTGCACAAGACCCACGCGCCCGCCCTCAGTGCCGAAACCTTTAGCGCCCTGCTGCGCGTGCTCGCCGATGAAAAGAAACTCGAAGTGGCGGGTTCGCATGCACGCCTGCCGCAGCACATCGCCACCGACAATCCGGCCGACCAGAAAATGTGGCAGGCGGTCAGGCCGGTGATGGAGTCGGCCGGCTTCAACGTGCCGCCCTTGCGCGAACTGGCGCCGTTGACGAATCTGAAGGAACTCATCCTTAAGGATTTCCTCCATCGCAAGGCGAAGACCAACGAGGTGATCCGCGTCACGCCGGAGCGTTTTTATCCGCGCGCGACACTCGCACAACTCGCCGCCTGTGCAGTGGATGTGGCGCAGAACGCGCCGGGCAACCAGTTCACCGCCGCGCTGTATCGCGACCGCATCGGCGTCGGCCGCGGCCTGGCGATTGAAATTCTCGAATGCCTCGACCGCCTCGGCATCACGCAACGCATCGGTGATGGGCGCAAGATGCGCCGCGACTTCGTGCCGATACTGGGCGCGGCTGTCGCACCGCCGGCACCGCCGAAACAAGCAGCCGCCCCCGCACAAAACAAACCCGCCGCGCCTTCAGCGCAGCGCCGTCCCAACCCGCGTCCGATTAAACGTTACTGATGCGTCAATCTAAAAACCGGCTCTGCGCCTGCATGCCCAGCCCGCCCGATCCGGGCGTTGCGGTTGAAGGCGCTGCGTTATCCATCCATCAAAACTCACCAAGAGGGAACCATGTCTGCAACCAGTTTTGACCTTATCGTTATCGGCACCGGCATCGCCGGGCTGGCCGCCGCCAAAGTCGCCGCGCAAAAAGGTCTGCGCACCGCCACCGCGGAACAACTCCTGTTCGGCGGCCTTGTCGTCAACATCAATGAACTCGACGGCGAGATCGAAGGCTCAGGCACCGATTACGCGTCCAACCTGATGATGGAAACCTCGGACCTGGGCGTTGAGAGCATCAACGAAACCGTCAGCGGCCTCAGCAAGAGCGGCGACACCATTACGGTGACCACCGACGGCGGCACGCACACAGCGCGCGCCGTCATCATCGCCTCGGGTGCGCGCCTCAAGCGCCTCGGCGTGCCGGGCGAAGCCGAGTTCGAACATCGTGGCGTGTCGCAATGCGCCGACTGTGACGGCCCCATGTATCAGGGCGAGGACGTGGTGGTGGTCGGCGGCGGCGACTCGGCACTACAGGAAGCGCTGGTGCTGGCGCATTTCTGCAAACGCGTGCACCTCGTGCATCGCGGCGCGAAGTTCAGCGCACGCCAGACCTATATTGACGCCGTGGCCGCGCAACCAGCGATCGAAACCCACTGGAACACCGTGGTCGAAGCGATCGAGGGTGACGACATGGTGCGCAAGGTCCGCATCAACAGCGGCGGCACCAGTAGCGAACTGGCGACGAGCGGCTTCTTTGCTTACGTTGGGCTGGCGCCGAATGCGGAATTTGTGCCGGCTGACATCGCGCGCGATAAGCGCGGCGGCCTGACCACCAACGACACCTTGCAAACCTCGCTCACCGGTGTCTTTGCCGCTGGTGTGGTGCGCGCCGGTTGCGGCGGCAATCTGATCGACGCGAAAAACGATGGTGAAAAAGCCGGCGCGGCGGCAGCAAAGTTTCTCGGCAAGTAGCCGCGGCGACGTTAGCCGGTTAAGATTGGGGCATGCAGCAAAACATCGCTGCAGCCATCCAAACAACGGAAGGGAATCGCTCCCGGTGGGGCGGCCAGACTTCAAACCTGGTAGGGGCTGTTTACAGTCCTGCGTGGGTTCGACTCCCACTCTCTTCCGCCAGTCAGCCTAACGCCACCGATCTCAGCAACGCCGACATTAAGGCTTCCTGTTGCGCAGCGTTGTCGTGCGCATCGAGCACGCGCGCGGACGATTGATGGTGCGCGCCCCGCACAACTGACCGGCAGGCCGCACCAAAAAATAGTCGCGCCTACTGCGGCGCGCTTTTCACCATCCCCAGATCGGTGAGGATTTTGGCGAACAGCACCGCCTCTTTATCCATTTCCTTTTTGAACGCCGCCGAATTTAAATAAGCGTCCGACCAGCCGTATTTCTCCAGTGCTTTTTTCCACGCTTCGGTCTTGACGAAGCGCGCCAGCGTGTCCTCCCAATACTTCAGAGCCTCGGGCGGCATGCCCGGTGGCGCAAACAAACCGCGCCAATGCACCACTGCAACATCAATGCCGATCCCGCGCCAATGCGGTACGGCGGCCATCTCACCGCTCAAACGCTCGGGCGCCGACACCGCCAGCAAGCGCACCTGACCGCTGCGCACCAGCGCGATGATTTCGGAGAGCGTGGTCGAAATGACCGGCACATGCCCGCCGAGTAATTGCGTGTTGACGCCGCCGGCAGCGTTGAAGGCAACCATGCGCATTTTTTTCGCATCCACCCCCGCAGCGATGGCGGGGGCGACGACGTTGATCTGGTCATTGCTGGGCAGCGACGACAAACCGAACACCACCGAGGCGGGGTCCACCTTCAAGCGGTCGAGAATCTCGCGCGCCGACTTGATCGGCGAATCCGCACGCACCGCCCATACCATGTATTCAGCAATCAGCCGTCCGACCGGCGTGACCGCATCGTGGCCGAGCGCGATGGTGCCGAGGAGCTTGTTGAGATAAACGCGGTTGGTATCAAGGTAGAGATAATACGGATCGCCCTTGTGCTGATTGACGAAGATCTTGGCCTGATTACCGGCGCCTGCGCCCATATTGACGATCACCAGCGGCTGCTCGATGCTTTTCGATTCGCGCAACGCCTGCTCGAATGCACGCGACAACTGGTCGAGCCCGCCGCCGGCGGGCCCACCGACGATCAATTGAACCGGCTTGACCGGATACGGTTGCGCCACCGCTAACGGCACGGCAAGCGCAAGCAACACCACACACAAACCACGCCAATATCTCATCGTCCAACCCTTCCGGTTAAAATGCGCCGCACGCATGCAAAGCGCATTATCGGCGGTGCAAACGCGCGCTGTCGAGTGTACCGTTACATCCATCCATAACCCGCGGGTCCAACATGCACTCACATCACAAACGCCTCGCCATCTGCACGCTGGCACTCGCCGCGACGGTTGCCGGCATGCCCGAATGCATGGCGCAAAACTATCCCAACGGCCCGCTGCGCATCGTCTCGCCCTATCCGCCCGGCGGCGGCACCGATATTCTGGCGCGCACGCTTGGACAAAAACTCAACGAACGTTTCAATCAACCTGCGGTGGTTGAAAACCGTTCCGGTGCCAACGGCACGGTCGGCGCGGCCTTCGTCGCGAAGAGCGCGCCCGATGGTCACACCATGCTGGTAGTGCCGGCCGGCTATGCCGCCAATCCATCGCTCTACAAAAACCTGCCTTTCGATCAGGCCCGCGAACTGGCCGCCGTGTCGCTGATCGCCTCGGGCCCGCTGGTGCTCGTCGTCCACCCCTCGCTGCCGGTAAAAAGCGTGAAGGAACTCATCGCCCTGGCAAAAGCGCAACCCGGTGCGCTCAACATCGGCTCGGCCGGCAACGGTTCGCTGCCGCATCTCTCGGCAGAACTCTTCAACACCATGGCCGGCATCAAGATCGTGCATATCCCGTTCAAGGGTTCGGGGGCGGCGGTGATTGATGTATTGAGCGGCCAGGTGCCAATCTATTTCATGAACGTCTTGCAAAGCCTGCCGATGATCAAGTCGGGCAAGCTGCGTCCGCTGGGCGTGAGCAGCCCGCAACGCTCGGCGATCGCGCCCGATCTGCCCTCGATTGCCGAAGCGGGGCTCAAAGGTTTTGACATGACCAACTGGTACGGTCTCCTAGTGCAGGGCGCGACACCGCGCGACACCATCAACAAACTGCAGCAGGAAGTCACGCGCATCCTCAATCTGCCGGAATTAAAAGAACGGCTGGCCGGCGAAGGCATGACAGTGGTGGGCAGCACTGCGGAACAGTTCGTTGAATTTCTTGCGCGTGAAACCGCCAAATTCAACCGCATCATCCAGACTGCGGGCATCAAGGGAGGCTAACGCCATGCAAGCAACACGCACACTTTTTGCAATCGGCGCCTTCTGCTTCGCGGCCGCGGTGCAGGCCCAAAACTATCCCTCGGGACCGCTGCGCATCATCATTCCGTTCAGTCCGGGCGGCTCAACCGACATTCTCGGCCGCATCATCGCGCAGCGCCTGAACGAAAAGTTCAAAGTGCCGGCGGTGGCCGATAACAGGCCCGGCGCCAACGGCACGCTGGGCACACTGGCCGCCGTCAAAGCACCGGCCGATGGTCACACGCTGTTGATCGTACCCGCCGGCTTCGCCGCCAATCCGATCATGTACAAAAACCTGCCCTACGACCAGACACGCGATCTCGCACCGGTGTCACAACTCGTCGCCGGACCGTTGACGCTCACCGTGCATCCCTCGTTGCCGGCGAAAACAGCGCGCGACCTGATCTCGCTGGCAAAAACGCGTCCGGGTGAGATTACCTTTGGCTCTTCGGGTACCGGTTCGCTGAATCAACTGGCGGCGGAATGGTTTGCGCTGTCGGCCGGCGTCAAAATGATCCATGTGCCGTATCGCGGCGGTGGTTCCGGCGTGATCGATTTAATGAGCGGACAAATCTCGCTGTATTTCATGAACGCACTGCAAAGCCTGCCATACATCAAAAGCGGGCGGCTGCGCGCGCTGGGCGTCACCACGCCGACACGTTCGCCGTTCGCACCAGACATTCCGGCCATCGCTGAATCGGGCCTGCCCGGTTACGACATGACGACCTGGACGGCGCTGCTGGTCACGGGTGGCACACCGCGTGAAGTCATCGCCAAATTGCACGCCGAAATTACCTTGATCCTCAACCAACCCGAGACGCGCGAACGCCTCGCCGCCGATGGCATGACGGTGGTCGCAAGCACGCCGGCACAATTCACCGAATTCCTGGCCCGCGAAAACAGCAAATACGCGCGCATCATCCAGGCTGCCGGCATCTCGGCGACGCAATGAAGTTCGCTTACCTATTGGGCTGCGCCTGTGCGCTCGCCTGTGGCATCACGCAGGCGCAAACCTTTCCGAGCGGCGCCATGCGCTTGATCGTGCCTTTTCCGCCGGGTGGCGGCACCGATATTCTGGCGCGCCCGATCGCGCAAAAACTCAACGAACGTTTCAAGCGGCCGGTGGTGATTGAGAACCGCGGCGGCGCCAACGGCACCATCGGCACCGCCTATGTTGCCAAGAGCGCGCCTGCAGACGGCCACACGCTGCTCTTCATTCCATCCGGCTATGCGGTCAACCCGAGCCTTTATCCGGCGCTGCCCTACGATCAGGCGCGTGACCTCGCCCCCGTCACACAAACCGTCTCCGGTCCGCTGACGCTCGTGGTCCATCCGTCGTTGCCGGCAAAAAACGTGCGCGAACTGATCACACTGGCGAAAGCGCGGCCCGGTGAACTCAACTACGGTTCTTCGGGCATCGGTTCGCTGCCGCATCTGGCCGGCGAATGGTTTGCGCTGTCAGCCGGCGTGCGCCTGAGCCATGTGCCGTACAAAGGTTCGGGTGCGGCCACCATCGACGTGATGAGCGGTGAAGTGCCGGTCTATTTCATGAACGTGTTGCAAAGTCTGCCCTTCATCAAGCAGGGCCGCCTGCGCGCAGTGGGCGTCACCGGCCTGCAACGTGTAGCGATCGCACCCGATATTCCGACGGTGGCGGAAAGCGGTCTCACCGGCTTCGATATGGCGACCTGGTTCGGCATCCTGGCGCCTGGTGCGACACCACGCGACATCATCCTGCGTCTGCACACAGAGATCGCCGCCATCCTGCAACAAAAAGAAATGCGCGACCGTCTTGCCGCCGACGGCATGCTGGTGGTGGCCAGCACACCCGATCAATTTGCCGCCTTTCTGAAGAGCGAAACGGCGAAGTACGCGCGCGTGGTGCAAGCCGCCGCCATCAAAGCGCAGTAAAATCGCGCTTCACTCAGCAAAGTGAATTAGCAAGTCCCTGCCCCCGCCTGCGCGGGACGGAGAGGATGGAGGTAATGCTTGATGCAATTGCCCCGCCTCCGCCGTCCCCCGCGCCGCGCGCCAGTGAGGCAGCCATCCAATCCGCACCCGGGAGAGTTGCATGAGCAATACGCCTAACCATGAACCGCGTTACGACGTGCTATGGCCGCTGTCACGCAAAGCGGTGAAAAAATCAGCCGCCGCCAAACGCGTACCCGACCTCAACGGCAAAGTGATTTGCGAACTGTGGGATGTGATTTTTCGTGGCGAAACCATTTATCCGCTGGTGCGCGAATACATCCAGAAACGTTTTCCCGGTGTCAAATTCGTGCCCTACAGCGAGTTCGGTAATTTCCACGGCGCGCGCGAACATGAAGTCACCGCCACCATCCCCGACAAAATCAGATTGCACAAAGCCGACGCCGCCATTGTCGGCATCGGTGCCTGAGGGAGCTGTACGCCCGCCGTGTTGCGGGCCGCAGCAGTCGTCGAACGCATGGGCGTGCCGACCGCGTCCATCATAGGGTCAGGCTTTCTCAAGCAGGCTGAAGTCATCGTCAAAGGACTGGGCGTACCGCTCGGCATCGGCGTCTATCCCGGCGCCCCCATGCTGGACAGCGACGCCGAATTAAAACGCAAGGTCGAGGAAGTGCTCGCCCCGGGCCTGCTCAAGGCACTGATTGGCGACGAGCCCGTCGAAGCGGATTCATCCATCGAACCCGAGCCGGGCACGGTGGTGTTCAGCGGCGATTACGACGCTGTGCAGGAACACTTCTACAAAAATCTGTGGACCGACGGCCTGCCGGTGACGCCACCGACCCGCGAGCGCGTCGATGCCTTCCTCAAATTCACCGACCGCAAACCGGAAGACGTACTGCGGGTGATTCCGCAGGAAGGCCGCGAAGCCTCCATCCTCAGCATCGCCGTCAACGGCGTAATGGCGGGTTGCCGTCCGGAATACATGCCGGTACTGATTGCAATCGTCGATGCGCTGTGCGATCCACGCTATCGCGTCGAAGATTCGGGCTCGACGCCAGGCTGGGAACCGGTAGTTATCGTCAACGGACCCATCGTCAAGGAACTCGATTTCAACTACGGTCAGGGTGTGATGCGCGTCGGCCGCCAGGCCAACACCAGCATCGGCCGCTTCGTGCGTATGTATCTGCGCAACATCTGCGGCTTTCGCATTCCGCCCGGCGCGGGCGACAAGGGCAGCATTGGCCAAACCTTTCTTGTCGCCATGGCCGAGGATGAAGACAGCGCCACGGCGATCGGCTGGCCGACCTATGGCGAGGACCGCGGTTTCAAGAAGGGTGAAAACGTCGTCACCGTGCACAGCGTGGTGGCCATCACCTCGCCAATGTACAGCGGCGGTGACGATGCAAAGACGCATGTGCAACAGTGGACCGACATCATTGGCGGCAGCTTCACCTACTGGGCGCATACCGGTTTCAAAACCGGCTTGTGGAGTCCGCTCATCATCGCCGGCCCCAGCATCGCCGGCGTGATCGCCAAAGAATGGACGAAGGACCAGGTCCGGCAATACCTGTACGACAACATGAAAGTGACCGCCGCCAAAGCCACGCATTACGCGCAAATGACCAGCACGCCGACCTTCAATTTCGAAAGCCTCGTCGAGCAAGGCATCCTGCCGCCGTCGTATACGGAATCAAAAGACCCGCAGCGTCTCGTCAATGTACTGATCAAACCGGAGATGGTGGAAATTCTGATCGCCGGCGATCCGGGCCGCAATCAATCGCGCGCCTACATGAGTAATCACGTGCAGGGGCCGCCGACCAGTCGCAAGGTCGAGCTGCCGAAGAACTGGTCGCAATTAATCGATCGCAGCGGCACATCATAGAAGACGTAAAAGAACGAAACAGCAAGGCGGGGGCATGCCGTTTCGTTCTGGCAGGAGAAGGTTGCAATCGACCGACGGTGCCGGCGGCGGATAAACCGCGCATGCCGTAGCGAAGGTCGCGGCCATTACGACGCTCCGGTCTGGCGGCCGGCACTGTAACTTTGGGGGGTAAGGATATGTCAGCGAGAACTAGCCTGTCGTCACTCTGTGGCCGCGTCCTCTCCACACGCGCGGCAGCCTGCGTATTGCTGCAGGCACTACTGATGTGCCTGGCTCTGCACGCCAGCGCCGCCGAGCAGGAAAAACCTGCCGAACTGGTTCTGGGCAATCGCACCATTCATGTGTTCCGCACTTCGCTCGGCGCCTTTTCCGCTGCCGAACGTGCCGAGGGTGCGCGTCACCGCTTTGCCCACGCACTCGACAACGCCGGTGACGGCGAGGTCACCGTCAAGCCTATCGACAGCGGCTTTCAGGTCGAGCTCGACGGCAAACCGATCTTCAACGTGCTGCCCGGCGATGCCCGCGAACTCGCCGGTGAAACCGCCGAGGCGCTCGCAAAAAAATCCTCACGCCTTTTGCAAACCACCTGGCGGGAGCAGCGCGAACAAGGCGACCCGCGCGCCACGCTCTTCTCCGTGCTGCGTGTCGCCGCCGCAGCGGCTATCCTGGCCGGCATGCTGGTGGGGATTTTTAAATTCATGGGTTATGCCGGCAATGCGATCAACACCCATCTGGCGCGACGCGTAAAAACGCTCTCCGCATCAGGTCTGTCGGCACGCACAGGTTCGGTTTTTCTAAGCCTTGCCTCGCGTTCTTATCTATTCATCGCCTGGCTGTTGAGTCTGTTCGGGATCTTCCTGTTTCTGATCTTTGCACTCGAACAGTTCGCGCATACCCGTGCGATCGGCGAACAACTCGCCGAGACCATGCAAAATCTGAGCGGGCAGATGCTGCAATCGGTCGGTGCGGCAATTCCGGGGGTGTTTGTCGCCATCGTTATTTTTATGCTGACCTGGGTCGTCGCCCAGCTGTTGCGGGAATTCGCCAACCTGCTCGCCTCCGGCCGCGTACGCTTCGGCGCACTCAACGCCCATACCGGGCCGACCACCATGCGCCTCGCCGGCATCAGCCTCTGGCTGTTTGCGCTGGCAATGGCGTTTCCGTATCTACCCGGCGCACAGACCGAAGCCTTCAAAGGCCTCTCGGTAGTAGTCGGCATCATGGTGTCGATCGGCGCCTCAGGCATCATCGGCCAGATCGCCAGCGGCATGATCCTGACCTACACGCGTGCGCTGCTGGTCGGTGAATACGTCCGTATTCAGGAACACGAAGGCACCGTCACAGAACTGGGTCTGTTTGTGACGCGCCTGCGCACCGGTCTGGGCGAGGAAATCGCGCTGCCCAATGCGCTGGTGCTGGCGAATGTGACGCGCAATTTTTCGCGCGCGGCGCAAGGCTGCAGTTTTGTTTTCGACACCAGTGTCACCATCGGCTATGACACACCGTGGCGCCAGGTTCACGCCATGCTGATGGAGGCCGCCAAGCCGATTGCCGAAATCGCCACCGACCCGGCGCCGGTGGTGGCACAAACTGCGCTGGCCGATTTCTATGTCGCCTACAAGCTCGCCGTCTACGTGAAGGCGGAAAGCCCTGCGGTGCGCGCACGCGTGGCGAGCGACCTGCATGCCTCGATTCAGGACGTCTTCAACCGTCACGGCGTGCAAATCATGTCGCCGCATTACATGCTCGATCCGGCCATCGCCAAGACGGTCCCCGAGTCGCAGTGGTATACCGCCCCGGCGGCGGCAGATGCCCGACTGCCACGCGGATAACGCCTGCCGGAACCACCGGTGCGACCACGCTTCGCCGTCCCCGCGGCCTACCGCTGTCGGGCGCCGTATACCTGCCTGATCAACCTTCAGTCATAAAAACCGTCCTGGTGCTACGGCGCGCGTCCGACACACAGACTGTGGTCGGTAACCGCGCTAAAATGTGCGGCTAGTTCAACCCCTCCCCGGATTATCGTGGCCATGACACATCCCGTTTTTGTTGGTATCGCAGCGGTTGCACTGCTCGCTGCACCGCCGGTTCTCGCCCAGCAAAAAAGCGCCGGCGACTACCCTTCCAAACCAATCCGTCTGATCGTGCCCTTCGCACCCGGCGGCGGCACCGACCTCACTGCGCGCGCGATTGCCTTGAAACTCACCGAAGCATGGGGACAAACCGTCGTGCCGGATAACCGCGCCGGCGCCAACGGCACCATCGCCGTTGATATCGCCACCAAAGCGGTGCCCGACGGTTACACGCTGACGATGATTTCATCGAGCCACTCGGTCAACGCCTCGCTCTATAAAAATCTGTCCTACGATCTGGCGCGCGATCTCGCCCCGATCACGCAGGCAACCTCGCAACCCTATGCGCTGGTCGTTCATCCCTCGGTGGCGGCCAAATCCATCAAAGAACTGGTTGCGCTGGCAAAAACAAAACCCGACGGCATGAGCTACGGTTCGTCGGGCATCGGCGGCCTCTCGCATCTGTCGGGCGCGCTGTTTTGTTCGCTCGCCGACATGAAGCTCGTGCATGTGCCGTACAAAGGCGGCTTTCCGGCGTTGAACGACGTGGTTGGCGGACAAATCCAGATGCTGTTCTCAACGCTGTTGCAAAGCGATGCGCAGCGCAAGGCCGGCCGTGTCCGCGCACTCGCCGTGACGACGAAGAAACGCTCGCAAGGCGCACCCGATCTGCCGACCATGCAGGAGGCCGGTGTCGCCGGTTATGAAGTCGCCGGCTGGTACGGCGTGCTCGCGCCGGCGAAAACGCCGCGCCCCATCATCGACAAACTCAACACCGAAATCGTGCGCATCCTGCACAGCACCGATATACAAAGCAAACTCGCCGCCGACGGCTCCGAGCCGGTCGGCAACACGCCCGAGCAGTTTCACGCCCATATCAAAGCGGAAGTCGCGAAATGGGCCAAGGTCGTGCGCGACGCCAACATCCGCGCAGATTAAGCGCAACCACCAGCCACCCACGGATACCGCCATGCCCTTCGCCCTGGAACTCGCAAAACTCATCAATGCAACCACCTTCGACTCGTTGCCCGCCGAAACATTGAAATGGGCCAAGGTCGGCATCCTCGACACGGTCGGCGTGACCATCGCCGGTGCCGCTGATCCGTCGGCGCGTATCTGTGCGCGTTCACTCGGTTCGGCGACGGGGCCGGCATTCGTCTTCGGCAGCCATGAAAAAGTCGGCATGCTCGACGCCGCACTGATCAACGGCACCGCCTCGCACGCACTCGACTTCGATGATTGCAACAACACGCTCGGCGGTCATCCGTCGGCGCCCATCCTGCCGGCGCTGTTTGCGCTGGCCGACGAAACAGGGGCAAGCGGTCGCGACTTTGTCGCTGCGTATGTGGCCGGTTTTGAAGCCGAATGCAAAATTTCCATGGGCGTGAATTTTTATCAATACACGCGCGGCTGGCACCCCACCACCACCATCGGTGTGTTCGGCGCAGCAGCAGCCTGCGCGCTGCTGTTGAAACTCAGCGACGAGCAAACCGCCACCGCACTGTCGATTGCCGCCTCCCTCGCCGCCGGTGTGAAATCGAATTTCGGCACCATGACCAAACCGCTGCACGTCGGTCATTGCTGCCGTAGCGGCCTGTTCGCCGCACTGCTGGCGCGCGACGGCTTCACCGCCAGTAGCGTGGCCTTCGAACACAAGCAAGGCTACTTCGAAGTCTTTAACGGCGCGGGTAATTACGACGCCGCAAAAATCCTGCCGGCCTGGGGCCAGCCCTGGGACATCATCGAGCCGGGCATCGCCATCAAGCAGTACCCGTGCTGCGGCAGCACGCACCCGGCGATCGACGCCATGCTGCTACTGGTGCGCGAACACGATCTCAAAGCCGATGACGTCACGCGGATCGACGCCTGGACCCACAAGCGCCGCCTCGAACACACCAACCGCCCCGATCCGCAAAGCACTTTCGACGCCAAGTTCAGCGTGCAATACGCGCTGTCGCGCGCGCTGGTTAACCGCAAGGTCGCCCTGCAGCACTTCGAAGGCGAGACCTATAAAGACCCGGCGGTGCGCGCCATCCTGCCGCGTATTCACGTCGCGCCCTACACCACCGAACAATTCCCCGCCGACAATCACTTCGCCGCCGAGGTCAACATCACCTTGAAAAACGGCACGGTGCTCAAACAGAAAGTCGACCAGCCCTTCGGCCGCACGTCGAAGAACGCGCTGCCGCCGGAATTGCTCAAGGACAAATTCGTTAATTGCGCAACCATGGCGCTGCCGGCAGCGACGGTCGAACATTTGTATGCCGGTATCCAGCACATCGAAACGCTGACCGATGTGCGCACACTCTCGGCATTGAGCTCGCAACACAGCTAAGCAGTCGGCCCGCCGCCGCGGTGGGCCGCAGTGAACAGAGCCGCATAACCGCAACAGCTGTTGCGGTTTGCTTCAAACTGCCGAATTGAATACCATCCTGCGTTCCGGGTCACGGGAATCGATCCTGCACCGGCCAACCCTGCGGAGGACATCACCAATGTCGAATAAATACAAGATTCTGATTATGGGCGCGTCATATGGCTCGCTGCTGGGCACCAAGCTCGCACTCGCCGGACATTCGACTCACCTGATCTGCCTGCCCGCCGAGGCCGACCTGATCAATGCGGAAGGCGCGGTTGTGCGCATGCCGATCAAGGGACGCGAAGGTCTGGTTGAAGTCAATTCGAAGACGCTGCCGGGGAAAATCACCGCCGGCGGTACCGCGGGCGTCAACCCGGCCGATTACGATCTGGTGGCCCTCGCCATGCAGGAGCCGCAATACCGCTCGCCGGGCGTGCGTGAACTGCTCGAAGCCGTGGCCAAATCCAAAGTGCCCTGCATGTCGATCATGAACATGCCGCCGCTGCCCTACCTCGCGCGCATTCCCGGCGTCGATGTATCGAAACTGCGCGACTGCTATACCGACGCCACCGTGTGGGACGCCTTCGATCCGAAACTGATGACGCTGTGCAGCCCCGACCCGCAGGCCTTCCGTCCGCCGGAAGACAAAGTCAACGTGCTGCAAGTGCGGCTGCCGACCAACTTCAAAGCAGCGCGTTTTGATTCTGATGCGCACACGCAAATCCTGCGCGATCTGGCCGCCGATATCGAAGCCGCGCGTTTTGATCTCAACGGTGAAAAACTCGAACTGCCGGTCAAACTGAAGGTGCATGATTCGATTTTCGTGCCGCTGGCGAAATGGAGCATGTTGATCGCCGGTAACTACCGCTGCGTGCAAAAAGACGCCGCGCGCTCGATCAAGGAAGCCGTGCACACCGACATCGAAGCCACGCGCGCCGTCTACAACTGGGTGAAGACGTTGTGCATCGGTCTGGGCGCCGAGGAAAAAGACCTTGTGCCCTTCGAGAAATACGCGGCCGCCGCGCAATCGCTGGTGACACCTTCATCGGCGGCACGCGCGCTGTTTGCCGGTGCGCCGAACATTGAACGTGTCGACCGTCTGGTCAAAACCATCGCCGCACAAAAAGGCGAGAAGTCCACGGTGCTCGACGAAACCTCAGCCCTGGTCGATGCACGTCTCGAGATCAATCGCAAAAAAGTCTGATCCATCGCACCAGTAAAAAAGCCCGGCATCTGCCGGGCTTTTTTTTGTGCCGTCTGCGCAGAACAGCTCCGCAGATCAATCAGCCTTCGCGCCCGACTCCTTGACGATACGGCCCCACTTGGCAATTTCGTCGCGCAGAAAAGCCGCAAATTGTTCCGTGCTGCCCGGAATCGGATCGGCGCCACGACTGACCAGCTTCTCGCGGAATTCGGCGTCATTGAGCGCCTTGTGCAGCCCTTCACGCAAACGGGTGATGATTTCCGGCGGCGTTTTCGCCGCCACCGTAATGCCGTACCAGTTGATCGCCTCCACCGGTTGCCCCTGTTCACGCAGTGTTGGCACCTCGCGCATCAGCGGTGAGCGCTGCGCGCTGGCCACGCCCAAAGCGCGCAGCTTGCCGCTCAATATATTCGGCTGCAGCACCGGCAGATCGGCAAACAGACCGCTGACCTGACCGCCCAACAAATCGGCGATCGCCGGCGCAGCGCCCTTGTACGGAATATGAATCAGCTCAATCTTCGCCGCAGTTTTGAACATCTCCAGCGCGAGGTGGGGCAACCCGCCGCTGCCCGTCGAGGCAACACTGATCTGGCCGGGCCGCGCTTTCGCCAGCGCCACCATCTCGCGGATCGACTTCACCGGGACCGACGGATGCACGACAAACAACTCCGGCGTTGAAGTAATCAGTGTCACCGGCGCAAGATCACGCAGCGTGTCAAAAGGCAGCTTCGGATAGAGATTGGGGTTGATCGCAATGCCGGTGCTGACGAGGATCATCGTATAGCCGTCGGGGGCCGACTTCGCCACATACTCCATGCCGATAATGCCGTTGGCGCCGGCGCGATTATCGACCACCACTTGCTGGCCGTAGACCTCGGAGAGTTTGACCGCCAGCAGGCGCGCCACGATATCAATCGGGCCGCCGGCCGGGAAACCCACGACGAGCCGCAGTGGTTTGGACGGAAAATTTTGTGCAAACGCCGGCAAGGCAAGGCAAAAACACCACAAAAAAGTCAAGCCAAAAACGCTGCGTTTCATCAATTTTCTCCTCGTAGAACGGCTGTTTCGGTTGATTGTGATGGATGCGCTTTCCAAACTCAATCTCCGCGTGTAAAGTGCTGCCTCCCTACGTTTTTCATAAGCACATCATGACCAGCCAATACGACGTAATCGTGGTCGGGAAGGGCAATGCCGCCCTCTCCGCCGCCCTCTCAGCGACCGACAACGGCGCCAAAGTTCTCGTTCTCGAAGCCGCCAGCGAAGAAGAATCCGGCGGCAACAGCCGCTTTGCCGGCGGTGTGATGCGTTTCGCCTACGAATCGGTGGACGATCTGAAACGCGTCACCGACCTCACCGATGAAGAAGTCGCCAACAGCGATTTCGGCACCAATACACGCGAGGAATACCTCGAAGACATCTACCGCCTGACGAGCTACCGCACCGACCCTGATCTGTCGGAAACCCTGGTCAACGAAAGCCTCGAGACCATGGCGTGGCTGCGCTCGAAAGGCACGCGCTTCGTGCCGAACTATGGCCGCCAGTCGGGCATGGTCAACGGCAAACGCAAATTCTTCGGCCGCCTGCCGATCGAAGTCTCGGGCGGCGGCGCCGGCCTCGTGCAATATCTCGACAAGGCAGCCAAAAACGCCGGCATCGAAGTACGCTACGGCACACGCGCCATTTCGCTCATATTTGACGGCATCCGCGTTTCCGGCGTGCGCGTGCAATGCGACGGCAAACTCGAAGAGATCACAGCCAAATCCGTCGTGCTTGGTTGCGGCGGCTTTGAAGCCAATCCGGAAATGCGCGCCCGTTACCTCGGCCCGGGCTGGGAACTGGCAAAAGTACGCGGCACCAAATACAACGTCGGCGACGGCATCAAGATGGCGCTCGACGTCGGCGCCTGCCCGTACGGCAACTGGTCAGGCTGCCACGCCACCGGCTGGGACCGCTACGCACCGGAATTCGGTGACATCAGCGTCGGCGACCAGTTCCAGAAACACTCCTACATCTTCGGCCTTCTGATTAACGCCGACGGTAAACGCTTCGTCGACGAGGGTTGGGATTTCCATTCCTTCACCTACGCCAAATACGGCGGCGAAGTGTTGAAACAGCCGGGCCAGTTCGCCTATCAGGTCTTCGACGCGAAAGTCAGCAAGCTGCTGCGCTCGGAATACCGCATCAAGTTCATGACCAAGTTTTCGGCCAACACGCTCGAAGAGCTCGCCGAAAAAATGGAAGGCGTCAATCCCCAAGGCTTCCTCAAAACGGTGAACGAATACAACGCTGCCGTGAAAAAAGATGTGCCCTTCGACCACATCGTCAAAGACGGCAAATGCACCGTCGGTATCGAGCCGGCGAAATCGAACTGGGCGCAGGCGCTCGACACGCCGCCCTACGATGCCTACGCGACAACCTGCGGTATCACCTTTACCTTCGGCGGCCTGCGCATCGATCACGCAACCGGCCAGGTGCTCAACGTGAACTTCCACAAGATCCCCGGCCTCTATGCGGCCGGCGAAATGGTCGGCGGCTTGTTCTATTTCAGCTACCCAAGCGGCGCCGGCCTGGTGTCCGGTGCGGTGTTTGGAAAAATCGCCGGACGCGGCGCCGCGCTCTCGGCGAAAGCGTGACCCACGACGCCAACCTGATTCGTATCGGCGAATCAGGTCAGCGCTCACCCTCTCCCCCGGGGAGAGGGCGGGGTCAGGGTAGACACCGCTCAGGCATAAAACAGGCCATGCAAGTGGCAACAACCGCCGTGTTGTTTCTGGCGGCCAGCGGAGCGCAGGCGCAACAGAACTATCCGGAAAAAACCGTGCGTTTGATCGTGCCCTATGCGGCCGGCGGCAACGCCGATCTTCTGGGGCGCGTGGTCGGGCAAAAGCTCGGCGAAATGTTTTCGCAACAATTCATCATCGACAACCGCGGCGGCGCAAACGGCGTGATCGGCACCGAGTTGGTGGCCAAAGCCGCGGCCGACGGCTATACCCTGGCCTTCATCGCCAGCGGCCATTCGATCAATCCGGGCATGTATGCAAAGATGCCCTTCGACCCGATACGCGATTTCGCGCCAGTCGCGCAGACCTCATCAACGCCCATCCTCATCGCGGTGACTGCCGCCTTGCCGGCGAAGACCGTTAAAGCACTCGCTGCACTGGCCAAAGCACGGCCCGGCGATCTTTCGTATGCATCTCAAGGCAACGGTTCGCCCGGA
>CAIWNB010000525.1 GCA_903913965.1 uncultured beta proteobacterium
CTAGCCCGGCTAGATTGAGCTCGCGCATCCACTGTTACATTTTTTTTAATTGCATCGACACATAAAAGATACCGCTAGCCGCCATGCAAAGAGATTCTGACCGCATTCCACGCAATGTTATGGGCACCCCGTTACGCGCCTGCAGTGAGCTACCATTGACTGGCTTTTACCGCGACGGCTGCTGCAATACCGGTCCGGATGATTTGGGCGCACATATTGTGTGCGCTGAAGTCAGCGCGGAATTTCTTGCCTTCAGCAAATCCCGTGGCAACGATTTGACAACCCCCAATCCCGCGGCAGGATTTGCGGGCCTGCAGCCGGGCGATCGCTGGTGTCTTTGTGCAACTCGCTGGGTTGAGGCTCTGCAGAACGGCGCTGCGCCACGAATTTTTCTGACGGCAACGCACGAAGCCATGCTCGACTACGTTTCTCTGCAAGAACTGAATAAATATGCGATCGATCCGTGCTGACTGGATCATGGCAAGGTTCAAGCGCTTTTAGACGCGCCAGATCCAATTCTGCAGGTCAAACAGTAAAATGCTGGGCCCTGCTGCGTGTTATCAACAGGCTAATTTAAGGTCGGGCCCGGCTCGACTTCGGCGACGCTGGGCGACACCGTACCTGTATCCAACACCGTCTCGGGCTCCACCTCAGCAACAGCGCCAGAATCCAACGCCAACTCCGGCTCTGAGACCGGCTCGGACTCTGAGTCTGGCTCTGAATCGATGCTGCCCTCCAACAACTCCACCATGCTGACGTCGCCGTCAACGCTAACCTCTTCGCTCGCGCCGGCGCCTTCGGCAACCGCCTCAACCAACTGCCCCAGATCGTCCAAAGCGGGTAGTTCACTCAGGGATGTCAGGTTCAGGTCATCAAGAAACTGGCGGGTCGTCGCAAATAATTCAGGCCGCCCAGGCACTTCACGGTTACCCACTACATCAATCCAGCCACGCGCCTCGAGAGCCTTGATCAGATTGCTGGAAACCGCAACGCCACGGATATCCTCAATATCGCCGCGGGTCACCGGCTGTTTATAGGCAACGATCGCCAACGTTTCCATCACCGCGCGCGAATAGCGCGGAGATTTTTGCGGATTCATGCGGTCGAGAAAGCGCTGGTATTCAGGGCGCGTGCGAAACCGCCAGCCGCTCGCCACGTTGACCAATTCGATGCTGCGCCCTTCGCAGCCCTGCGCCACCTCGGCGATCGCCGACTGCAGAGACTCCTTGTCCAACTCGCCATCAAATAATTTCTGCAGGTCTTCGACCTGTAGTGGCTCGCTGGCGGTGAGTAGCGCCGCCTCGATAATGTGCTTCACATGCTCAAGATCAAACGACTGTGGGTCCATGGCTCAGCTTTACATAAATCGGCGCATAGGGTACTTGCTGCGTAACCTCAATCATGGATTCGCGCGCAAGCTCCAACACCGCCAGTAGGGTAACAACAAGTTTGGGCACGCCATCTTCCGGCGTGAACAGCTGGGTAAATTCGAGAAAACTGGCCTCCTGCAGCCGCCGTAGCACCAGAGTCATATGCTCACGCACCGACAACTGGTCGCGCGTCACGCGATGATGCTTGTTCACACTGGCGCGCTGCAGCAACCAAAGCCAGGCCTGGCGCAAATCCTCTGCGCTGACCGTCGGCAGCACCTGCTCCGCCTCCTTATCGATCCACACCTGGACCAGCATGAAATCGCGGCCAACCTGCGGCAGTTCATCGATGCGATGAGCCGCCAGCTTCATTTGCTCGTACACCAGCAAACGCCGCACCAGCTCGGCACGCGGGTCCTCTTCGTCTGCGGCCACCGTCGGCGGCCTTGGCAGCAACATACGGGATTTGATTTCGATGAGTACCGCCGCCATCACCAGATATTCGGCCGCCAACTCCAGACTCTTGCGCCGCATGACCTCGACATATTCGAGATACTGCGCCGTCAGGCGCGCCATCGGGATATCCAGCACGTCCAGATTGTGCTTGCGGATCAGATACAACAACAGATCAAGCGGACCCTCGAAGTTTTCGAGAAAAACCTCCAGCGCATCCGGCGGTATATAAAGATCCAGCGGCAACTGGTGCACCGGCTCGCCACGGTAGCGTGCGATCGGCGCAGCAGTGTCTATCGTAGTCGCCTCGGTCACACGCAAATCCCCGCACTCAGGTTGGTCGGTGGCGACGCCAGCCGCGCTTGCGGGCTGGAATACAGTTCAAATTGGGTCGGATGACGCATGGCGCATTTTAACGTGAATTGGAATCCAAACCTACTGCTACCGGCCGCCCTTAGGTATAACGCAGCCCCATCACTTCGCGTACATCACGCATGGTGTCTTCGGCGAGCTTCTGCGCTTTTTCGCAACCATCGGCGACGATACTGCGCACCAGCGTCGGATCATCCGCGTAGCGTTGCGCACGCTCGCGCATCGGCTTGAGTTCCGCCAGCACCGAATCGATGACCGGCTGCTTGCATTCCAGACAGCCAATACCCGCGCTACGGCAACCCTGCTGCACCCACTCACGCTTCACCTCGTCGGAATAGACGCAATGCAACTGCCAGACCGGACATTTGCCTGGATCACCCGGATCGGTACGCTTGACCCGCGCCGGATCGGTCGGCATCGTGCGGATCTTGCGGGTCACGCTGTCGTCGTCTTCCCGCAGGCTGACGGTATTGTTATAGGACTTCGACATCTTATGCCCGTCGAGTCCGGGCATTTTCGAGGCCTCTGTGAGCAAAGCCTGCGGCTCGACCAATATCACCTTGCCGCCACCCTCGATATAGCCAAACAACCTCTCGCGATCACCCAGCGCCAGATTCTGCGCGCTCTCAAGGAGCGCGCGCGCCGCCTCCAGCGCCTCGGCGTCTCCGCGCTCAAGATATTTGGTGCGCAAATCGCGATACAGGCGCGCCCGCTTGGAGCCCAACTTCTTGATCGCGGTCTCGGCCTTTTCCTCAAAGCCGGCCTCGCGACCGTAGACATGATTGAAGCGCCGCGCAATCTCGCGGGTAAATTCAATATGCGGCACCTGATCCTCGCCCACCGGTACCCGATTGGCGCGGTAAATCAGAATATCCGCGCTCTGTAGCAATGGATAACCGAGAAAACCGTAGGTCGACAAATCCTTGTCGGTCAGTTTCTCCTGTTGATCCTTGTAGGTCGGCACCCGCTCCAGCCAGCCGAGCGGCGTGATCATCGACAGCAGCAGATGCAACTCTGCATGCTGCGGCACTTTCGACTGTATAAACAGCGTTGCCTGCGAGGGATCAACGCCAGCGGCCAGCCAGTCAATCACCATGTCCCAGGTGTGCTGCTCGATTTGCGCAGGGCTATCGTAATGGGTGGTCAGCGCGTGCCAGTCGGCGACAAAAAAGAAACACTCATGCTCGTGCTGCAAGCGCATCCAGTTTTTGAGCACGCCGTGATAGTGACCAAGGTGCAGCGCTCCGGTCGGACGCATGCCTGACAAAACGCGATCGATAAACATAAAAAGATTTCCTGAAATTCCAGTAACGGCGACGTGTGCCCTACACGGCCTGAAAACTACATGAAGCTGCCCGCCGGTAATCCGCAGAGCACGGCGACCACGTAAACAGTAGCCGAAACCAGCGGCGTCAAAATCCTGCCAAGTATGCCCGTAAATAACAGGGCGAGCAAAATGAAGAAACCGTAACGCTCAATCGCGGCGAACTTGTAGGCCAGGGGCCGCGGCAGCAGGCTGACCATGATGCGTCCGCCATCGAGCGGCGGCAGCGGAAAAAGGTTAAGCGCAAAAAATATGACATTGACAAAGATACCGGCTTCACCGACCGCGGTCAGCCAGCCCTGCGCCGCGTTGTCATCAGACAGGCCAAGCGAAATTCTCAGCAAAAATCCCCAAGCCAGCGCCATCAAAAAATTACTAAAGGGACCGGCAGCCGCCACCCACAACATATCGCGCTTCGGATTACGCAGATTGCCAAAATTCACCGGAACCGGTTTGGCCCAACCGAACATGAAAGGCGTCAGCACCAGCGTCAGCAACGGAATGATGATGGTTCCAAGCGGGTCAATATGTCGCAGCGGGTTCAGACTGACGCGGCCAGCTGCATACGCCGTCATGTCGCCAAAGTGACGGGCCACAAAGCCATGCGCAGCCTCATGCAGCGTAATGGCGAACAACACCGGCAATGCAAAGACGGCGACTTTCTGAATGAGACTAAGCTCCAACGGCCACTCCTAACAGTTCGGGGCGGCCCACACCCTCTCGGATAATCAACGGCGCCGACCCCGTCATATCGACCACCGTGCTGGGTATCAGACCGCACGGACCGGCGTCAATGACCAGATCCACGTCATGTTCAAGCCGTGCGCGCATTTCATCCGTGTCATTCAAAGCGTCTTCCTCGCCAGGCAAAATCAAAGACGAACTCAACATCGGTTCACCGAGCTCCTCCAGTAGCGCCTGCGCCAAAGGATTCGCCGGCAGGCGGATGCCGATCGTTTTGCGCTTTTCATGCAATAGGCGGCGCGGCACCTCGCGGGTCGCCGGCAGGATAAAGGCGAAACCACCTACGGCTCCTGCGCGCAACAGCCTGAACTGCCAGTCATCAATGCGGGCATACACAGCTGCTTCACGCACATCGCGGCACATCAGCGCAAAGTGATGCCGCGCATCGATGTCGCGGATACTACGGATCCGCTCCATGGCCGCCTTGTCGCCGATTTGGCAGCCCAGCGCATAACAGGAATCCGTCGGGTAAGCGATGACGCCACCGTCGCGCAAAATCTGCACCGCCTGGCGCACCAGCCGCGGTTGCGGATTATCAGGATGCATTTCGAAATACTGTGCCATGGCTCGCCAGATGCAACGTTAGTCAAGGCCAAGGCGTTGCCACACCGGCTCGCAGGCAGCCGGCAAAGGCGGCAAGCCGCCGAGGTCGCGACTCTCAAGCGGCGAATGAAAATCCGAGCCGCATGAAGCCGCCAGACCGAACTCGTTTGCGTAGCGCGCGAACATTGCATACTGCCCCTGTTGCCGGCTGCCTGCGACGACCTCAAGCGCAGCACCACCGGCGTCAACGAATGCAGACAACAACATACGCAACTGTGGCCGCTCCAACCGATAACGCGCGGGATGCGCAATCACCGCCACCCCGCCGCTCGCGTTGATCCACGAGACGGCGTCACCCAGGCCCGCCCACTCCTGATCGACATTGCAGGGCCGTCCCTCACCCAGCCAATGCCGGAAGGCATCCTTGACGTTTTTGACCTTACCCGTGTCACACAGATAACGTGCGAAATGCGTGCGACTAATCATGCGGGGATTCCCGGCAAGCGCTGCGGCCCCGTCAAAGGTGCCGTGTATTCCCAGCCCGTCAAACGCTGCCGCCATGCGTTTTGCCCGATCAATACGCCCGGAACGCGTCGCTGCGAGTCCGTTTTGCAACACCGGATGATCAGGGTCTATCCCCAAACCGACGACGTGGATGGTTTGCGCCTGCCAGGTCACCGATATCTCAACGCCGTTGATAAATCGTATTCCGTGCTCAAGCGCTGCAGCAGCGGCCTCAGCCAGCCCGCCGGTATCGTCATGATCGGTTAAAGCCAGCGTGCCAACACCGCGGCGCGCAGCACGCGCAACCAGTGCGGCCGGCGAAACCGTGCCGTCAGACACCGTCGAGTGGCAATGCAAATCAGGATTGATCAATGAAAACTGCCGACGCTTGCAGGCATTGCTGCAACGACAAGGCTTTGTTGGAGAAGATAAATTCTAACAGAATGCCCTGCCACTAGTAAGCTCAACTCGGGCCTCAACCATGATCAGTAGAGCCGTTCGCGCGCAGTGGACGGATTCCACGCACACCGCCCCTCCCTGGCGAGAGGAGCCACAAAACTACCTCGGAGTCCCGCTTCTCTATAATGCCAACAGTACGGATTCGTATGGCATCACACGAGGAGCAATCCAGTTGAATAAAAACCAGGCGATTGCGCTGGCATTTGCGGCAGGCAATTTGTTTTTGCTACTGCTGTTTCCACCCTTTGACATTTACACCATTGCCGGCAGCAAGATTCCCGTCTTCAGCGGCTTCGAATTTTATCCGCGACATACGGAAAAAATGGTCGTCAATTTCAGCCTGCTCTATCTCGAAATCATGGTGGTTTTGATTAACACCTGCATCGGCTTGCTGTTGCTGCGCGACAAAACGTCCACGCCTGGGAAACGCCCCTTGCCAATGCAAAATTCCACGTTAATTTTTGTCGCGGCGAATCTCACAATCATTGCGCTGTTTCCGCCGTTTGAATCGGTGTTCGCAATCACCAACGCCACGTTGCCGACATTCGAAGGGTTTTATTTTATCTTCTCACGTCGTGCCAACCATGTGATCGTGACGACCCTTCTCTACCTCGAGGTCGTTCTTGTCCTGATTAACGGCGCGCTGTTCTGGCTGCTCTTTGCCGAGAAACGCCCCGAAGAACCGTCAATGCCAGAGGCAATACTGGCGCTCAGCACCCGGGAACCGCCGAAAAAATGAATTAACGCACGCCCCGGGCATGCAGGCGGCTTTGCACCGAAACGTGCTGTTCGAGAAACTCCATCTGATCAGCCAGTATCCGCCGGTTCGTGAGAATCAGGTATTCAGCGCGATTGGGCACATAGGGCAGATAGCGCAACTCCATGTGAGCCTGATCCGGGGTGCGGTCGCTTTTTCTTTCATTGCAGGGCCGGCAGGCGGTGACAACGTTCATCCAGACATCGCGACCGCCGCGCGAAAATGGCACGACGTGATCGCGCGTCAACTTTGCGCCGTGAACAAGGGTTCCGCAATAAGCACAGAGGAAGCGGTCACGCTGGAACAACTCGCGGTTGTTAAGCGGCGGTACCTGACCAAAACCCCGCCCCGCCAGCGGCCTGCCCTTGATCGCAATAATACTGTTCGAAACAATCCGTGAGCGTTCGCCGGAAACCCGGTTATAGCCACCGAGCACCGAAAACGCCTCGGCACCGGCGGTCCAAGCAATCTGGTCTTTGGTGTAG
Organism: uncultured beta proteobacterium; assembly: GCA_903913965.1. Taxonomy (GTDB): domain Bacteria; phylum Pseudomonadota; class Gammaproteobacteria; order Burkholderiales; family SG8-41; genus PALSA-1004. Next base: position 7,012 of record CAIWNB010000525.1, read on the forward strand.
TAGAAACAGGCGTGTTGCCAGGTTATCCAGCGGTGCGGGGTGCCATTGGCGTCCAGCGTCAGAATCAGGGGGAAGCGGAAATCTACCCCGGCAGACGGACTTTCGTCGAAACGAAGCATGATCGACACCGGTTTGCACCTCCGTAACACATCTAATCACAGATACCGCCACCACCGCCGATTATGTGGAAAAAACGTCTGCCAATCAATGCGACAAACGGACTTGCATGTACTGTAAGGCCGCGACAAGCCGGGCGATTCCTCTGTGCACGGAGCGGCAGTCAGCGGCACAGCGCGTCGCACCGCAGGGCCCGCCGACCACTGTGAAAGAGAACTTGTCTGGCGGAGCAGGTGCAGACCGGATATAATTGCAAAACAAATGCTTAGCAGCGCCATAAGATGTTGTTGATCGCGGCTCACGGCGCACAAGTTTTACCGCCGCGCAGTGACCGTCCGTATTCCCCAGTGAACGCCGCACCGAAATTCGCGCGCGTACGCCGAAACCCAGGAGTTTTTCTCAATGTCGTTTGAGTCGCTCGGGTTGCTTCCCGAGCTGTTGCGCGCAATTGCCGATCAGGGTTACACCGAGCCGACACCCATTCAGCTCAAGGCCATCCCTCCCGTCCTCGCCAGACATGACATGATGGCCTGTGCCCAGACCGGTACCGGAAAAACCGCCGGCTTCGCCCTGCCTATTTTGCAACTGTTGGCCCCCCAACAAAGCTCCAGCCCGTCGCCGGCACGCCATCCGATCCGCGCCCTGATGCTGACGCCGACCCGCGAGCTTGCCGCACAGGTCGAAGAAAACGTCCGCGCCTACGCTAAATATATGAGCCTGCGTTCGGCGGTGGTGTTTGGCGGTGTGGACATCGATCCGCAAATCAAGGCCCTGCGCGCCGGCGTCGAAATCCTCGTTGCCACCCCGGGTCGTCTGCTCGACCACGTGCAACAAAAAACGGTCAATTTGTCGCGCGTCGAGATTCTGGTGCTTGATGAGGCCGATCGCATGCTCGACATGGGCTTCATGCCCGATATCAAACGCATCCTCTCGCTGCTGCCAGCCGAACGCCAGAGCCTGTTGTTTTCGGCCACGTTCTCGGAAGACATCAAGCGCCTCGCCAACCAGATGCTGCGCACGCCGGTATCGATCGAAGTCGCGCGCCGCAATGCGCCGGCCGATCTGGTCACCCACCGGATGTTCGAGGTCGACTCCGAACACAAGGGCGCCCTGCTGGCCCACCTGATCAAAAGCCGCGATATGCAGCAGGTGCTGGTTTTCGTCCGTACCAAACGCGACGCCAACCGCCTGATGCGCGAACTGCAACGCGACGGCGTGCCGGCAACCGCCATACACAGCGACCGCACCCAGGGTGAACGCATGCAGGCGCTGGAGGAATTCAAGAACGGGACCATGAAGGTAATGGTCGCCACCGATATCGCCGCGCGCGGGCTCGATATTGAACAGCTGCCCTTCGTGATCAATTACGAACTGCCGTATGCGGCTGAAGATTACATCCACCGCATCGGCCGTACTGGCCGCGCCGGCAGCCCCGGCGAAGCCATCTCGCTCGTCTGTGGCGAAGAAAAGCGCATGCTCGACGATATTGAACGCGAGCTAAAGCGCAAGCTTGAACGTCTGCCGATGCCGGAGTTGGCGACCGGCCGTTCACGTCCGCCGCGTCATCATGAAGAACGCAGCAGCAGCAGCGAACACCACGCACCGCGCAGCACGGCGCGCCCCGCACCGGCACGAACAGCGCCGGTTGCAGTCGATGGCGGCTTTGATTTCAACAAGCCCTACGAACCAAAGGCAGCGCCCAGTAGCGATGCTGACGCACGGGCAAAAATACCGTTGCGCCCAACGATGCGCCGGCAGACCGCGGCACTACTCGGCGGTCTGGCGAAAAAACCAGAACTCTAGGAACCGCTAAACCAGTTGTAACCCTGGTCCTCCCAGTAGCCGCCGGGGTTTTCGTTGCTGACAAAAATCGCCACGATATGCTTGGGATTCTTGAAACCCAGCTTGGTCGGGATGCGCAGCTTTAGCGGAAAGCCGTAGCGCACCGGCAAAATCTGATCGACAAACTTGAACGTCATCTGCGTCTGCGGATGCAGCGCGGTCGGCATGTCGATACTGGTGTAGTAATTGTCGGCGCACTTGAAACCGACGTACTTAGCAGACAGATCCGCCCCGACGTGCTGCAGAAATGTTTTAAACGACGCCCCCGTCCACTTGCCGATCGCGCTCCACCCCTCGACACAGATGTGGCGCGTAATCTGGCTCGATTGCGGCAAGGCGTAGAGTTGATCCAGCGTCCAGGACGATTTTTCGCGCACCAACCCGCCCACCTCCAGCTTGTAGGTCGATGCATCAAGGCGCGGCGCGGCGGATTCACTGTAAAACGCGTTAAACGGAAACGGCTGCGTAATCGCACTCTCTGGATAGGTTGGCGCCAGCTTGTCCGGATCAAAGATGGCCGCCTGCACAGCGTCGTTCCAGCGCGACATGCTCCACAACACCTTCTGCACACTGTCGGCATCGGTAACATCGCAGCCCGTTAGCATGGTCAGCGCGCCTAAACTGAGGCCCTTATTCAAAAAAAGCCTGCGCTCGAGACTGACGATTTCGCGGCTCGGCGCGACGAGCTTGCGATCCGGCTTGCCCCCTTTTAAACCGCTCATTGCAACCCTCCTTCATTGGCATCTGAACCCATGCGTCCGCCCAACATCGATCGCAGCGTGCGCGGCACCAATATCACCATCACCACATGCACCGTGATGAATACCAGCGTCATCACCATCGCCAAAAAATGCACCAGACGGGCCCCCTCGTATCCGCCAATCAGCGCAGCCATCGATTGAAACTGCACCGGCTTCCAGATGGCGAGGCCCGACGCCACCAATACCAACAGCAGGCCAATCACCCCGAGGTAAGCTGCACGCTGCACCGCGTTGTAAACCCCCGGCTGATGTGAGATTTTTCCGCGCATCGCCATTTTGCAATCGCGCCAAAGCATCTGCGGCGTCAACGGCAGGAAATTTGACCTAAAATGCCGCGTCCAGAGACCATAGACCACATAGACGGCTCCATTCACGACCAGTAGCCACATTGCGGCAAAATGCCACTGCAGGGCCCCGCCTAACCAACCACCAATCGTTAGTTCGATGGGGAATTTGAACGCAAAAAGTGGTGCCGCGTTATAAATACGCCAGCCGCTGGCAACCATCAACAACATTGCAAAGACATTGATCCAGTGCGTCCATCGTATCGTCAAAGGATGAATTTTTCGGATGCCCGCGCTCTCTGCCTGTGTCACCGCCATTGCTTCCCCCATGCTTCACGCCTGATCGATCGATCGTTGCAGATTCCTGCATACCGCCATTATCTGCGCAATCAGATAGTCGGGCGAGCCACCCCATCCTTACAGTTTCTTGCGCACCATGGATAACCTCGGTCCGCTGCAGATCGTTTATGCCTGCGCGGTGGTCGTGATGTCCTATGCAATACGCGGCAGCGCCGGCTTTGGCGCCGTGACGATCCCGCTGCTCGCTCTGGTGCTACCGATGAAAATCATCGTGCCGGTGGTCACCGTGTTCGGCGTCCTGTCCTCCTGCTCGATCCTCGCTGGTGACGCCCGCCATGTCATCTGGCGCGAGTTATGGCAGGTTTTACCGTCATCATTGATCGGCGCCGCCATCGGTCTTTATTTTTTTAATGTCTTTGACGCGGCGACCATTGCGCACGGACTCGGTGTAGTGGTGCTGTGCTACGGCAGTCATGGGCTCTACCGCTCAATCAGAACCGGCACCACACCGCCACTTCCAATGCGTCTGATGCGTCCGCTGACCGGCATGACCGCCGGCATCTCCGGCACACTATTTGGCTCCATGGCAGGCATGTTCTACGCCATGTATCTGGACATGAAGCGTCTCGACAAAGACCACTTCCGCGCCACCATGGCGGCGATGCTGTTCGTATTGGGCGGAGTGCGTGGCATCGGCTATTTCGCGATGGGCGCGTTTAATCGCGAAGCCTTGATCGCCTGTGCCTGCGGATTGCCTCTAATGCTGCTGGGCGCGTTTCTCGGCAACCATATTCACGCCAATCTCGACCAGCCGATGTTTCGCCGCTTCATCGCTATTCTTCTGATTGTCAGCGGCGTGCCGCTGTTGATGATTTAATTCGAACCCGATCTCAAGCCATCCAGGACCATGCCATGACCGACCCGCACCGTAGCGTCAGCCCCGCAGAACTGAAAAACATGTTGCACGACGGCGCCGAAATCGCCTTGCTGGACGTTCGCGAAGCCGGCCAGTTTGGCGAATCGCATCTGCTCTTCGCCACACCGCTGCCCTACAGCCGGCTCGAACTGGATGCCTTCCGCCTGGTGCCGCGCAAGAGCGCACGCATCGTTCTGTGCGACGATGGCTACACGGGAATCGCGGCGGGGGCTGCAGCCAAATTGCAGGCCCTGGGCTACACCGATGTCGCGCTGTTGAACGGTGGCATACGCGCTTGGGCGGCGGCACGTTACAGCCTGTTTCGCGGCGTCAACGTGCCGAGCAAAACACTCGGTGAACTGGTCGAACATGCCTGCCACACGCCGCGCATCACCGCGCAGGAACTAGTGCGCATGCAAGAGGCCGGCGAAGACTTCATCATCGTCGACGGGCGTCCGTTCAACGAATATCAAAAGATGAACATCCCTGGCGGCATTTGCTGCCCCAACGCCGAGCTGCCTTATCGTATCGCCACGCTCGCACCGAACCCGAAAACGAAAATTGTCGTTAACTGCGCAGGGCGCACCCGTTCCATCATCGGCGCGCAGACCCTGATTAATTTCGGCGTTGCCAACCCGGTGGTGGCTCTCGAAAACGGCACCCAGGGCTGGTACCTCGCCGACCTGAAACTGGAAAAACAGGCGACCCGCCGTTATCCCGATAAGATCGACCCCGCCAGCCTGCCCGCCGCGCGCGCCGCCGCAGAACGCCTGATGCAACGCTTCAACATCCGCGCAGTGGCCGCCACCGAAGTTAGTACCTGGCTGCAAGACCAGACCCGCACCACCTATCTCTGCGACGTGCGTACACCGGAAGAATTTGCGCGCGACGCGATCCGCGGCAGCGTGCACGCACCCGGCGGGCAATTAATTCAGGCCACCGATCAATGGGCGGCGGTACGTCATGCACGCGTCGTCTTGATCGACAGCGACGGCGTACGCGCGCCAGTAGTCGCCAGCTGGCTGATACAGCTCGGCTATGACGTCAGCGTTTTGCAAGAGGGTATTCACTCAGGATTGCGCGTGCCAGCGGTGGAAATGGTCGCCCTGCCAGAACTGCCGCAGATCACCGCCGTGGCGCTAAAGGAAGCGCTTGAATCAAAACGCGCGACCGCCATTGATCTGAACTACAGCATGGATTACCGCCGCGCCCATGTGCCGGGCACCCGCTGGAGCAATCGCGCAAAAATCAATACCGATGTGCGCAAAATCAGCGGACCGCTGGTATTGATTGCCGATGACGTCGGGGTCGCCCAATTGGCGGCCACCGAACTGAGGACGGGTGGCCGCAGTGACATCCGAATCCTCGACGGTGGCGTGGCCGCCTGGAAGGCCGCTGATTTTCCGACGGAAGCCTCGCCGGCCAAACCGGCTGATGAGGAGTGCATCGACCATTTATTTTTCGTGCATGACCGGCATGCCGGCAACCGCGCCGCCATGCTGCAATACCTCGCCTGGGAAACCGGTTTGCTGGCACAACTCGACGCGCAGGAGCGCGCCGAATTTAACGTCACAGCGCTATAGACCGGCGGCGCCGGCAAGAGCCGGCGCTGCGCAGCTAGTTCACCTGGGCGCCGGACTCCTTGACCATGCGCGCCCACTTGGCCGCCTCGACCTTGAGCATTTCACCGAACTGCTCGGGCGTCTCCTGCCAGGCGACTTCCTGACCGGCGTTGAGCAACTGCTTTTGCACCTCAGGCGCTTTCACCATGCGCAGCAATTCGCCGTGCAGTTTCATCACGATCTCGCGCGGTGTGCCTTTCGGTGCGGCGACACCAAACCACGCCGTCACGTCATAGCCTTTGAGGCCGGCCTCGGCTACCGTTGGCGTGTCTGGCAGTTCAGGTGAACGTTTGCCACTGGTGACGGCCAGCGCACGCAGCTTGCCGGCACGTATTTGCGGCAGCATGCCGGCGATCCCTGGAAAGCCTACCGTGACCTGCCCGCTCAGCAAGTCCGCTGTTGCCGGACCGCTGCCACGGTAAGGGATGTGCACCATATCGATCGCGGCCATTTTGGTAAACAACGCGCCGGTCAGATGCTGGGTGCTGCCGTTTCCTGAAGACGCATAGTCGATCTTGCCCGGCTTGGCCTTGGCCAGTGCAATCAACTCCTTGACACTCTTCGCCGGCAGGGAAGGATGCACCACGATCACGTTAGGCGCACTGGTCACCTGCGTCACCGGTGCAAAATCAGCCACCGAATCGTAGACCAGCTTTTTATACAGCGCGGCACTGACAAAATGCGTGTTGCTGATCATCAGCAAGCTGTAACCGTCAGGCGGCGCCTTGGCCACCGACTCCGCGCCGATCGTCGAGCCCGCACCCGGGCGGTTATCAACGATCACCTGCTGTCCGAGCGCCTCGGTCATCTTTTGCGTCAGGATGCGCCCCGGCACATCGGCTGCTCCGCCAGGAGAAAACGGCACTACCAGCCGCAGCGGCCGGTTAGGAAAGGTTTGGGCCACAGCGCCATTGATCATCACCAGCGTAGCAAACATCGCCAGGCATGCCGTCTTGTAGTGTTGAGGGGTCATCGTCGCTCCATAAGAACCAGCAAATGTAATGGGTGTAACCAGCGAGGGATTATAACGTGCGAGATCCTGCCGCCCTTGCGCCATCGAGGGCGCCATTGTTATTGGTCATCGCACAGCAAAGGGGCGCCGCGATCAACTCGCGGCACCCCCGGTCTGACTCCGCCATTAAGGTCAACGCTCAGGACTTGGTGAAACGCAAAGCGCCCTTCTCGATATCGATGTGCACCGTATCCTTGGCCGCAAACTCGCCTTCGAGGATGCGCCGCGCCAGCGGGTTTTCAAGCTCGGACTGGATCGAACGTTTCAGCGGCCGCGCCCCGTAAACCGGATCGAAGCCGGCCTCCGCAACCCGTTTGAGTGCCGCATCGGTAATCTCCAGGCGGATCTCCATCTTCGCCAGCCGCTTCTCAAGCAGCCCGATCTGCAGGCGCGCAATCGATGCGATATTCTTCTCGTCGAGCGCATGAAAAACCACGATCTCGTCGATACGGTTGACGAACTCTGGCCGGAACTGCGCCTTCACCTCGCCCATCACCGCCATTTTCACCAGCTGGTAATCGTTACCACTCATCTGCTGGATCATCTGCGAGCCAAGGTTGGAGGTCATGACGATGACCGTATTCTTGAAGTCCACCGTGCGCCCCTGGCCGTCGGTCATGCGACCGTCGTCGAGCACCTGCAGCAGCACATTAAACACATCCGGGTGCGCCTTCTCAACTTCGTCGAGCAGGATCACAGAATACGGTTTGCGCCGCACCGCTTCGGTCAGGTAGCCGCCCTCTTCATAGCCGACATAGCCGGGCGGCGCGCCGATCAGGCGGGCGACCGAATGCTTCTCCATGAATTCACTCATGTCGATACGGATCATGTGTTCTTCCGAATCGAAGAGGAATTCCGCCAGCGCCTTGCATAACTCCGTCTTGCCGACGCCGGTCGGCCCGAGGAACATGAACGAACCATACGGTTTGTCCGGATCGGCCAAACCTGCACGCGAGCGCCGGATCGCATCGGAAACCATGCGCACGGCTTCGTTCTGCCCGATCACGCGCTGATGCAGGCGGTCCTCCATTTGCAACAACTTGTCACGTTCGCCCTGCATCATCTTGGCGACCGGAATACCGGTGGCGCGCGAGACCACTTCAGCGATCTCTTCGGCACCGACCTGGGTGCGCAACAAACGTGGCTTGGCTCCGGCGACCGGCACAACATCGGCCTGTTTCAGCTGCGCCTCGAGTTTGGGCACCCGACCGTATTGGATTTCGGAGACTTTCTGCCAGTCACCCTTGCGCGTGGCGGCTTCCATTTCCAGCTTCGCCTTCTCAAGTTCTTCCTTGACGTGCTGCGAACCCTGCACCTGCGCCTTCTCAAACTTCCACACTTCTTCGAGGTCAGCGTATTCGCGTCCGAGTCGAATAATTTCGTCCTCGAGCGCCGCCAGCCGTTTCTGCGAGGCCTCGTCTTTTTCCTTGCGCACCGCTTCGCGTTCGATCTTGAGCTGGATCAGCCGGCGGTCGAGCTTGTCCATCGATTCCGGTTTGGAATCGATTTCCATCTTGATACGCGAGGCCGCCTCGTCGATCAGATCGATCGCCTTGTCGGGAAGAAAGCGGTCGGTGATATAGCGATGCGACAACTCAGCCGCGGCAACAATGGCCGGGTCGGTGATATCGACGCCGTGGTGCACCTCGTATTTTTCCTGTAGTCCGCGCAGGATCGCAATCGTGCTCTCCACCGAGGGCTCATCGACCAGCACCTTCTGAAAGCGGCGCTCGAGCGCAGCATCCTTCTCCACATATTTGCGATATTCGTTGAGCGTGGTGGCGCCGACACAATGCAATTCGCCGCGCGCCAGCGCCGGCTTCAGCATATTGCCGGCATCAATCGCGCCTTCCGCCTTACCCGCACCGACCATGGTGTGCAATTCATCGATAAAAACTATGGTGCGGCCGGCATCCTGGGCGATTTCCTTGAGCACCGATTTCAAACGCTCTTCGAACTCACCACGATATTTCGCCCCCGCCAGCATGGAAGCCATATCGAGTGATAGCACGCGTTTGTTCTTCAGAGTCTCCGGCACCTCGCCGTTGACGATGCGCTGCGCCAGGCCCTCGACAATGGCGGTCTTGCCGACGCCGGGTTCGCCGATCAGCACCGGGTTGTTCTTGGTGCGCCGCGACAGCACCTTGATCACACGTCGGATCTCGTCGTCGCGGCCGATCACCGGGTCCAGCTTGCCCTTGGCCGCCAGGGCGGTCAGGTCCTTGCTGTATTTTTCCAGGGCCTGGTACTTGGCTTCGGGCTCCGCATCGGTCACCCGCTGGTTCCCGCGCACCTTCATCATCTCGGCATAAAGACGGTCCCGAGTAATGCCGTGGCGGGCAAATATCTTCTGCGCCGCAATGCCCTTGGTGTCGAGCATACCGATGGCCAGA
>CAIWNB010000526.1 GCA_903913965.1 uncultured beta proteobacterium
CGAACAGTTTCGCAAGGACATGGCCACCGATTACGCCGCGATGAAAGCGGTGCTGGTCGATCTGGGTCTGGCGAAAAATTAAGGATGCCCCCTACCGGTTCGCACCGTTCGTGTCAGACGAGCGGTGCTGCAACACAGAGTTGCTGCGCTGATGCGCGGCAAAGAACAAAGACCAACCACCGAAGGATGCTTTAAATGACCGCCCCTGTCGTCTTGCTCGAACACCCCGCCGATGGCGTTGCCCTGATCCGCATTAACCGCCCCGAGGCGCGCAACGCGCTCAACATGGAAGTGCGTCGCGTGCTCGCCCAGCACGTCGCCGATGCCACCGAAGACCCGGCGGTGCGCGTGATCATCTTCACCGGCGGTGAAAAAGTATTCGCGGCGGGTGCGGACATCAAGGAAATGGCCGAGGCCGGTTCGATCGAGATGATGCAACGCGGCGCCCTCAAGCTGTGGCGCGCGGCGGCCGCCAGCCACAAGCCGGTGATCGCCGCCGTCAACGGTTTTGCCGTCGGCGGTGGTTGTGAACTGGCGATGTGCGCCGACATCATCATCGCCGGTGAATCAGCGCGCTTCGGCCAGCCTGAAGTCAAAATCGGTATCACCCCCGGCGGCGGCGGCACGCAGCGCCTGACGCGCGCAGTTGGCAAGTTCAACGCGATGCGCGTCTGCCTCACCGGCGACATGTTCACGGCGGCGCAAATGCAGGCGATGGGCGTGGTCTGCGAAGTGGTGCCGGACAACGAAACCATCAGCCGCGCGCTGGCCATGGCGCAGCAGATCGCCGAACTGCCGCCGCTGGCCGTGCAGCAAATCAAGGAAATCATTCTGGCCGGTGAAGACGGCTCGCTCGAAGAAGGCCTGCGTCTGGAGGCGAAAGCGATCCAGTTGATGTTCTCCTCGCAGGATCAAAAAGAAGGCATGGCGGCATTCATCGAGAAACGTAAAGCAAAGTTTCAGGGCAAGTAAACATCGTACGCGCCGGACATCACAACGTAAACGCCACACACAAGGCGTATCAGGGAGGCAGCATGCGCACACAGGCTATCGCAGGACCAACCGCCACCGCGGTCTCGCTCGTCATGCTCGGCGCGCTGCTCACGCCAGTACAGGCGGCCTACCCGGAGCGTCCGGTGCGCGTGATCGTCGGCCTCGCCCCCGGCGGCGGCACCGACACCATCGCGCGCATCATGACGCAGAAACTCACCGAGGCCTTCGGCCAATCCTTCGTCATCGACAACCGGCCGAGTTCCGGCGGCAACATCGCCGGCGAAATGCTGGCGCGCGCGCAACCCGACGGCTATACGCTGCTGGTGATCACGCCGACACATGTGGTCAACGGCAGCCTCTTCACCGACATCCGCTACAACGTGGTGCGCGATTTCACAGGCGTGGTCAACATGGTGTATTCGCAATACGCGCTATCGGTGCGCACCTCGGTGCCTGCGCATACGGTGGCTGAATTCATCGCGCTGGCGAAGACCACGCCGCAAAAACTGTTGTATGCCTCCAGCGGCATTGGCACCGCCAATCATCTGTCCGCCGAGTTGTTCAAATCGATGGCGGGCATCGATCTGACCCACGTGCCTTACAAGGGTTCAGCGCCGGCGGTCAACGCGTTGCTGAGCGGTGAAGTACAGGCCTTGTTCAGCAGCCTCGGCGGGCTCATTCCGCATGTGCGAGCCGGCCGCCTGCGCACCCTCGGCGTTACCGGCCCGCGGCGCACCCCGACCGCGCCGGAGATTCCCACCATCGCCGAGGCCGGCGTGCCGGGCTTTGAAGTCAGTGGCTGGTACGGTCTGGCCGCCACAGCGAAAACGCCGGCGGCAACCATCGAGCGCCTCAACGCCGCGGTCAATAAATCGCTGCCGGACTTACGCGAGCGTTATGCCGGTATCGGCGCCGATACCGCCGGCGGCACGGCAGCGGAATTCAATGCTTATCTAAAAAGTGAAACCGAGAAATGGGCGCGCGTCGTTAAACTGTCGGGTGCCAAGGTGGAATAAACCATCAGCCACAGAAAACAGTGAGAAAACCGGCGGCATACGCAACCGGTGTGCGCCGGAAACCTGCCGGGTAAGACGGCAAGACGGCAATGCGACAAGACGAATATCTCTCTGTAAGCTCTGTGGCTGAATAATTTTGTAATGCTCCAAGTTCATTCATAAGGAAAGAATATGATCGGTGACACCAGCGAAACAAAAAACCTTCCACTCTCGGGCCTGATCGTGCTCGACCTGACGCTGGCACGCGCGGGCCCCACCTGCGTGCGCCATCTCGCCGACTGGGGCG
>CAIWNB010000527.1 GCA_903913965.1 uncultured beta proteobacterium
CCCGTAATTGATGCGCAACTCCGAGACCCCCGCGCCGACTGCACGCACATCACCCGCGTTGCCCTGACGCAAACGCAATAGGCGCGCCTGCACGCGAACACGGGCTTGAACGTCGCGCAGTGCGCCCAGCCATTTCGAAAATACTTCTGTTTCGCGAATTTCAATCACGGCAGAAGTGTAAACCATGGTTTACGGCAGTAGCAACCGCTGATCGGCAACAAGATGATCGGGGACCGTGCCGCTGGCGGGCAGCCGACCACCGGCCGCTCAAGATACCAGTGCCTGCTTAATCCGCGCTAACCGTGCGCCCTGTGGCCCACGCGCGCAAGCCTTCGACTTTTTCTGCCATCACCACCGAGAGCGGCCGCGTACGCTGAATTTCATCGAAGATATATTCGGTAGAGAGCGGTTTTTTCTGCGCGAGCGCCTCGTAAATGGCGGCGACCACGGTCTGCTCGATCTCGGCGCCGGCAAAACCGTCGGCGGCGGCGGCCAGTCGCGGCACATCAAAAGCCGCCGTATCCTGCTTGCGTTTTCTCAGGTGGATACGGTAAATCTCCTCGCGCACCAGCGGCTCCGGCAGATCGACGAAAAATATTTCATCGACGCGCCCTTTGCGCAGCAGTTCGGGCGGCAGTTGCGACACATCGTTCGATGTCGCCACCAGAAAAGTGCGCGACTTGCGTTCGGCCATCCACGTCAACAGCGTACCCAGCACGCGACGCGAGACACCGCCGTCACCGCCGCCACTGTCCTGTGCCAGCCCCTTCTCGATCTCGTCGATCCACAACACGCAGGGCGACATCGCATCACCCTGCCGTAACGCGGCGCGCAGATTGCGCTCTGTCTCGCCGCTGAATTTGTTGTAGAGCACCGCGAAGTCCAGACGCATTAGCGGCACGCCCCAGGCGCCGGCGATGGCCTTGGCGGCGAGACTCTTGCCGGCGCCCTGCACGCCGAGCAACAGCACGCCTTTGGGCACATCAACCCCCATCTTCGCGGCGTCGCCGGTAAATGCGGGGCGCCGCAATTCGAGCCAGCGCTTGAGATTTTTCAGCCCACCGACATCAGCAAAACTGCCGGTGTCGATTTCAAAATCAAGCAGACCGCCCTCACCCAGCGATTCGCGCTTGAAGCGCAACACGCGATGAAGGTCCTCGAGCGTGATTGCGTTATCGTCGCGGATCGCCTGCCGGATCAAACGCTGCGCATCGTCCTGACACATGCCGGAGAGATGCTGCACCAGCATATCAACCGCCTGTTGCTGGCCCTTGATCGGCTGGCCGTTCTCACGCTCCCACAACTGCGCTTCCTGCTTGATCAGCTCGCGGATTTCCTGGGTGGTCGGCAGCGGCAGCGCAAAGCGTGCGCACATGCGCTGCAAGGCCGGCGGCACATCGAGCTGCTGGCTGACAAACACCAGGGTGCGCGCAGTCCGGGCATATTCCTGCGCGACCTCCTTGATGAGACGCACGTTCACCGGGTCTTCAAAATAAGGCTGTGGATCGAGCAGCACGTAAATACCGTTCTGCGAAGTCTTGTCGATGTGGCGCAGCGCATCGCGAAAATCATAGGTTTGCGGAATCACATCGGTACGCGAGAAACGCTTGAGGCCGTCGGCCACCGTCCACACGAAGAGCGGCCAGCCCTCGAGATTAGAGGCCCGCTCCAGCAGCCGCATCATGCGTGTCTCCTCGCTGGTCTCTACCTGCACCAGCGGGAAATGCGACTTGATGATCAGCGCGAGATCGTTGAGGTTATCCGCCATGCGCCGCCCCGAGCCGCGCCAAGAGCTTGTCATGGATGCCGCCAAAACCGCCGTTGCTCATCACCAGCACATGGTCGCCGGGACGCGCCGCCTGCGCGATAGCCTCGACGAGGCGGCTGAGATCAATTTCAGTAACCGCGCGCGGGCCCAATGATGTCAACGCCTCGGCCGGGTTCCAGCCCAGATTGGCGGCATAACAAAAGACCAGATCGGCGTCGGCCAGACTGACCGGCAGCGCATCTTTCATCACACCAAGCTTCATGGTGTTTGAGCGCGGCTCGAGCACGGCGAGGATGCGTGTGGCTCCGGCCTTGTGACGCAGCCCCGCGAGGGTGGTTTTGATCGCCGTCGGATGATGGGCGAAATCATCGTAGACGGTGATGCCGTTGACCGTGCCGCGGATTTCCATGCGCCGCTTCACATTCCTGAATTCGGCGAGTGCGGCGATAGCCGCGGCTACCGGCACGCCGGCGTGACGCGCCGCGGCGATGGCGGCAAGCGCGTTAAGTTGATTGTGCGTACCGAGCAAATCCCATTGCACCCTGCCCTGCGCCTTGCCGGCCAGACTGACGTCGAAAGCGCCGTCGCCCGAGGGCGCACCGCATTGCCAGCCCTCGTCACAAGCAAAACGTTCGACGGGTGTCCAGCAACCGCGCGCAAACACTCGCTGCATAGAGGCTTCAGCACCGTTGGCAACGATCAAACCGTTGGCCGGAATGGTGCGCACCAGATGATGGAACTGGGTTTCGATCGCCGCCACGTCGGCAAAAATATCGGCGTGGTCGAACTCAAGGTTATTCAGCACCGCGGTGCGCGGCGCGTAATGCACGAACTTGGAACGCTTGTCGAAGAAGGCGGTGTCGTATTC
>CAIWNB010000528.1 GCA_903913965.1 uncultured beta proteobacterium
CCGAAGCGCGCCATGTCGTCACGCATGAATTGTGCAAAGAGATTTCCGGTCAGCAGTCCGGGCTCGGCGCCTGCGTCCAGTATTTTGTCGGTGACAGCCTGCAAGCCCAGAACGCCCGTCAATTTTTCGGTGACCTTGGCAATGATGGTGATGGGCGTTCCCTGCGGCATGAGCAGTCCGCTCCAGCCGACACTGCGATAGCCTGAGAGTCCCGCCTCTTCAACGGTGGGGACCTGTGGCAATTGTGGCGCGCGATTTTCACCGCCAACGCCGATGGCCCTGAGCCGTCCGGACCGAATCTGGCTTAATACGGCGGGCATCGGAGTGATCAGATATTGCGCCTCATTGGCAATGACGGCGACCACTGCAGCGCCGCCGCCCTTGTAGTGAATCGGCACTACGCTGATACGCGCCAGGACATTAAACAATGACCCGGCTAGATGGCTGGCCGAGCCAGGGCCTGCAGTCGACATATTGATTTGGCCTGATTTTGTTTTTGCGAACTCGACGAGTTCCTTGACGTTCGCGGCGCGCAGGGTCGGTGCGACGACGAGCACGTTATGCGAGACAACATATCGGGCGATCGGCGTGAAATCCCGAAACAAATCGTAGTTCAGTTTTTTGATTGCATAGGGTGTGATCATCTGCGGACTGCCTACGCCAACCAGCGTATACCCGTCCGCTGCGGCCGCCGCACCAATCGCCATGCCTATGGCGCCACCCGCACCAGGACGATTGTCGACTACTAGCGGTCGCCCCATTGCGTCCCCCAGCGGTTGTGTCAGCACGCGAATATTCGTGTCGATCGAGCTGCCAGCTTCCTGGGCGATGACTACACGTATCGGCTTTAACGGGTAATTCGTTGCTGGCTCAGCGGCGTGCACTGCAAAGGCCGTCAGGGAGGTGGCAATGACAGACGAAATGCAGGACCAGGTGGAGATACTGTGGGTCCGCACAGACTGTGTGGCACCGGTTTTCCCTCATTTGAGGTAAAAGATTTTCCGATTCATATCTCCGCCTTTAAACCCGCTCCGGAACAGGCGCGGACAGACTTGTAAAAATATATATATTTCTGATAAAGTCGACGAATCATAGATAAATAAACTCGGCCCTGCAAGGCATAAAAAGTTGCGGCGGACCATTCTCAATGGAGAAATCGTATGGCGAGAATCAGTTATGTCCATCCCGAAGAAGTTCAGGATCCGGAGATGAAAGAGTGGTTGATGGATGCCATCAACACTGGCAAACCGGGGCCTGAGAATCAGGCGATACGAGCGCACAATAAGGTTGTTATGCGCTCGTTCACCATGTTGCAGAGGACCATGCGTGACGACGGCATACTCGAGCCCGAGTTGCGCGAACTCATGAGGGCGCGTATCGCGACCTCATGGGGCCCGATGTTCAATACCGATTGCCATTACTGAGGGGAAATGAACACCGCACAGTTTGTGCGGGTCAAAGGTCACCGGATGTCGCTTCTTGACGAGAAGCAGTCGTTTTTAACGTCGGATCAATTTACGCATCGCGAAAAAATTGGACTGCGCTATTGCGATGCGATTATGCGCAACCCTACCCATGCTGACGATGCCATGTGGGAAGAGCTGCATGCTGAATTTACTGATCCGGAATTGGTTGAGCTTGGGCACTACATAGGCTATTACTCTGGCGGGCAACGCTGGTTGCTGACGTTGCATACTCAACACGGTGAACTCGCGGCGGAGATGGCGGAACGCAAAGCAAAAGGCGGTGCAAAGTAACGTATCGTCCTGCTGGACGGGGCTGTACTAGTCTAGAGTGAATGCCGGTATGTAAAGCCGGGAAAAGGCCGGGTGCTCCCCGGCTTTTTTCTGCGCGCTGATAAAACGATGGTGAGCCAGTCGGTTATTACGGGATGGGTTCGAAGCGCGTATATAAATCGAAGCCAAGGGCGCCGTGGCTGATGTGCATGCGCACGCTGCTTTTTTTATCGAGTGCCTCGGCGGC
>CAIWNB010000529.1 GCA_903913965.1 uncultured beta proteobacterium
CCCTTGAAGTATTCAACCGAGGCGCTGACTGTGCCGCCGCTCTTCGTCGTGACTTCAATCACGCACGGCCATTTGACCGGATGCAGTTGCGTGAACTCCGGTTTTTCGCGCAGCGTCATGCGTTTCATCAGTTCGGCAATGCGCGGATCGCGCAACCGGCCCTCGTCGAAGCTGTGTTCGGTGATGGTGCCGTCGATCAGCGCCGCAGCGATGATGTACGGCAGACTATGGTCGGCCGTTTCACGCGTGCCGGGCTGCCACAACGGCGAAGCGCGATTGGTATAGCGGTTCGCCACCCAATAGCTATCCACCGCAATCGCTTCGATATCCTCCGGCTTGAGCTTGCCATGCAATTCGATGGCCGCAGCAATCGGGCTTTGCGAATGCACCACCGCCGGAAAAAATTTCAGATGCGTTTCGCACACCCGGAAGGGCCCGCCGCGACCACCGAAGGGCGCCCACTCAAAGGGGCCGACAGCGTGTTGCAAACCCGCCTTGCCGACAATCGCGTCATCCGGCCCGGTCATGCCGGCCTCGGCAAGAATCGCCGCAAAAATGCCGTTACGCGCTGCATTGGCAGCGGCACAACCCTTCCAGTGCGACAACTCGCCCATGCGCGTTTGTTCCAGCGCGAGGTTGGGTGTGACCGCCAGTGCGATAGCCTGCCCGATGCGCGCGGCGTCGAGCTTGAGCAACTTCGCCGCCGACAAGGCGCCGCCGACCACGCCGAACAACACATAGTCCCAGCCCTGCTCGCGCGGCAGCACATCCGAAAAATTGCAAAAGCCTTCGTAGGCCAGTGTGGTGGCGAGAATCACCGCCTTGCCATCGGCATGCACCGACTCACCCAGCGCCAGCACGCCGGCAAAGGTGTCACTCGGGTGACCGCTGTTCTTGTTGAAATAGGCATCGTTGTAATCGGCATAACGCAGCATGGTGCCGTTGGCGAAGGCCGCGTGTTCGGCGGTGGTCTTTTTCAGCGTGCCGAAAATCCTCGCTGGCGTATCGCTCGAATAATGTCCGGCCACCGCGCGCGCAATGCGTGCCGGCTCGGCATCGAAGGCGCCGATGGCGCAGCCGAGGGTGTCGATCAGTTTACTTTTGCATTCATTGACGACCGCGGCGGGCAATTCGTCATACGAGAGGCCGGCGGCGTACTCGCTCAATTCGCGGATGCGTGAGTCCATGGGTTTATGTGCTTTGCTGGCTGTGTGACGCGCGCGAATGCGGGGCGTCGTATCAACAGAATTCTAGCATGTGCTAGCATCCGCCCCCTCCTTCGCCACCCGCCAAAATGACCATGCGACAAACCGCGCTCACATTGTTTCTTTGCCTGCTCAGCCTCACCGCAGGCGCTGCTGCCGCCCCCGATTGGAAGCCGGAAAAGGCGATCGAAATCATCGTCGGCGTCACACCCGGTGGCCCCAACGACACCTCGGCGCGCCTGCTGCAAAAAGTCATGCAGGACAAACGGCTGGTCACGGTGCCGGTCAGCGTCAGCAATCGCGCCGGCGCCAACAACGCACTGGCCTGGCTCTATCTCAACCAGCATGCGGGCAACGCGCACTTTGTGGCAATGACGCTGCCCAACATCGTCACCAACCGCATCACCGGCAGTCACGAACTGAGTTTTGCCGACGTCACGCCGCTGGCGCAGTTGAACAGCGAGAGCATCGTCTTTGCGGTGAAAGCCGACTCTCCGATTAAAACCGGCGGCGAGCTGATCGCCCGACTCAAGGCCAACCCCGCCGCGCTCAGCATCGCCTTTAGCAATATCGGCAGCGCCAACCATATCGGTGCCGGCCTCGTCATGAAGACCGCCGGCCTTGACGTTAAAAAACTGAAATTCGTCGCCTTCAAGGGAGCCAGCGAAGCGGTCACCGCACTGCTGGGCGGCCATGTCGATGCGGTCGCCTCCAGCGCCTCCACCGTCACACAACAGGTGCAGGCCGGCGCCTTCCGTCTAATTGCGGTGGCGGCGGCCAAACGGTTGGCGGCTTATCCGACAGTGCCGACCTGGCGCGAACAAGGCGTGGCGGCGGTATTCTCCAACTGGCGCGGCGTGATCGGCCCCAAGGGCATGGCGGCGGCACAGATCGCGTGGTGGGATGATTTATTGGGACGCGTCGTGCGCACCGACGAATGGACGCAGGAAGTCGCGCAATACGGCTGGGAGGCTGAATATCTCAACAGCGCCGAGAGCCGCAAGTTTCTCGAACGCCAGCACGAAGAACTCAAGGTGTTGTTGGGAGAGCTCGGCCTCGCCAAATAAACGGCGGCGGGTCCGCAGGCCCGCCCCCCATCTCAGGCGAGCAAGCCCGTGACGTTCGGCGCCTCATGCAAGGCCCACACCCGTGCAATCACGCGGCGCATTTCTTCAGCACTCGCACCGCCGGTATAGCCGCACAGCCGCAGCGCCTTGTCTTCGAGCTCGGCGCGTGACAACACATTGTCCGGGTCGCCCTTGGGCGAGGTGATTTTTTTCTCTAGCGTGCGACCGTCCTGCAAGGTCACGCTAACGCGCCCCAGCCAGCGTTTGGGATAAGCAGCGTCGACTTCCGGGTCGAGCACCATCTTCACCTTGTCGTGAAACACCCGCACCTGCCGCTCCTGCAATGAAGCCTCGGTGAAGTCAGCCAGCCCGGCGCGACCGAGGTTGGCGATCAGTGCCAGCACAAATCCCATCGAGAACTTCGACTGGTGGATGGTCTGCGGATCAGTGACCGGCCCCAACACATCCAGCGCGCCCTGATGCACGTGTGCCGTGAGGGTGGCAATGTCGTCGGCCTTGATAGCGTTTTCCTGCATCAACGCCAACAGCGCGTCAGCAGCGGGATGCGTGTGCCGGCAGGACGCATGGAATTTGAAGGAGGTTTCAGCGGTGGCCCAGCGCGTACCCAGCCCGTCGGTCAGGCAACTCACATCGGCATCCGACGACATCCCTGCCGCCATGCCCTGCTTGCCTTCGAAGATCTGCCGCGCCCCAGTAAAACCGTCGCGCGCGATATACGCCGCCATCAAACCATCGGCCGCTGCCTTGCCGGTATGCAGTTGCTTCGAATCGGCAGCATCCCGCAAAAACTCCCACAAGCCGGCCGCCATGGTGCCCGCCGAACCGAGACAATGCTGCATCTTGTCGGCATCGAGCTTGAGGATATGCGCCACACCGGCTGCCGCGGCGAGTTTGCCTGCGGTTCCTGTCGTATGAAAAATCCGGTAATGCGAGCGACCAAGAAATTCGCCGACCCGCACGCCGCATTCATAACCGGCCACCGCGGCCGCAATCAAATCACGCCCACTGGAACCCGCCGCCTGCGCCGCCGCCAACACCGCCGGAAACACCACCGTCCCCGGATGCAGCACCGAACTGTTATGCAAATCGTCCTGTTCAACGAAGTGCGAGGCGGCGCCATTGATCAGCGCCGCAAAAAACGGTGAACTGCGTTTGCGCGAAACAAGAATGTCACTGGCGCCGTCGGTCGGGCCCATGGCCGCCGCAAACTGTTCCATCACGCGGGTCGGACGCGCAGCCTTGCCCGCCAGCGTGGAGGCGAACCAGTCAAGGAAGAGGTCTTCCGTGCGCAGCACCACAGGCTGCGGAATATCCTCGTAACGAATCGCACTCAAAAATTCGCACAGGGTGCGTGTCGCGCTGGCGGTGTCTTTATCTGCAGTGGTCATGATTTATCCTTGCGCTCGCACGACCGGATTGCGCAGCACGCCAATCGGGTCGCAACTGATTTCCACGGTGTCACCGTGTTTGAGGTCGGGTTGGGTCGCATCATCGGTGCCAAGCCAGATCACATCGCCGGGATGCAGCGTCGAGTAGCGGGTAATCTTGGCGATGAAATGCTGCGCCGTGAACAGCATCTTGCTCGTGTGATAGCTGGCGGCCCGCTGGCCGTTGACATCAATCGAGACGGTCAAATCCAGCGGATCAAGGCCGGTGGTAATGAACGGTCCCATCGGCTTGAAGGTGTCGCAGTTCTTCGAGCGCCACTGCGTGCGATCTTCTTTCTGCCAGGTGCGCTCGCTCAGATCATTGCCGAGCGTATAGCCGAGCACGCAGTCCAGCGCATTAGCCTCGGTCATGTTGCGCGCCGTCTTGCCAATGACGGCGACGAGTTCACCCTCAAACTGAACGGGGCCCGGCGAATCAGCGGGAATGACGATGGTCTCACCGCTCGCAATCAGCGCATTGTTGGTGCGATAACCGATATCAGCCTTCTCCGGCGCCTTGACGTTGGTGCCCTTGCGTTTATTGCCCCACTCGATATGCGCCAGGTAGTTGAAGCCGGCGCAATAAAACACCGATGGCACGCAGGGGATGCGCAGCGTCAGCGCGGCGAGTGCGTGTTTGCGCGTGGTCGCCTTCCAGGACTCAAAGGGCGAGCCATCAAGCTCGACGACCTGATCGCCCTCGACCAGCCCAAAAAAGGTTTTACCCTGCAACTCAAAGCGTCCGAATTTCATATTCATTCCTCAAGGGTTACTGGAGCACCGGAAAAACGCGCGGCACTTCCTACGCGCCGACGCGACTGCCCACCATCACTATCCTCATACCGCGCCGTCTGCATGCAAGGCGCTGATCGCCTCCGCAGAAAAACCAAGGCCGGCCAGGACCTGATCGGTATGCTCGCCCACTGCCGGCACCGCATCAAAACGCGGCTCAAAACCGGCCATGGTCACTGGCGGCAACAGCGCCGGTATCGTGCCGGCAGGCGTTTGCACCGAGCGCCAGCGTTGTCGCGCTTTTAACTGTGGATGATCCCAGACTTCGTCGGGTGTGTTGATACGCGCATTGGCGATGCCGGCGGCGTCCAGTTTCTTCACCACCTCCGCCGCCGTCATGCCGGCGAAGATCGTCTCGATCAAACCCACCATCTCGGTGCGCGCCGCGGTGCGCTTGGTGTTGTTGTCGTAGCGCGGGTCTTTGGCGAGCTCCGGCCGGCTGAGTACGCCGCTGCAGAACTTCGCCCACTCGCGTTCATTTTGGATACCCAGCATGACATACGCATCGTCGCCGCATTTGAAGCGTCCATACGGCACGATGGTGGCATGATCGGGGCCGCTGCGACGCGGCGCCTTGCCGCTGAAGTGCGTGTAATACAACGGATGCGTCATCCACTCGGCGAGTGCTTCGAACATCGTCACCTCGACACGCGTACCCTTGCCGCTGCGCTCACGCTGATAGAGCGCGGTCAAAATTCCCGAGTAGGCATACATACCGGCGCTGATATCCACAATCGAGATGCCGACCTTGGTCTGCGTCTCGGGGGTACCGGTCACCGACAGCACGCCGGCCTCGCTCTGCACCAGCAAATCGTAGGCCTTCTTCTCTGCGTATGGGCCGGTATCACCGTAACCGGACAGATCGCAGACGATCAGCCGCGGATGTTTCTCCAATAACGTATCAGCCGCCAGCCCCAGACGCGCCGCCGCACCCGGTGCGAGATTCTGAATGAACACATCAGCACCGGCGATCAACTTCGCCATGATCTCCCGGGCCTGCGGATGCTTGACGTCGAGCGTCAGGCTTTCCTTCGAGCGGTTCAGCCAGACAAAATACGCTGACTGACCGTGCACGGTTTGATCATAGTCGCGGGCAAAGTCACCCACGCCCGGACGTTCGATTTTGATCACCCGCGCGCCGAGATCAGCGAGCTGGCGTGTGCAAAAGGGTGCTGCAACGGCCTGCTCCAACGCAACGACCGTGATGCCTTCAAGTGGACGCATGGGGTTTCCTCTGTATTGGATGATTATATCAATGCGGGTGCACAAAGCCGCTAAAGCCGCTAAGATGCACCGATCTTCGGGGGAGGAAACCATGTACGTCGCGAACAGCAAGCGTCTGACACGCTCCGGTGCACGTAAGATGATGGACACCGCAACCCAAGCGGCGGAACAGGCCGGCGTCGCGATCGCGGTGGCTATCGCCGACAGCGGTGGCCATCTGATCATGCTCGAACGCATGGATGGCGGCCGCTTTCATACTGTGCACTCGTCCACCACCAAGGCGGTGTGTGCCGCCTCAAACAAACGCCCCACCACCGCCAAGGGTGCGGCCGGTCAGGACCTCGACACCTCGCACGCCATCGGCCTCGCCCTGGCCGCTGGCCCCGAACGCTGGACGGCGATGGAAGGCGGATATCCCATTATCATAGACGGCGAATGCATCGGCGGCATTGGCGTCAGCGGCGGCGACTGGTCATTCGACGACCGCGTTGCGCGTGAAGCCGTCGAGGCCATCGGCGCGCACTGGAAGATCGACGCTTAAGCAGCTCTTCGGCTTCTCACCGGGAGGTACACCGCATGGCTTTTGAACCTGTCAGAGTCGGTTGTCTGGGTATGGGTTGGTGGTCGGATGTCCTGGCCGACGCCATCGCCAAATCCGGCAAGCTAAAGATCGTTTCCTGCTATACCCGCTCCACGGAAAAAAAACAGGCCTTCGCCAACAAATACAGTTGCGCCAGCGCCCCCAGTTACGACGCCATGCTTGCCGATCCGACGATCGAAGCGATCATCAACACCACGCCCAATAACGTTCATCTGGAAACCACGTGCGCCGCCGCCATTGCAAAAAAGCACGTCTTTCTCGACAAGCCGATCGCCAACACTATCGCCGACGGCCATGCCATCACCGACGCCTGCAAGCGCGCAGGCGTTATCCTCGCCCTCGGCTATCAACGACGCCGCGAGAGTCACTTTCGCTGGATCAAGGAAAAAATCGAGGCCGGCGTCTTTGGCAAGCTGGTCAACGCCGAGGCCAACATCAGCCGCGACCGCCTTGGCAAGGTCGATCTGAATTCGTGGCGCTTTACAGCCGAGGGCATGCCCGGCGGCGTCATGCTACAAATTGGCATCCATTACGCGGATGTACTCGAATACCTGATGGGACCGGTCAAGGCCGTCAACGGCCGCTTCGACCAACTCCTGCTGCCCGGCGACAATCCGGACGTTGCCAGTCTGATTCTGGAACATGAAAACGGTGCGCTCTCCACACTCAATGCCAGCTATGCCTCGGCCTCTGAGTATTACCTGATGAACATCTACGGCAAGGAGGCCAGCGCCTACTACGACATGCACAGCGGCCTGCGCTGGCTCAAACGCCACAGCGACCGCGCCGAACCGGTTGCCTGCGCAAAGAACGATGCCATCGTCGATGAGCTGGAGGAATTCGCCGATGCGGTACGTGGCAAGGCGACGCCCGAAATGGACGGCGCGAAATCAACGCGTTCGCTGGCGGTGCTACTCGCAGGCATTCAGTCGGCGCGCGAAGGCCGGCGCGTCGAAATTTCGGAGGTTCTTGCCGCAAAAAAATAGTTTTACTGAGGGGGAGCGCAGGATGAAAAACAACTTTAGTTTGTTTCTGGTCGCCGTCTTCGCTGTTTTCACCACCATCTCACAGGCGCAGGAAGCGCCTTTTCCGCGACGCGGCAATATCGAAATCATTGTGCTCTTCCCGGCCGGCTCATCGGCAGACGTGACTGCGCGTCTGCTCGCGCAAGGCATGTCCAGACAACTCGGTACCAATGTCATTATCGTCAACCGTCCCGGTGCTGGCGGCGCCATCGGCTACAAATATGTGGCCAGCCAAAAACCAGACGGTTACTCACTGGTCTGGAACTCGAATTCTGTTTCGACTACTTTTCATTCCGGTCAATCAACCGTGGATTACCACGCCTTCGACGCGGTGGCACGGGTGCTGGCGGAGTCTCCGCTGCTGGCAGTGAAAACCGACGCACGCTGGAAAAACCTCAATGAATTTATTGCCGACGCCAAGGCGCACCCGGGGAAAATCACTGTCGCCAATTCCGGCACCGGCAGCCACACGCATATCTCGGCGGCAGCACTGTTCAAAGCGGCTGGCGTCGATATCATCGACGTCCCCTATGGCGCCGCACAGGTCGTGCCGAGCCTGCTCGGCGGTCACGTCGATGCGATGCTGCAACTCCCCGGCGCACTCGCCGGGCATGTCAAAGGCGGCAGCATGCGTTTGCTCGCTTCGCTCACGGCGAACCGCGATCCATCGCTACCCGAGGTGCCGACTGCGCTTGAACAAGGCGTCAACGTCTCGCTCGAAGCATGGCGTGGTATCGCGGCGCCGAAAGGCACGCCACGCCCGGTGATTGCCACACTGGAAAACGCTATCCGCAAAACCGTTGAAGATCCGGATTTCATCAAGGGCAGTGACAACCTTAACGTTCGCCCGGCCTTTGCGCCCGCTAGCGAGTTCAGCGAAATGATCGCCAAAGAGGACGCTGAGATGGCGCGCCTCATGCAACTGATCGGACTTAAGAAGTAAAATAAAATTGCCGGCACACCTTCGAGCCAACGCGCCTGCCGATCATCATTGCTTAGGCACCTTAGACGGAGTCACTCATGAAATGTCCATCCATATTGCCGGCCTTTGCTCTGGCATTTTTGTTTTCGTTTTTCTCCTGTTGTGTGCTTGTCCCTTCGGCTGCAGCACAAAGCACTGGCGTCCCCGCTGAAACAGCACGTCTGGCGACGCAGGCCAGCTTCCGCGAATACATCGATCTATTGTCGTTACCGAACGACGCCGCCAATCCCGCCGACATCGTCAAGAACGTAGAATGGCTGGAAGCGGCCTTTCGCAAACGCGGCTTTACCACGCAGCAACTGCCGAACAACGGCAAGCCGCTGATGTTCGGCGAATACAAACAAAAAGTGGCCGGCGCCAAAACCATCCTGGTTTACATGCATTTCGACGGCATGCCTGTAACGCCTGAGAACTGGGCGCAGAAAAGTCCATGGGTGCCCGTATTGAAGCAACGCAATGCGCAGGGCGCATGGGAAGCCACCGACATGGCGCAACTCTTCGGCGCCAACATCAATCCGGAATGGCGCGTGTTTGCGCGTTCATCGTCGGATGACAAAGGTCCGATCATGATGTTCCTCGCCGCCTTCGATGCGATGAAAGCGGCCGGCGTTGAACCGGCAGTCAACGTCAAGGTGATCCTCGACAGCGAAGAGGAAAAGGGTTCGGTCAACATCGGCAACGTCGCCACCGCGCACCGCGAGCTATTGCGCGCCGATGCGATCCTGATACACGACGGCCCGCGCCACGCCAGTGAAAAACCGACACTCGTCTTTGGCAACCGCGGCAACACCACCGCGCGCCTGACCGTCTACGGTCCGCGTAGCGAACTGCACAGCGGCCACTACGGTAACTACGCGCCGAATCCGGCGCAGCGTCTGGCCACCCTGCTCGCCTCGATGAAAGACGACAACGGCCGCGTCACCATCCCCGGCTATTACGACCGCGTCAAACTCACCGACGCCGAACGCCGCATCCTCGCTGAAGTCGGCGACGACGAAGCCGTGATCCGTAAACGCATCGGCATTGCACGAGCCGAAACGGTGGGCGCGACCCTGCAGGAAGCCATCCAGTATCCGTCACTCAATATACGCGGCATGGCTGCCTCCGGGGTTGGCGAGCGCGCCTCCAACGTGGTGCCCAGCCTGGCGCTGGCCGAACTCGATCTGCGTACTACCCCCGAAGCGTCACCGGAATATTTGTTCAACCTGATTGAGCAGCATGTGCGCAGCAAAGGCTATTACCTGACCAAGGGTGCGCCGACCGACACCGAACGCGCCGCGCACGACCGCATTGCCTCACTCACGCTCGGACGCGGCAGCAAGGCCGCCCGCACGCCGATGGAGTCCCCGCTGGGTCAGTGGGTGGACGGCGTGCTGCGCAAAACTTTCAGCGTCAACGGTGCAGAGGCCACAACGGTGCGCATCCGCATGATGGGCGGCAGTGTGCCCACCGACAAACTGGTCGACGCACTCGAAACACCATTTGTCATCGTGCCGCTGGTCAATGGTGACAACAACCAACACAGCCATGACGAAAACATGCGCCTCGGTCATTACTTCGACGGCGTGCGCACGCTGCTCGGTTTGCTGCGCACGGCCTACTAGGGCGCCATACGAAAAGGCAAGGCCGTTCCAGCCTGCGCCGGAACGGCCTTTGTTTTGTAGCGCGGCAGAACCTTCCCCACCGCGCAAGACGCTTTAGACGCTCTAGACGCTTTAAACCCCTTCGACGATACGAATATCGCGCACCGCACCGTCACCCAGTGCGGCGAGTGCAGCCTGATAGCCGGCGCTGTCATGCGCCGCCGTGGCTGCCGCCACGCTGTCGAACTCGATCATCACGGTGCGCTGATTTTCACCCGCCTCATACGTCTTGGTTGGCATGCCGCGCACCAGGAATTTACCGCCCGCGGCTTGA
>CAIWNB010000530.1 GCA_903913965.1 uncultured beta proteobacterium
GAGATACCGGCGTCTTTGACCAGCTTCTGATACTTGGCATATTCCGATTGCATCAATTTTTGGAAGTCTTCGGGCGTCGTAATTACCGCCTCAGCCCCTTGGCGCATGAAACGCTCCTTGGTGTCAGGCTGTTGCAGGATGGCAATGATGTCCTTGTTCAGTTGCTGGACAATCGCACGCGATATTTTCGACGGTGCCACCACACCAAACCAGCTCAAACTCTGAAAACCGGGCAAACCGGACTCCGAGATGGTCGACACACCCGGCAACGAAGGCACCCGCTGCGCAGTACCGACCGCCAGCACGTGCAATTTCCCGTCTTTGAGCATCGGCATCACCGCCGGCAGCGGGAACACATACATATGCACACGTCCGGCGATCATTTCAGTGAACACGTCGCTTAACAGCTTGAACGGCACGTGCACGACGTTGATACCGGCAGCCGCCTTGAATGCCTCGCCGGCAATATGCGAAGACGCGCCAATACCTGCCGAGCCGAAATTCAGCTCACCGGGTTTTGCCTTCGCCAACGCAATCAATTCCGCCGTAGTCTTGATCGGCAAGTTAGGCGCGATCACCAGCACGTTGGCCAGCGCCGCAACCTGGGCGATGGTCGCAACGTCTTCGAGCGCGCGATACGGCGCGTCTTTTTGCAGGATGGCATTGATCAAATACGGCTGACCGATCATGCCCAGCGTATAACCATCCGGTACTGCTTTTGTAATCATCGTGCTGCCCACCACACCGCCTGCGCCCGGCCGGTTGTCGATCACGACCTGCTGACCGTATTGCTCGTTTAGCTTCTGCCCCACCGTGCGGGCGAGGAAATCGCTGGCCGAGCCCGGCGGGAACGGCACGATCATGCGGATCGGCTTCTCCGGATATTTGTTTTGCGCCATCACGGAAAAGGACACCGCTGCACATGCAACTGCCACGATCAGTGTTTTCATCATATTTTCCTAAAAAATCGACCTGCAATGATGCGCCCGATACTACTGCGCCTTGATCCCCGCCGCTTTGACCACATCACGGTAGCGTACGAATTCGTCCTTCATCATTTTCTCAAAGCCCGCCGGCGTCGTATACACGGGGTCTGAGCCCAGGCGTATAAATCGCTCGCGTGTATCAGCTTGTTTAAGCACGACGCCAATGTCTGCATTGAGTTTATCCACCAGTGCGCGCGGCATCCCCGCCGGTCCGGCGATACCGAACCACCCGTCGATACGGAAGCCGGGCAACCCCGCTTCTGCCATGGTGGGCACCTCCGGCATTTGATCGAGACGTTTGTCGACCGTCACCGCGATCGCCTTGAAGCGCGCATCTTTCAGCAGCGGCATGCCCGCGGAGATGGGAATCACGTAGTAATGCACACGCTGCGCGGCCAATTCGGTCATCGCATCGCCCAGCGTGCGAAACGGCACATGCACGGTGTTAATACCAGCGGCCAATTTGAACAACTCACCGGCGATATGCGACTGGCTGCCGACACCGCCAGAGGCAAAATTGAGCACACCCGGCTTTTGTTTGGCCTGCGCAATCAGCTCCTGCACACTGTTGAACGCACCACCCACCAAAATAAAGTTAGGCAGTGAAGCGATCTGCGAAATCGGCGTGAAGTCCTCGAGTGGACGGTATTGCGGCTGCTCGGCAATCAGCACGTTCAACAGATGCGGCAGGCCGATCGTCGACAGCGTATAGCCATCCGGCGCTGCACGCGCGACGAGCACGCCGCCGACCACCCCGCCGCCACCGGGACGGTTGTCGACGATAATTTGACGTCCGTACATTTCAGACAATTTCTGACTGACGATACGGGCCAGAAAATCACTCGCAAAGCCAGTCGGAAAAGGCACCACCATACGGATCGGTTTCTGCGGATACCCCGGCTCGATCCCGGCCGCCTGCAGCGGCGCAGCGAACTGGGCGGCGAGCAATGCGACGGCGGCCAAGACAACACGATGCATCTGCATAACGGGTACCCCCCTAAACGCGCGGCAGCCCAAGCTGTTGCGCCATCCAGTCGGCTGACTGCGTGCGGTATTTATAAACACGGTTATTGGCGACATGATTGCCATCATCAATCACCACCAGTTCGACCGGCCCCTTGGCCTCGCGCGCCACGCGCTCGGCGTCCTGCCAGGGCACGATGCGATCCAGTTTGCCGGCCACCAAATACAACGGGCAGGTGATATTCGACGCCACGCCCTTGAGGCTAAGCGTGCGCCCGATGCGCAAGGCCGCATCCACGCTCGACGAATGCGAACGCACACGAAACGTCTCACGGGTGAGTTCCGGCAATTGCGACCAGATCTCGGACCAGTCATAAGGACCCGAAAGGCCAATACATGCCTTGACGCGTTTTTCAAAGGCGGCGGCACGCGGTGCGTAATAGCCGCCGAGGCTGACGCCCCACAGGCCGACTTTCGTCGCGTCAACGTCGGTGCGTTTTTCCAACCAGTCGACCACCGCCTTGACCGCCGTTTCGTATTCACCACGGATCGGGATGTCGTATTCCGACTCGCCCTGTCCCGGACCGTCAAACGTCAGCGTGGCCAGACCGCGCGCCAGAAACAACGACTCGTAACTGTCCATCTCCTCTTTCGCCGAATCGAGCCCCATGCACATCACCACGACGGGTGCGCAGGCAACGCCAGGCGGACGCCGCAAGATGGCGGCAAAGGCGCTGTTCTCGAAAGGAATGCGCACGTATTCGCCAGCCGGTTGCAGGTGTGGCAGCGCCAGTTTGCGGCACTCGACCGCCTTCATGTGCGCCGCGCGCATCTGTTTAACGTCGCGCACATAAACGAATTTCGCGAAGTGATAGCAGACCGCCGCGGTGGTCAGATGTTGGGCGGCTGAGCGTTGATAGCCCGCGGTCAGTGCGGTGCGCCCGATGCCTTCATGCATCGCCGCACATTGGCTCCAGGCCTCGCACCACTCATCCCAGCTTTCAAGGCGGGCGGTGACTTCTTCAAAATCGGTCAGCGGCACGCCGTTTGAAACAAAACGGGGCGCCCAGTGATGCACAGCAGATTGGACGAGTGCGTCAGGCATAAGCAGGTTTTCCTATTTTGCGCCGGCACCACA
>CAIWNB010000531.1 GCA_903913965.1 uncultured beta proteobacterium
CACTTTGTTGCGCGCGCTGTTGCTTTGCAGGAAACCCAGCGCTGGATTAAGCCAGTCGCGGCTCGGTCCGCCCTGCTTGGCGGCCACCACCTCGACACATTGGCCGTTCTTCAATGGCGTATTCAGCGGCACCATCGCACCGTCGACCCGCGCGCCACGGCAACGGTGCCCAAGATCGCTGTGCAGGTGGTAGGCAAAATCAATCGGCGTCGCATCGGCGGGTAAATCAATCACACGGCCCTGCGGTGTCAGAACGTAAATCGTGTCTGCGAACAAACCGCCGGCATCGGCCACCTCCTCCTTCCATTCGGCGATTTGGCGCAACCATGCAATCTTGTCGTCATAACGCGCGTCGCGGCTGGAGCCTTCTTTGTAGCGCCAGTGCGCAGCAACACCAAACTCCGCATGCTGGTGCATTTCCGCGGTACGGATCTGGATTTCCAGCGGCTTGCCACCGGGCCCCGTCACCGCGGTGTGCAACGAACGGTACTGGTTGCCCTTGGGCCGCGCGATATAGTCGTCAAACTGACCCGGCAGCGGCGTCCACAGATTGTGCGCGACACCGAGAACGGTGTAACAGGACTTGATATCCGCAACGATCGCACGCACCGCACGCACGTCGTAGAGCGAGGCAAAATCAAGCGACTTGCCGCGCATCTTGTTATAGATGCTGTAAATGTGTTTCGGCCGCCCGCTCAGCTCGGCGCTCACCCCCGCCTCGATCAGCGCGGCGCGCAGCCGGGTGATCACATCAGCGATATAACGTTCGCGATCATCGCGTTTCTCATCGAGCCAGCGCGCAATCTCGCGGTAGACCGCCGGATCGATGATACGCAGCGCCAGATCTTCGATTTCCCATTTCAACTGCCAGACGCCCAGCCGGTTGGCGAGCGGCGCATAAATGTCGAGCGCCAGCCGGGCCGCCGCCAGACGTTGCGGCGCATCCTCACTGCGCACCATATGGCGCAGCGTCTGCACCTGGTCGGCCAGCTTGATCAGCACCACGCGCATATCCTGCGCCATCGCCAGCAGCATTTTGCGCAACGACTCAAGCTGCGCGCCGGCGCTACGTCCGGGCTCGACACGCCCACCCAGCGCCTCGATGGTGGCCATCCGCGCGACACCCTCGGCGAGCACCGGCACACCCGCGCGGAATGACTCGCGCAGCGCGGCGATTAACTGCGTATCTTCAGCCAGTCGGCCAAGTAGCCCTGCCGCCACGCAATCCGCATCCGGCTTCAGCGCCAGCAATATCTCTGCCGTTGCCACCGCGTGTTCAAGCAACGGTTCGCCACCGGGCAAGAGGCGCGCACCGGCGTGCGTGATCACCCAGTCCAAAGCCGACCGGATCAGCGCGCAATCGGCGGCATCATAGAGCGCCTCAAGATCCGTCAGCGGCGCACCCGCCGGCGCGTTCTGCGCCGGGGTTACGAGTTTTAACTGGCTGCCCGTCACCATACCGTCACCCGCGTTCCAGGTTGCGATACTGCTGCCATAACAAATACCCGCCCCAGGCCAACGCGAGCAGAATGATCAAGCTGCCGATCAGGTCCGCAGCGAGGGCAATTTTCTTTTCGTGATAAATCAGACCGAGGTCGAGCAGAATATTCGCCCAGTCGTGCGTCTCGGGCACATCCTGGCTATGGCCAGTCAGCAACTGCAACTGCAAATCCAGCGCGTCATTGATATAGGGGCCGAGATCCTTAAGACTCTGACCGATCCACCACAACGCCACCGAGCCGCCGAAATTGTCGCGAGTCCTGAACACCATTACCCAGCAGACGATCGCCGGCATCAACAACTGGCCGAGACTGCCGCCAAGAACATGCATGAACTGGCCGAAGGGCATGAAGATTACGTGTCCGGCCTCATGAAACACCAGATTGATCACATGCATGAACGAGGCGCCGATGGCATTGGTGCGCAAATCGAGCGAAATGAAGTAGAGGCCCCAGACCACGAACACGGCATAGAGCCCGACCCGCCCCCAGAACAACATGCTGTCGGTACGCGGCTCAACGCGGGTCAATTGTTCGAGCCAGCCGGGTCCGCTGCCATCGCGATCGGCGGCCTCATCGCTCTCCGCGTCACGCTCGCGCGGCAAACGCGCGGTGCCCAGCGTGCTGCTCACCCATTTCGCAAAGACGAGGCCGCAGGCCGGACAAATACCGGCGTCACCGCGATCTTCGGCGCGACGCTGATAGCGGCATTTGGGACAGTGGAGCATCTTGTTTTC
>CAIWNB010000532.1 GCA_903913965.1 uncultured beta proteobacterium
AACGGCTCGAGCTCGAAAACTTTGCCGACGCCATCAAAGCCAAGCGTCCGCTGGCGGTCGCCGGCGGCGATGAAGCACACGGCGTGGCGGTGCTTGAAGCCATACTCAAATCAACGCAGTCGCACCAGCCAGTCACCATCGGCTAAACACGCGAGCGCGGCAGACGCGCAAACGTAATAAAAAAGGCCGCATCCTCGGATACGGCCTTTTTATTTGCCTGAATCTTGCCTTCACCTGGCGAGAACAAACGCCGGATTTAAGCCGCCTTCGGCACCTTGTTACGTTTGCGAAACTCTTCCACCGTGCGATCGGCGCGCTGAAACACCGCGCCCTTGGCCTTCAGGTTTTGGATCAGTTTTTCGAGCAGCATGATGCGATGACCACGGCCGCTGATAAACGGATGACAAGTGAAGGTCAACACGCCCCAGTCGGTGGTCTTCTGCATGTAATCAAAATCAGCGATCCAGTTTTCAAGCACGTCGCCGGCCTTGGCCATGCCGGGGCGGATCGCATTGCCGGTGCGCATGTATTCGAAATGCGGCGCGTCATCAGTCGACCAACTGATCGGCAGCTCGACCAGCGAAGTCGTCGGCCCGAATTGCGCCGGCTTGTGCAGATCAAGCACATCGCCCCGGCGCGCGTAATACATGCCGTAGTCGTCACCCATCATGCTGGTATCGTAGGTGAAGCCGTGCTTGATGAATAATTCAACCGAATTGGGGCTCAAATCCCAGCCCGGCGAGCGGTAACCGCGCGCGT
Organism: uncultured beta proteobacterium; assembly: GCA_903913965.1. Taxonomy (GTDB): domain Bacteria; phylum Pseudomonadota; class Gammaproteobacteria; order Burkholderiales; family SG8-41; genus PALSA-1004. Next base: position 760 of record CAIWNB010000532.1, read on the forward strand.
ATTCGCCGGAAATGCGTTTGATCGATTCATTGCCGCGGATGAGTTCGGCCTCTTCTTCTTCGCGCGAAAACTCCACCGGCGAGATATGCCGCCAGCCGTGATGACCGATTTCATGACCGTGATCTACCACCGCCTTCACCGCCTCGGGAAAACTCTCGATGGTGTGACCGGGCACGTACCAGCTGGTCTTGATGCGGTATTTTTTAAACAGCGCCAGTAGCCGCGGAGCGGCCACACGCGGACCGAACTCACCGCGCGAAACCGGGCTTGGCGAAGGCGAACCACGCGCAACAAAACCAGAAATCCCGTCAAAATCAAAAGTCAGGCAAACGATGTGCTTGGCCATGCGCGCATCCGGAAATGGGAATGCGGAAATTATAGCAGTCACTGTCGAGCGCACCGTGCGCTGATTCGCTATCATGCGCAGATCCATTAACGTCACTCCACGGCTCATACTCACTATCCCATGAAACTCGAACACCTCGCACAAAACTGGCATGTCCGCAAACCGCTCGCCCGCAGCAAAGGCGGTATCGTTGCCACGCAAAACCGCATCGCTGGCGAAGCCGGTGTGCGCATCCTGAACGCAGGCGGCAATGCCATCGATGCCGCCGCCGCCACCGGACTGGCGCTCGCCGCCGTCGAACCCTGGAATAGCGGACTGGGTGGTATCGGCTTCATGCTGGTCTATCTGGCACGCGAGAAAAAAGTTCACGTGGTCGATTTCGGGCCGATCTCACCGCATCGCCTGAACCCCGCCGACTTCCCGTTAAGCGGCGGCACCACCACCGATCTGTTTACCTGGCCCAGCGTCAAAGACGACCGCAACGTGCACGGCCCGCTGTCGATCGCAGTGCCCGGCCATGTCGACGGCCATGCCACAGCGCTGGCGAAATTCGGCACGAAATCATTCGCTGAAGTCATCGCCCCGGCGATTGAACTGGCTGACCTGGGCATCGCCGCCGATTGGTATCTGACGCTGAAGACCGCGACGATGGCGCGCGAGCTGTCGCGTTATCCATCGAGTGCGGCAGTCTGGCTGCCGAACGGTTTTCCGCCGATCAGCGCGCAAGGTGCACCGCTCGGTCGGTTGAAACTCAAGGGCCTCGCCGACACCATGCGTTTGCTGGCGAAAAACGGGCCACGTGATTTCTACGAAGGCGAAGTCGCCCGCATGATCGTCAAGGACATGCAGGCGCTCGGCGGCGTGCTCGACGCCGAGGATCTGAAAAATTTCCATGCGCGCATCGTCGCACCGCTCGAAGTCGATTACGGCGGCGCACGCGTTTCACTCGCCGGCGGCCTCACCGGCGGACAAAGCATGGCCGGCGTCCTCCAGGCGTTGGCCAAACAGTCATTCACCAAA
>CAIWNB010000533.1 GCA_903913965.1 uncultured beta proteobacterium
GCCTCGTCGCTATCCTCGGGCGCGCTGGTGACGACCCAGGGCTGGCGCTTGCTCAACCTCATCTCGCTCGTGCCAGTCGCGCTCACCGGTGTGATCGTGATTTGGTATGTGCTGCGCGGGCGCGGCGCGAAGGTCTGAACTTTGCGCGAGCTGCGTTTGTTGAGTCACGTCCCCGTTGACGCATGTTGGCCAGTTCCAGAGATTCTTGAGAGCTAATTCGGTGTTGGCTATCGAGCGACTCAGCAGGTTGTAAGCATCACCACAATTAACCTGCTTGTCGCCATTGGCATGCGCTAAGCCGTGGCAGAGGACTTCCTGACCGGAAAGGTTGGAAAGTTATGTTCCGGTACCTTGCCGGTCTGTAGTGCGCGCTCCAGCGCAGCCATGCCCCAATGGGGTGCGAGCAACTGCGTAAATTCGGTCATATAACGCAGCAGATAATGGTTGCGTCTTAGCATCAGACAGGCGACGTTGGCTTCGAAGAGGTAGCCCGCGTCACGCACCCGTATCATGCGATCGCGCTGGGGTTCGTATGCAATCGTTGGCAGAATCGCGATGCCCAGTTTGATCCCGACATACCATTTGACGACTTCGGTGTCTGTCGCACTCATGACAATGTTTGGTTTTAGGTCGTGGGCTGCGAAGGTATGCATGATTTTGAGTCCCGCCGCGAAAGAAGAATCTAGCGTGATAAGCGGGTATTTGCAGATTTGTTCCAAAGTGACGCGTTTACTTTGCTTCGTCAAGGGGTGGTCCACAGGCATGTACAGGCTGCGGGCGAGCCCGTAGCACGGGAACATCAATACGTTGGCGGGAGGCGTCTCAGGCTGCGCGCTAATGCCAATGTCAGCCTCCCCCGACGCCACCATCTCAGCGACTCGTGTGGCGTTTTCCTGACGCATTACAAGATGAACCTGCGGGTACATCTTTGAATATTTTTGTACCACATCGGGCAATACGTAACGTGCATGGGTATGTGTCGTGGCAACGGTGAGGCGCCCGCGATCGAGCTGGCCGAATTCTTCGCCGATCGCGCGTATCGAGCGCGCGTCGTTAAGCATGCGGCCTGCCACCTCGGTGATCGCCCTGCCAGGCGCGGTCAAGCCGACGATTCGGTTGCCACGACGCACCAGTATGTCTACGCCCAATTCACGTTCGAGCGCTGATAGCTGTTTGCTGATGCCAGGCTGCGTGGCATGCAGGGTTTGTGCGGTCGTTGTGACATTAAAGCCTGAACGTTCGAGCTGACAAAGAAATTGAAGTTGGCGCAGGTTCATTATTAGAGACCATGAAAAAAATTCATATATGAATAATAAAATATACTTTTTAGTTTGTCATGCTGGTTGATAGACTGCAACGCATACACGTATTACGTGAACAAAAAAACGCCCGCTCTGGAGGAGCAAGATGCGCAGTCGGTGCCGGTCGAATCGCTCAGTGGTGGGGGGCGAATTAGTAGCCGTACGCGTGTCGCCCGCATCGCGGGGGTGCTGTCTTTGCTGTTTATCAAAATAACCTGAGATGGAGGTCTTATGCCAAGAATGACCGGCGCACGTGCATTCGCGGAAATGTTGCGCGGATATGGGGTGGATCATGTGTTTTTTGTGCCTGCCATTATGTCGAAGGCACTTGCAGAGATGGAAGACATGCCGATCCGCCGGGTGATGGTTCATGGCGAAAAGTCCGCAGCCTATATGGCAGATGGTTATGCGCGTGCCAGTGGCAAGCCTGGTATTTGCATGGCGCAGCATATTGGTGCCTCCAACCTGGCCGCCGGTCTGCGCGATGCTTACATGGCAGGCTCTCCTGTCATCGCCATTACTGGCGGGCCTTCGCCGGATTCGCGTTACCGCAATACCTATCAGGAAATCGAAGACGCGCCGCAGTTTCCATCAGTCTCAAAATTTAGCGGCAATGTCGGTGAGGTCGGGCGGCTGCCAGACATGGTGAGGCAAGCATTCCGGATCGCAACTACAGGCGCACCGGGTCCGGTGCACTTACAGATTGCAATACGCGGTGGACAAATTTCGGAGCAGGAGGCAGAACTCGATCCGTTGGTTGAATTGCAATACGCGTCTGCCCCGGCTTTCCGCCCGCCGGCTGATCCGCAAAGTATCAAGGCTGCTGCTGCAGTTCTTGTCGCTGCGAAGCGTCCGGTGATCGTTGCAGGTGGTGGTGTTGTGCGATCTGGCGCTGAACGTGAGGTCCTCGCGCTTGCAGAGAAATTGCAGATCCCGGTGGCGACCGCGCTCAATGCGAAGGCGATGATTGCCGACCGGCATCCACTTGCGATCGGCGTGCCTGGAAGCTATTCGCGTGCGTGTGCGAATACGATTCTTAAAGAGGCTGATCTTGTTTTTTTCATAGGAAGTCATACCGGCGGCCAGGTCACGCATAACTGGCACTTTCCACCGCGCGGCGCGCGCGTCATGCAACTCGATATTGATCCTTGGGAGTTGGGGCGCAATTACCCTAACACGGCGAGCATACTTGGCGACGCAAAAGTCGCATTGACGGCGTTGATCGGTGCGGTTGAAGCGAAGACTGCCGAGGCAGCTAAGGCATGGACGTCTCATACGCAGAAGTTGGTCGAGGAATGGCGCGTTTCGGAAGCGGAAAACCGCGCTTCGGATGCGGTGCCGATTCGCCCGGAACGCATCTGCAAAGAAATTTCCGATGCGTTGCCGGATAACGGTGTTCTGGTTTCAGACACCGGGCACTCTGGCATCTGGACCGGCACTATGGTCGAGTTCAGATCGCCGGATCAGCGCTACTTCCGTTGCGCAGGTTCGCTCGGATGGGGCTTCCCTGGTGCATTGGGCGTTAAGTGCGCCTTGCCGGATCGGCCGGTTGTTTGTTTTACCGGCGACGGCGGGTTTTATTATCATATTGCCGAGCTCGAAACGGCGCGTCGACACAACATTAACCTGGTTGTGGTTGTGAACAACAATAATTCGCTCAATCAGGAAATTACCCTTAACAAGGTCGCCTACAACGATGCACCGCGCGGAAAATGGACCGACATGTGGACGTTCACCGAAAACAATTTCGCGAAGATTGCTGAAAGTTTCGGCGTAACCGGCATACGCGTTGAGCATCCCAGTGAACTTAATGCCGCATTGAAGCGCGCTTTTGCGTTGAACAAGCCAGTCGTCATCGATGTCGTCAGTGACAAGAACGTGCTGGCGAAGCGTGTGCCGCACTAGCGCGGCATCACTGTCCGGCGTGGGTTGGCGTTGCGGGCCAATGATGGGCATGGTGACCCTGGCTTTAGTCGGCGCAGGACCTGCGACCGGTCAGTCCGACTATCCGTCGAGGCCGGTGCGTATTGTTGTGCCATCGGCTGTCGGTGGGGGTAACGATCTCATCGCCCGCCTGCTGGCGCAAGGATTGACGGAGCGTATGGGGCGCCAGGTGGTGGTGGAAAACAGGACGGGCGCCGGCACTGCGATCGGCACTGAAGTTGTTGCACGTTCTCGCCCTGATGGCTATACCTTGCTCATGTCGCCAGCGGCATTTGTTACGTTGCCAGCGGTTGGTGCAAGGGTGCCGTATGAGGTGATGAACGATTTTTCGCCGGTCACGCAGGCGGCCACCTTGCCAGGGGTGATTACGCTTCATCCATCTGTGCCAGCAACGACTGTGCGGGGTCTGATCGCGCTCGCTCGATCGCGGCCTGGGCAGTTGCTGTTTTCATCGGCAGGCGTAGGTACTCATCCGCATTTGAGCATTGAACTGCTGGCGAGTATGGCAGGCGTCAGGTTTGTGCATGTCCCTTACCGCGGTACTACTCCGGGATTGGCCGACTTAATCGCGGGGCAGATTTCCCTGGCGACCGCCAATATTCTGCAAGCGTTGCCGCATGTTCGATCGGGCCGCTTGCGTGCGCTGGGCGTGACCACACTCAAATCCAGCGCGGCGGCACCTGAGATTCCACCGATTGCCGAGAGTGGTTTGCCGGGCTATGAGTCGGTCCAGTGGTACGGCCTGCTTGCGCCAGCTGGCACTTCGCGTGAAATCGTCGCACGCTTGTACACCGAGACCGTCGCCATACTGGGTGCCGCCGATAACAGGCGGCGCTTGGCGGCGGATGGCGCCGAGGTCGTTGTCAGTACGCCGGAGATGTTCGGAGGTTTTCTGAAAGCCGAGTTTGCGAAATGGGCTCGAGTAGCCCAAGAGGCAAACATCAAAGTGGAATAAATCTAACCGGCATGTTGACCGGATTTTGTGTGGTTGTTCAGGAGGGGATATGACATCGAACGTGAGCTCATCAACCGGTACGCACCGCTGCGTGGTGGTTTATAGCCTGTCCTTGCTACTTTCCATTGCATACGTTACCGGACATGCCCAGGAAACGTACCCGAGTCGGCAGGTGCGCATTGTTGTGCCCACCGCGCCTGGTGGCGGCAGCGATGGCGGCGCCAGAGTGATTGCGCATGAGCTGTCAAAGCGCTGGGGCAAACCGGTCGTTGTTGAAAACCGTGCGGGAGCTGGCACCATCATCGGCTCCGAGGTTGTCGCAAAGTCTCCTCCGGACGGTTATACGCTTTTGTCGGCGCCGGGGGCAATTGCAACCAATCCAGTCAGTTACAAAAAATTGCCGTACGACACTCTCAAGGATTTCGCGCCGGTAACCCAAATTCTTTATGTGCCGAACCTGATTGTCATCCACCCGTCGTTACCGGTTAAAAATGTGACCGAACTGATTACCTTTGCGAGGGCAAGGCCTGGGCAGGTGCTTTATGCGTCAGCGGGCCATGGTACAAATCCCCATCTCACCATGGAATTACTCGCGAACATGGCGGGTATCCAGCTTATGCATGTGCCTTACAAAGGCAGTCCGCCCGGCATTGTCGATCTACTCGGCGGGCGTGTTGCAATGATTGCGACCAGCAGTATGTCGATCATGCTTGCACATTTACGTAGTGGTCGCCTCCGCGCGCTTGGCGTTACCAGCGCGGTAAGAGTTTCAACCCTGCCAGACATTCCGACCATCGCAGAAAACGGACTGCCCGGTTACGAAGCCGTACAGTGGGCCGGTCTGTTGGCCCCTGCGGGTACTCCGAAAGAGATAGTGGCTCTGCTTAGTCGTGAGTCGGCATCGATATTGAGGATGCCGGACACCAAGGAAAGACTTGCAGTTGAAGGGTTTGAAGTCGTCGGTAGCACCCCAGATGAATTCGCAATTTTTCTTAGGGCTGAAATCCAGAAGTGGACGAAGCTCGCAAAAGCGGCGGGGTTACAGCCCGAATAACCTTAGCCAAAGCCACTTTTTTCAAAGCAACGCATAAATTTAATAATCGCCGCTCAACGGTGCACTAAAGGAGAAGTCATCATGGCAGCAGACAAGATGAAACCAATACGACGTGTTGTGACAGGTAACGATGCTCACGGTCGTTCGTGCGTAACGTGGGACGGTCCAACACCCAACACAGAGGACGGTACTGATTTCACCAATGCCGTTGCAAATTTTTGGGTATGGAACGACACCCCTGCACCATTGTCGGGTGAACACGACGATGCCAATTTGCCCTATGACTTTCCGGGGCCGCAATTGGGCGGGCATTTACGTGCCGTGCAAGGACGAGGTAAACCTGCGGATTACGATGCGGCGACTGATATACGCCTCAAGCCGTTTCATCCGCCAAAAGAACGGACGCTGCCCAAAACCTGGGATCGTGGCGGACGCAATGCGTATTCGTCTGACATGCATAAAACCGAGACGATTGATTACGCGATATTGCTGGAGGGTGAGCGTACTCTCGTGCTGGATGATGTCGAGGTAACCTGGAAGCCCGGAGACATCGTTGTTGATGTCGGTGCCTGGCACCAGTGGACGAGCAGCGGCGGCGATGGCATCGTGCTCTATGACATGATGGCAGCAAAGTTCGTGGACGGTAACGTTGGCCTCGCCCAGGGTCACGACAAGATACTGGTTGGCGATCCAGCGCGTAAACTGCCGCCCGGCGTGAAGCCTGCGCGGCGTATCGTTTGTGCCGATCGCGAGCCGTGGAAGTCCAGCCTGGTTAGTGATGGTCCGACGCCCGATGTTCGTATCGATGTGGCGCGGCCTGGCTATGCTGCGCAGCGTATGTGGGTCACCGATCAGAAGCAGGCAAAAATAGTGCTGGAGACACTACATCTGCCGCACTCCATCGAACCGCCGTCCGGAGGTTCTGTATTGCGGGTTGTGACTTATCCGCCCGATGCCGTGTGGCAGTCGAAGGTCGGCAGTCAACAGGTCGCAGCTTTTTTCCGCGATATGGGTTCTCCCCAAGCCTCGACCTACAGCGCGCAGGCACCACATCCCTACATGCAGAAACTGCCGTCGCTTGATTTCGTGATTGTCCTCGAAGGAGAGATCGTACTCGTGCTCGATACGCAGGAAGTTCACATGAAGGCGGGAGAGATCGCGATCGTACGGGGCAATAACCACGCCTGGAGCAACCGCTCGAATCATCCGGCCGTGGTCGCTGTCTCGTCGCATGGCGGTAGCTACTGACGGGGCGGCACGCAAGCGTTGGATTGATACTAAGGGGGTGCGGTATGCGACCAATCGTGTTGGCAATAGCGTTGTTGCTGGTAGCTGCGATTTCGTGTGCAGTAGTTTCGCCAGCAATGGCGCAAACTACTGGTGGGCGTGGCATACGTCTGGTTGTGCCGTCACCCCCTGGCTCGTTCAATGACGCGATTGCGCGATCCCTCGTGCATAACCTGAACGAGACTTTCGCGCCAGGTTCGTATGTTGATAATAAGCCTGGCGCGGGCACGGTGATCGGTACCGATTTGGTTGCCAAGTCGGCGCCGGATGGCCGCACGATATTGATCGTGTCCTTTCCACTCTCGGTCATGGGCGTACTGTATCCGGCTGCAAAAATAGATGTACTGAGGGATTTTGCGCCTGTCGCCTATATTGGTTTCACGCCCTCCCTGTTAATCGTCAGCAATACGCTGCCTTTTCGCAGCGTCGAGGAACTGGTGCAGGGAGCGAGGGCAAAACCGGGTTCGCTGCTCTACGCTTCGACGAGTAATGGATCCTCCGGTCATCTTGTGATGGAACAGTTCAAGGC
>CAIWNB010000534.1 GCA_903913965.1 uncultured beta proteobacterium
AACCGAAATACCGCCTGGCAGCATCAAGTCCGTCATATCCCCATTTGAACCAGCACTAGGGCTGCCGATAAAAGTGATATCGCAAGCAGACTCATAAAACAGGCCCGCATGCTCAGCATGGCTCTGAGTCATCTCGTTGATTAGCATTACCACCCTGCCCCTATATAGCGATTCCACCTGGCTCTTCGGGAGATTGTGAAGGAAAGTTATAGCTTCAAAATCCGCATCGGCGTTTGCACTGGAGACCGTCATGGGAGAAAAGGATGCCCCATAGATTGCCTTCTTGACGTTCAAATAGGGCGTGATGGGAAAAGCATCGCCCCTGGGATACCCTCGCATGTCAAGAATCAGCGCCTTCGTATCCTTGACTTTCTTAAAGAGTTCATCTAACTGACTGGGCATAAGACGCCCTAGGTCTGCGTAGCCGATCCCCTGCGGTAGTACTTGGATGACATCCCCATCATGCAGTGTCTTTGGCCTAGACATGGGGTATTTCTCCGATCTTTTGAGGACTACTTCCCGCACGTTGCCGTCAAGACTCTTCACCATGATCTTGGCAACCGTCCCGTCCTTGCCCCGGCCCATTCTCCTAACCAAATTGCGGTTCATCGTCCAAGCGTTTGCGGCTGGCACATATGGTGAAAGCCTCTCCATAAACTTCTGCGGACTCTCGCCGGCGATTTCGAGGATTTCCTCCCAACGCTTGAACGCCACGGTTGCAGTGGCATCGAGCATCGAATCAACCAGTACGGAGCCCTCAACCATCCGAAGCCCCAGTGGCAGACCTGCTTCCCCAGAAATTCTGTCCAAGGCCGGATGACCTGTAATTCGTACGTGGTTGTCCTGAAGGCGAGCCGCCATTCGAGCAAGGGCCATGGCGTATCCATCGCCATCCTTGACTCGTTCCATTTCAACAAGAAACTCCGGAAGAGCCTCGGACCAGGGTTTGTCCATCAGGTCTTTGTAGGGGAAGAATGCATCGATCACAGTCCAGAGGCGAATGACCGCGAACTGCCGCCAGGCTAGGGTTGGAGCCACCATCTCCTTGTAAGTCTTGTCCAGTTCACGGATCGGCAGGCTGGTCACAGTGCGCCACCTGATCTTGCTCCCGGGTTTCTCTGTCGAACTCAGTAGCCCGAGCGCAGCCTTCACGGCTGGTGAGTCTGGACCCAAGGTGGTGTCAGCTTCAATCGTCCTGTCGGACTCCGACCCGCTCGTCCCATCCGGGAATACGATCTCGCCGGATCTGTAGGTGACTTTCAAAGAGTCGAACTTTTGAGTCTCTATTGGCATAAAGAGGTTCGGTGCACTGCCGACAGAGATGATGTAAGCGAGTCCGGCTTTCTGGAGCGCCAGTACCAACATTGGAAGTTGAGTTGAGCGATCCGCAATGAAGACCATTGGGATTGGTTTCGCGCCCGGTTCAGGTCTTATCAGTTCCGAGTGTTGGGCTAACCAAGCTGTGAAGTAGGTTCCTGAGGACGAGAAACTTTGGGACGGCCAGCCACGGTTGTAGACGTACCTTGGAGCAGGGGAAGCCAGTGGCGAGATCACCAGGCTTCCAAGAATGCTCTTCAGAAAGTCGGTCTGGTCCGACGGAATGGAATCCTTGCCAGGACGCAGATCCACGACCAGCGCCTTTGCGAGCGCCGCCTCCCCTCGCACACGCTCGACTTCCGACTTGAACCCCGGATTCAAAGGATGAAGGTCATCGTTGAGCGACACCAGCAGCACATCATCTTTCAGCTTGGTCGTGCGAGGCTGATCCATGCCTGGAGACACGAAGGCTTGCTCAGTATGCTGCCCCACCTGAAGTGCGGAGTCATTCAAGCCGGCCATCATTCTCTCGATCACCGCCTTCTGGGCTTCAGGGGTATCAGCTTTCGAAATTGCCGGAAGAGCCTCCACCAACTGGCGGTCCCAATCGATCCGTCCTTCCACCAAGGCGGGATGCACCCATCGGAGTCGTGCCCAGAGACGACCGAGGTCGGAGATCCTCTGAATGTGGGCAGATTGAACCGTTGGCCCTGGGCTGGTGGCGCGAACTTCTGATTGGGCTTGAGCCGAATTCAAGCCAACTGCGCAAAGGATCGCCGATGCCAGAACCTGGCGGAAGAAGGCTGGAAACATATTACTCATTGATACTCCCTTTCTTGTGTTTTGCCGGCTGGTGCAGCCAACGTAGAAAATGCCTTGGCAAAATGAAAAACGCTTAGTTATTGTTTTCATTGACAACCCTCTATCGACAAACAACTTCGCAGACAACCCGCGACGCCTCAATTTGCCACCGTTGCATGGACAACGGTGGTTTTGAACTCTCCATGCTGTACAAGCATATTTCTGCATCGACTGACTGCTTCCAAGGCCAATAGCCGGCACTCGAACAGCTCATCCTCCCTTTCTTTCAGCGATCGTCAGCTAGACATTGGCGACTTTACGTAAACCTTTTCGCCGCTAGCCGTGAGCGTTTCTCTGTCCACAAATGACCCTCAGCGCCGGCCAATTGAAAGGAGTCTGACTTTCGAGATCGAAAATCATTTCCTAAATTTCAAAATGCAAACGACAGCTTCAAGAGGCTTTTTCACCCTTCAACTCGTTGGTCATGATCAATGTCTGTTCCTCGATCTTCTTCTTCAATATTTCGTTCATCGCCTGTAGTTCGATGAATAAGTCTCGTTGCATTTCAGGTGATTTCTCGACATAGCGAAGGCCGTCCGGTGACGAGAAAAATGTGGATAGCGAAGTCACTTCTTCTTCACTGAAGTGCTTTTGATAAACCTTGATGTAAGCACTCTTTCGATTAGCCCAGGAAACATCAGCAGCAATCATTTGGACATGAGCATCCAAGCGGGCGTCAAGACTCTTCTTCTGCTCGTCAGTCGCCTTGGAAAACAACAATTCAAAAGTGGAGCGAAGCATTTTTCGCATCGACTCCTGCATGGCCGAAGAGACTGTGCCGTTCACTTTCTCAAAATTCAGTAGCTTCAGCAACTCTTCAACCGAAGCCTCAGTCGCGGGTGTCGCATGGACCGACAGTGTGAAAACACACAACAGCATAGCTATGATTCGTTTCATTCTCTTTCCTTCGTCAATTGTTGAATTTGTACCGATAACTCTTCCGGCGTCCCGTTGAACTGCATACTTCAAAAACCGAGACTGCGCCCAGCGAATGCTTCCAATCGACGCATTTCCTCTGCTTCGGCCGCTCGGTTTTCTATTTGCAGAGTGCCTAACTTGACCTGAACCTTTGTAATACGCTTCTCCGAGCCATTGAGAAGTCCGGATGCATCCATCTCTCCAATGACTCCGGCAAACGACACCGGCGAAGCTCCGCCTTTGACAATGAGCAGCATGGTGTTTGGTGCAAGCGGCTTTGGTGCAGCTTGAGCCAAGGCACTCTTGATGATCTCTGCATCCGTTCTGTCATCTTGCACGCCTTTGTCCATCATGCGCCCCTCCTATTGGCGATGTCGTCGTCACCGAATTGTCTTCGGCCATTGTCAGGGACTTTCTACGTGTAACTACATAGGTGTGTGTAGGGTGTGAATGGTCTCCTGAATGAAACGCCTCGCGCGCGCCTGTACGTACCTCCCAAAATAGAAGCCCTGCACACCCTACACACACAGGAGGACAATGGTGGAACGATCATGCTAACCATGATGAAGTCGGTGCTACCACCCCTGCTGCCCTTTCCAAATGACCCCGCCAAGACCGTTCTTGATGCCGCAATAGTCGACTGCGATGGCATCAAACCCGAGCGAATCCCGCAACAGGGAATATTCTTCTGTTCGATCATCATGTTGATGGCCGTGA
>CAIWNB010000535.1 GCA_903913965.1 uncultured beta proteobacterium
CCGGTTTTACCGCCGGGGATACGCTTCTTCAAATGATCGGCCAGCGGCCCGCTGCTCATCGCCTCGCGATTCAGATCGGTGACGATATAACCGGGGGCGACATCCACCACGCGGATATTCTTTGCCGCCCATTCGACAGCCAGACAGCGCGTAATCGCACCAACCGCAGCCTTCGAGGCGCAATACGGCACGTTGCGTTTGACGCCCAGCTTGTCGAACATCGAACCAATGTTGACGATCGTGCCGCCACCGGCAGCCAGCAGATAGGGATAAGCCTCGCGGCTGGTGGCAAACACCGCCAGCGCATTCACCGCCATCACCTGTGCAAACATCGCAGTCGGCAGAGCATCACTGGGGGCGCCATGATGAACGCCCGCGTTATTCACCAACCCGCACAGCGAGCCGCCGCGCCTGACGATCTCGGCAAACGCCTGACGCACACTCTCTTCGTCGGTCACATCGCAACGGACATTGATGAACTGTGACAAATATTCACGCGCATCATCACACTCCGGCCCGCGACCCTTGCGCGTCATGCAGCCAACGGTAAAACCACGCCGCGCAAGTTCCAGCGCAATCTCTGCGCCGATACCGCGACTCGCCCCCGTCACCGCAATGACTTTTCCGGCGTTTGTCATCATGCCCCCTGCACTCAAACCAGTTTTTTCGCGCGCAGCGCCTCAATCGCAGCGGCATCATAACCAAGCCACGCGCCCAGCACGGCCTCAGTATGTTCGCCGAGCCGCGGCGGTGGCGAACGCCACGTCAGGTTGCCACCATCGATGCCGATGCCAAAGCCCACCTGCGGCGTGCGCCGTCCGTCGGATTCGGCGGTATAGAACAGACCGCGCGCGATCAACTCCGGGTCCTGCGTCACATCATCAACGCTGTTGACCGGGCCGGCCGGCACCTTGGCGGCGGAAAATAACTTCAACCATTCATCGCGCGAACGTGTTTTCAGCAGACGCTGGATGTCGCCGACGATTTCAGCGCGCACATTGCGCCTGTCCTCGTTGCTGGCAAAGCGCGGATCCAAACCCTTGGCCGGCTCCCCCACCGCCTCCCAAAAGCGCTTCCAGATTGCATCATTACCGAGCCCCAGTGTCAGCGGCTTGTCCTGCGTTTCAAACGCCTGATAAACGGCGATCACGCTATCGCGCGCGCCGCTGCGATGCGGAATTTCACCGGTCCCAAGAAAAGGCAGGATGCGCGGCGACATAAAGCGCGTCATGCTATCCACCATGGCGATATCGATCTGATGCCCCTGCCCGCTCGAGGCGCGCTCGAACAAGGCGCCCAGCACCGCCATCGCCGCATCCATGCCGGAAATCAAATCAGCCGCCGGCGTGCCGACCTTTTGCGGCGGGCTGTCGGCCTCACCGGTCAAATCCATCACGCCGCTATAGCCCTCGGCGATCAGGTCGTAACACGGAAAGTCGCGCCGTGCGCCCTCCATGCCGAAGCCGGTCAGCGAAACAAACACCAGTCGCGGATTCAACGCCGACAACGTGGCGTGATCAATACCGAGCTTTTTCTGCACGCGCCCGACCAGATTGACGATCACCACATCGGCCTTCTTCACCATGTCATGCAGCACACGGCGCCCCGCCTCACCCGAATAATCGAGCGTGACGCTTTCCTTATTACGATTGACCGAGAGAAACCACAGCGACTCACCCTCATGCCACGGCGGGCCCCAGGCGCGGCAGTCGTCCCCGCTGCCCGGACGCTCAACCTTGATCACGCGTGCGCCCATGTCACCGAGCAGCATCGTGGCGTACGGGCCGGCAATCGACGTCGTCAAATCGAGAACGGTGACGCCCTTGAGCAGGGCGGTGGCGTGTTTGCCTGGCGGCGCCGGCAATTGTTCGAATGGCAGCATAAAAATGACCAACAAGAAAGGGAGGCCGATTATATCGCCGGCGGTGTTTGGAACGCCGGCCCGGTTGATGGTAAGATTCGCCTCCCGCAGCACGACCGATCGGGCGGTTAGCTCAGCGGTAGAGCACTGCCTTCACACGGCAGGGGTCACTGGTTCGATCCCAGTACCGCCCACCATAAATTCAATGACTTGGGAAACTCTCCTCACGAGAGTATCCAAAAAGTATCCAACTTGGCTGCTGCAGATCGCGCGTGGGCGCAACACTCTAATCAGTGCAGATCAAAAGCGCCTGGCAACAACGGCTAGTGCCAGGGCTGCGGCACAGCACTGCGCACAATATCCTCTACCAATTTTGGAATTACGCGGCCGATGTCTGCCTCGCCAACCGCCATCACCAGGGTGAGCCACTGGTGACACCGCGCAAGTTGTACGTTCCGACGACAAACCCATACGCCAACGCGCTCAATCACCCTCAATCACCCTCAATCGATTGATCTCATACAATCGGCTCATCTGCAATTCACAACCCTGCAATACGTCTATGCTAAAGATGAGGGGCTAGGGTTAGAACAATATATTGAACCGTGTTTTGGCCGGTTAAATATAATGTGAGTTATCTGTCTTGCGGCGGGCGCTTTGATTCGGAGTTCACGGCTCACCATCTTCGCCACGACGGGCGGCCTTCGACAGCGCGCTGAAGGACAGGCCCACTCGCCCAACATCGTATCGGGTTGTTGTTTCATGGAAATATTGAATACTCAATGGAGGAAGCATGAAAATTAGTCAGTCTGTTCTGCAACGTTCGCGGCTGGGACAGTTGCTCATAGAAAACAAGCTGATTACTGCCGAACAGCTGGAGGAGGCAACCCGCCTGCAACAGACCGTTGGCAAGCGCCTTGGAGAAATTCTTGTCGAGCAGGGCCTGGTCGCGGAAAAGCAAATCAACCGGGTGCTGCGCAAGCAAAAAATGCTGCGCATGCTGGCGGTGGTCGCCACCATGCTCGTTGCGCCCTTTCCGATGGCGCGCGCCGGCGATCTCTCGCCCGGTCGCGATCTCTACACAGCAACCCAGCAGGATCTGATCAATACCTTCGAAACGCAGGCCTCCCTCGCCGGAACCACCGGTTCGCGCGATATTGCCAACGTCGTCCAAGTCGGCGGCGAGGCCAATCTGGCAATCATCCTGCAGTCCGGGAACCAGGACACCGCAAATATTGTTCAATCGGGCGGCACGCAAAATACTGCATTTATCAATCAGCGCGGGAACAACGATGTGGCTTCGGTTAATCAATCTGGCAATCGCAACGTTGCACTGATAGCGCAGCGCTAAGCCACTCCACCGTCAGGCCGGCATCCAGGATCCATCAGATCCCATTTGCCTTGCGGTGGAAGCGAACCGTCAATGCACCGTCGCGGACAAGCCGACCCAACGCATGCTGGCCTCCCACAGAGCCTCCTGCACCGCGATGTCGCCGCTGGCAGCCAAGGCCGGCTGCACGGCGTTGAATTCGTCAAAATATTTTCCGCTTTGATGCGTAACCGCTTCCGACAGCGCGAGATACAGCGTGGTCTGCGCACCGCGTTCGACGTCAAACATCTGCGGGCTGATCAACGGTTTGATCACACGCAGCCACAACGGCAACAGATTGCTCGCCACCACGCCGGGATGCAGACAATTGACCGTTACTGCAGTGCCCGCCAGACGGCGTGCCAGCGCGAAGGTATGCAACACGTTGGCGAGTTTTGATTGGGCATAGGCCGCCAGCGGGCTGAACCTGCCGGACGGGCTGCGGACGCCGGCGAGGTTGAGTCCGCCGCGTAAATGCACGCGCGAGGCGACGTTGATGATGCGGCCCGGCGCCGCCATGCGGCCACGCAGCAACTCGGTCAACAAGAACGGTCCGAGATGATTGGTGGCGAAATTCAGCTCAAAACCATCGACCGACTGCTGGCGCCTCATCGTCGTGATGCCCGCATTGTTGACAAGTAGTCGGATCTCGCTGAAACGCTCAAGCACCAGGGCCGCCGCTGTCCGCACCGAGGCGAGCGAGGCCAGATCGCAGGGAATGACATGTATTGATGCGCCGGCAACCGCCTGCAGTATCTCTTCACGCACGGCCCGCGCAGCAGGCTGGTTTCGGCACAGCATGACAACTTCGTATCCCGCCCTGGCGAGTTCGCGGGCAGTGACCCGACCGATGCCATGCGTGGTGCCGGTAATGACGGCGAGATCAGTCACGTTCGCTCATCAATGCAACCCCCGTCCGACTCCGACAAGAGCCTTGGGAATCAGGCTACCGCGAGCCCCGCTTGGGCAATGCCAAGTCCGAGCAGTGCACCGGCGAGGACATCACTTGGATAATGCAGCCCCAGAATCACACGCGATGCGGCGACCAGCAGGGTAAAGGGCAGCAGCAGCCAGACCAGCATCGGAAAGTAAGCAACCGCGACCACACTAAAAGCAACTGCGTGCAACGTGTGGCCTGAAGGAAAGCTGAACTGATCGAGCGGGGCTGCAGAGCAAATCACATCCTGATGAATCTGATAGGGCCGCGGACGCGAGGTTTTGTGCTTGAGTAGTTTGTAGAGAGTGGTGCAAAGAAAACCGGTGAAGATCATGTGTATAACCGCTGGCACCGCCTCGCTGCGAAACGCCAGCAGCAAGGCCAGCATCAATGCATACCAGAAGACCCCGTCGCCGAGCTGGCTGATTGCGCGAAACACATTGCACATAAGGCGGTTACGACTCGCGCGATTGACGCGGATGCAAAGCGTCTGATCCCACTCGTTTAAACGCTGTAAAGAAAAGGGCATATTCATCGCACGCTCCGCCGGTTACCGTCAGCATGGAGACTACCGATCGAATACGTATTTTTTATGAAGTACAGTTGAAGAAATTATTACAAAGAGTTGCGGTGCACGACGACTCGTGGTGACGCTGTAATCGCACCGTAAAAAATGTTCAACCCATCGAAACAACCATACGCGCCGGGTTTGAGAATAATCCCTGCCCCACCGCTGACACCGCGGCGCAATGCAATGTTGATGTCACTTTTGAGGTGTAGCCTTCGACATCCGATTAGGTAACCGGCATGGGTAGAACAGTCCTGCCCCCATGAGTTGCCTCGAAGGTCAGCGAGCTTAGATGCAACAATGACACCATCCGAAAACGCCCCCTGCCCCTGCGGGAGCGGCAATCATGTCCAACAGTGTTGTGGCCGCGAGGGGCAGGCAGCCGCACCGCCGCCTCCGGATCACGAGCTGGATCAAATCGTTGATCTGTACCGTGCTGGCGCCGGCGCCGAACTGGCTATCCGCGTTCGCCACCTTCTGGAAAATTATCCGCATGCAGCCGAGGCGCGGCGTTTTCTGGGGGAAAGACTGCGCGCCAGCTGGCCATCCAACAAATCACCGGATGACGCAAAAGCACATTGCAACCTCGGCGGTCTATTGCAATCGCTGGGGCAGACCCATGACGCCGTCAATTGCTATCGCCAAGCAATCGCCATCGAGCCTGCGCTGGCCCTAGCCCACTACAATCTGGGCACCGCATTACAGGCAAGTGGCGAACTCAAAGCTGCCGCAGACGCCTACCGTAATGCAACCCTGTTGATGCCGTCACTGGCCGAGGCTCACATCAACCTCGGCAACACACTCCAGGGTTTGGGGGAATTGTCTGCCGCCGCAACAAGTCTGCAAAAAGCGATCGCGATTGCCCCCGCGAGAGCCGAGTCGCACTACAACCTCGGCAATGTGTTTGCAGAGGCCGGCATGAACCACGACGCCATCACCAGTTACCTGCGCGCACTGGAATTGAACGTCGAATACGGAGACGCCCATTGCGCCCTCGGCAATGCGCTATGCGAGGTGGGGCGCTATGTTGAAGCCATATCGAGCTATCGCAAGGCCATTGCAATCGAACCCGGTCGTGCGGATATGCATAACAACCTGGGCCGTGTTCTGCTGCAATGCGACCGTTTTGAAGAGGCCCTCGCCAGTTACAACCACGCGCTGGCCCTCGATCCCGGGCACGCTGAATCGCACAACAACCTCGGCGTCTTATTGCTTGATCGACGCGACCACCATAGTGCCATGTCATGTTTCCATCGCGCCCTCGCCCTCCAGCCGGACTTTGCCGAAGCCGAAGTCAATCTGGGAAACGCGCTGAAAGATCTGGGTCAGCTCGATTCCGCCAAAGCAGCCCTGGAACGGGCGCTGGCGATCAATCCCGGCGATGCCGCAGCCCGCAGCAATCTATTGTTCCTGACCGCCTATCACTCCATGCTGACGCCGCCGCGTTACCTCGAGCTTGCACGCGACTGGGAGCGACACTGTGTTCCTGCTGACCTACCGGCATCCTCACGGCAGAAGTTTTTCTCGCGCCCCCTCGCCACGGGTCGTCGGCTCCGGGTCGGTTATGTTTCGGGGGATTTTCTACGGCACCCGGTCAGCTATTTCATCGAGCAATTGTTTGCATGCCACGACCGCACGCGCATCGAATTGTTTGTCTATTCCACCAACCCGCGGCGGGACGACGTTACCGCCCGCATAGAAACCCTCGTCGATCACTGGGTTCCGGTTGCCGGCATCAATGACGATACGATGCTCGCACAATTGGCTACACACGGCATCGACGTGCTGGTTGATTTGTCGGGTCACACCGCGCACAACCGGATGGGTGTTTTCGCGCGAAGGGCGGCCCCCGTGCAAGTGCACTATCTCGGCTACTTTGCGAGCACCGGTCTTACCTGCATGGATTACCTGATCGGTGATGAGTATCTAACGCCGGCTACGACCGATGACCATTTCACCGAAACAATCTGGCGGCTACCCAGAGTCCGTGGCAGCTACGATGGAAAATCGGATGCGCCTGACGCACACTGGTCGCCGCACCCGAACGGCAACATATGCCTGGGCTCCTTCAATAACCTGGGAAAACTCACAGCGGCGACTTTCAGGCTTTGGGCCCAGGTATTGCATGCGTTGCCGAACGCAACGCTGTTGCTGAAAACAAAAGCGCTGAACGATCCGGGCGTCGCACGCCGGGTCGCCGATGCCATGGCGGGATTCGGTATCGCCGCGCCGCGCCTCCTTCTCACGGGCAGCGCCGTCACGCCGACATGGCACGATCACATGAACTACTACAACCGGCTCGATATCGCACTGGATCCGGTGGGTGCGCATGGCGGTTACACCACGACCTGCGACGCCTTGTGGATGGGCGTGCCTGTCATTACGCTCGCCGGAGGCCGCATGGCTTCCCGCATGACCGGCTCCATATTGCATGCCGTCGGGCATCCCGAATGGATCGCCGGTGATGAACAGGATTACGTCGACAAGGTTGTCGCCCTCGCACGAGACGCGGATTTACGCGGGGCCTTGCGTCCGGCCCAACGCGCCAGGATCGCCGCAAGTTCACTCTGCAACGCGAAGAATCTCGCGGCCTCCCTCGAAGACGCCTATGGAGAAATGTTCAGGCGCTGGCAATTACAATCCGGGGCGCCGCCTTGAATTCATCCGCTACAGCGCAAAAAACCGGCCGCAATGCGCCCTGCCCATGCGGCAGCGGCAAAAAATTCAAGCACTGCTGTGCCTCGCCTGCGCGCACCGCAACGAATGCGCCATCCTTCGCTCGTTTGCAGTTATCACGCCAGGCAGAGGCGCTTGCAAAACAGGGGGCAGACTTTCTGCGCCGTGAACAGCCGGCTGCATCAGTCGAATTTTTCCGCAAAGCGATCGCGTGCGCGCCGGATTTCTCCGAGGCCCATTTCAATCTCGCTGTGGCTTACTATGCACTTGATGCCTTAGAACCGGCTGCTGCGTGTTTGCACAGGTTTTTGCAGCTCAATCCAAATTCCGTAGCCGCGCTGGAGCGTCTGGGACTGATCCTGTTCCGGCTCGATCGCATCGAGGATGCGTTCGACTGTTTCAAACGGGCCACCGCGCTTGACGACGGCCTTGATGAAGCGCACTACTACATGGGGGTCATCCTGCAAAATGCAGGGCAGCCCGACGCAGCGGTGGACTGTTACCGGCGCGCTCTCACCATCAATGCCGGGCTCGCCGAAGCGCACAATAATCTCGGCGTCTGCCTGCGCTTGCTGGGGCAAATCGACGAAGCCATCGCCTGCTGCACCGAGGCCCTTGCCCTCGCCCCGAATTTCGCGCTTGCGCATAACAATCTTGGTCTGTTTTACAAGGATGTCGGTCGGCTCGACGAGGCCGTCGACAGCTACCGCCGTGCCATCGCCTGCGATCCGGCCTATACACAAGCGCACAGCAACCTGCTCTACCTGCTCTACTTTCATCCCGACCACAATGACGCCAGTATTCTCCTCGAAGCGAAAAAACTGGCGGCCGGAGAAGCGCTCGCGCGGGGTGCCAGTGAGCCCATTACGCCTATTGCACACATTGCGCCCGTGCTGCGCGGGAATGCACCGCGACGTCTTCGCATCGGCTATGTTTCACCCGATTTTCGCGAGCATTGCCAATCGCTGTTTACGCTGCCCTTGTTTGAGAACCACGACCGCACAAACTTCGAAATCTGTTGTTACGCCCACCTCCCGCAGCCGGACGCCCTCAGCGAGCGACTCGCGGCCCATGCCGATCTCTGGCGCGCCACCCATCAACTCAACGACGCGCAGCTTGCCGCACTGATCGCCGCGGATCACCTTGATGTACTGGTCGATCTCACAATGCACATGGCCGGAGGACGCCCCGCAATGTTTGCACGCAAACCGGCACCAGTGCAGGTGGCGTGGCTGGCCTATCCCGGCACCACCGGCCTGCCCGCCATCGACTACCGCCTGACCGATCCCTGGCTCGATCCCGCGGGGCAATCGGAGGACTGCTACAGTGAGCGTTCGGAGCGTCTGCCCGATACGTTCTGGTGCTATGACCCGTTGACATCAGATCTCGAGCCCGGGCCGTTGCCGGCATTGATGAACGGCTACGTCACCTTCGGTTGTTTGAATAACTTCTGCAAGGTTTCCGAACAAACGCTGCGCCTGTGGGCCCGCGTGATGGCGGCGCTGCCGACTTCAAAACTGCTGTTACTCGCCCCCGAGGGACGCCACCGCGGGCGCGTTCTGAATATTCTGGAACAGTGCGGGATTGCGGGCGCCCGCGTTGAGTTTATGCATTACCTGCCAAGGCGCGAATACCTGCAGACCTTCCAACGCATTGATCTGTGTCTCGATACACTCCCCTATAACGGCCACACGACCAGCCTCGACGCCTACTGGATGGGGGTGCCGGTAATCACCCGCGTTGGCAACACCATCGCCGGCAGAGCCGGCTGGAGTCAATTGAACAATCTGGGCCATGCCGAACTCGCCGCCTTTGACGATGACGCATTTGTGCGAATCGCGCTCGACCTCGCTGGAGATCCTGAAAAGCTCGACGGACTGCGAACGACGCTCAGAGCCGAGCTGCAGTCCAGCCCGCTCATGGACGGCCCGCGTTTCGCGCGCGCGATCGAAGCGATCTACACCAGGATTGCGTTGCCTCACTCTTCAGCACTCATACCCTAACGCTAAACCGGCCCTTAATGTCCAACGCGCCGCATACGGTT
Source organism: uncultured beta proteobacterium (assembly GCA_903913965.1). Lineage (GTDB taxonomy): Bacteria > Pseudomonadota > Gammaproteobacteria > Burkholderiales > SG8-41 > PALSA-1004. The sequence goes on from CAIWNB010000535.1 coordinate 9,456, forward strand.
AGTCTTGCTCAGGCCATCGAACTGGGCCTCGAGCACCATCGTGCCGGCCGTCTGCTTGAGGCGGAAAAAATTTACCGGCAGGTCCTGGCGGCAGAGCCGGAGCACGCCGATGCATTGCATCTACTCGGCGCGGTTGCACTACAGTCCGGTCATTACGACGCCGCGATTGAGTTGGCGCGCGCCGCCCTGCAGCACAGGCCGTCCGACCCGCAAGTATTCAATACGCTCGGCGAGGCATACCGCTGGAGCGGTGAGATTGAACAGGCTCTGGCGTGCTACGAAGAAGCACTCCGCCTCGACGCGCGCTATGCCGCAGCCCTAACCAACCGCGGCAATGCGTTTCAGCTCTTGCAACGGTATGACGAAGCACTGGCCAGCTACAACGCTGCGCTTACCCTGACCCCGGATCTGGCCGAAGCGCATTGGAACCGCAGTCATCTCCGGTTGCTAATGGGCGACTTTAAAAATGGCTGGAAGGAATACGAATGGCGGTTTCGACTGCCCGCTCCACACAACGAGTCGCGAACTTTTACGCAGCCGCGATGGAAACCGGGACATCCTTTGCGTGGAAAAACCATCCTGCTGCATGCCGAGCAGGGACTCGGCGACACCCTGCAGTTTGTACGCTACGCACCGGCCGTCGCCGCCCTCGGTGCAAACGTTATCCTCGAAGTTCAACCACCCCTCGCCAGCCTCCTATCCTCAGTGGCAGGGCCGCTGCAGGTTGTGGCCCAAGGAACTCCGCTGCCTGCTTTTGATCTTTATTTTCCGCTGGTGAGTCTGCCGCTCGCCTTCGATACGCGGTTGAACTCCATACCGGCGGTCACTCCCTATGTTGCGGCAAACGCAGCAAGCATCGAAAAATGGCGCCAGCGCCTCGACACAACGCCATCACCAAGGATCGGTATCGCCTGGTCCGGGAACCCCAGACACATCAACGATCGGTGGCGTTCGACGACCCTCGAAACGCTGCTGCCACTACTGGCCACCGGCGCCACCATCATTAGTTTGCAACAGGAAGTACGCCCCGAGGATCAGGTAACCCTGCAACAAAACGGGCAGATCAGACATTACGGCGCGGCGTTGCGGGATTTCTCCGACACCGCGGCACTGTTGTCGCAGATGGATCTGGTGGTCACCGTTGACACGGTCATCGCCCACCTCGCCGGCGCGATGGGTAAGCCCGCGTTTATCATGCTGCCCTTTGCACCAGACTGGCGCTGGCTTGCAGGCCGCGCAGACAGCCCGTGGTATCCAACGGCACGCCTTTTTCGCCAAGCGCGGCGCGCCGACTGGAATGGCGTGGTGGCAGCGGTCTGCGACGAAGTCCGTCAACGCATACCGAACATACTGCGAGTCTGACGCAGCAAAAACAGACGCGGGATGATGGTGATCCCTGGAATACGCCTCGCGCCCCGACACGGCTCGCGGGTCTGCACTTGCAACGACTACTGGATATTCACCGTCATGCCGTTGCCGGTGATTCTTACGCTGACATTGAGATTGGTCAGGCTCTGCGTCGAGATAATGGTGTTGTTATTACCGATTTCAGACAGCGTTGCCTGCGCACCGCTGGTTTGGGTTGCCACGATACTGTTGTCATTGCCAACCTGCATCCCGGTGAGTCTGTTAAGCGAACCGGACTGCGCAATATCAATGGAATTACGCAGTCCGTCCTGCGAGGTGGTAGCCACATTTGCGTATCCATCCTGAATAATCTTGGCACGATTCAGATTTCCGGTCTGCGTTGCAGTCGCCTCGTTTGCGGCCCCGGTCTGGGTAATTTCCGCATAATGCCCGGTATTCCCCGGCGTTGCGGCCTGATCAACGCGCGCATAGTTGCTGTCGCCAACCTGGGTGATAAAAGCCTCCTGGCGTGGAATCTCAGAAGTGCCGAAATCGGTCAGACGTGAAATATCATTGGCCTGCGCGCTACCCGTGACCGCCACCATCGCGATGGCGGCGAGCAATGCCCCGAATGTCGAGTCGCCGCACATCACCAGGTCACGCCTCATTTACCGATCCAATACTGATTGAAGATATCATCAGTAGCCGACGGCGGACGTGCTGGTGGCTTGGCGGGTGGCTTGGCTGCCGGGCTTCCTTGTGGACGCGCAGGAGGCGATGCCCCGATCGGCGCACCACCACCGCCGCCCGCTGATCGCGGGTCAACCGCGACCTCAGGCTCGCGGGTGGGCCGTGCGGCGGGGTTCGGCGCGGGCGGTGGTGCCGGCGCCACAA
>CAIWNB010000536.1 GCA_903913965.1 uncultured beta proteobacterium
CCACGCTGCTTAAAGTGCAGCTGCCACGCAGTCCTTGGGGCCTCTGATGGACGGCGTATTCGGCAATTTGATGCTCGGGTTTTCAGTGGCTTTGCAGCCCTCGGTGCTGGCCTATGCGTTTGCCGGTTGTGTGATCGGTACATTGGTCGGCATGCTGCCCGGCTTGGGACCGCTGGCCGGGATTAGCCTGTTGTTGCCGGCGACCTTCGGCCTTGATCCCATTGTCGCCATCGTCTTGCTGGCCGGTGTTTACTACGGTGCGATGTACGGCGGATCGACCACTTCGATATTGATGCGCATCCCGGGTGAGGCCGCCTCGGTGATGACCTGTATCGATGGTTATGCGATGACGCAACGCGGCCGCGCCGGCCCGGCGCTGGCAATCGCCGCGATCGGTTCCTTTGTGGCGGGTACTCTGTCCGTGATTGCGTTGATGTTTCTGGCGCCGACCCTGGCCTCGTTTGCATTGCGTTTCGGCCCGCCCGAATACACCGCACTGTTGACCATGGGTTTGCTGGTGCTCTCTTACATGAGCGGCGGCTCGATGCTCAAAACGCTGGCAATGGCCACCGTCGGTCTGTTGTTCGGCATGATAGGCATCGATGCGATGAGCGGTTACACGCGTTTTAGCTACGGTCAGACCGAACTCGCCGATGGTGTCGGCATCGTGCCGGTGGCGGTAGGGCTGTTCGGTCTGTCGGAAATCCTGATGACCGCCGGTCAGGCCGCAACCCCGCCGGCGCAGCGGCCTACCTTGCGTCAGTTGATTCCGTCGATGGAAGAAATGCGTCTGTCGGTCGGGCCGATTGCACGCGGTAGTTTTATCGGTTTCCTGATCGGCATCATTCCAGGTGCGGCGCACATCATTTCGTCATTTGTGTCTTACGGTATCGAACGGCGCATGTCGGCGCACCCGGAGCGTTTCGGCAAGGGCGCGATTGAAGGCGTGGCCGGCCCCGAGTCGGCGAACAATGCTGCCGCCACCGGCGCCTTTGTGCCGATGCTGGCGCTGGGCGTGCCCACCGGCCCGATTACCGCGGTGATGCTGGCGGCGATCATGGTGCACGGCATCGCGCCGGGGCCGATGTTGATCACCGAGCAGCCGCAGTTGTTCTGGGGCTTTGTTGCCAGTATGTATGTCGGTAATGTGGTGTTGCTGGTGCTCAATCTGCCGCTGGTCGGTTTGTTTGTGAATCTGTTGCGTATTCCGTATTCGTACTTATATCCGGCCATCCTCTGCTTTTGCGTGCTTGGGGTGTATTCGGTGAGTAATAGTGTGGTCGACATCTGGACCATGCTGGCGATGGGCGGACTTGGTTATGTGCTGCGCAAGTTCCAGTTTGATCTGGCACCGGTGGCACTGGGTCTTGTTCTCTCGCCGATGCTGGAATTGTCGGTGCGTCAGTCGCTGGCGATGTCCGGCGGCAGTTACGGGATTTTCTTCGACCGCCCGATTGCCATCACCATGTTTGGCGCCGCCGCCGTGTTGATTCTTCTGGCCTTGAAGCCTTTGGTGTTCAAGAGCAAGGACTGGCGCAGCGGTGTCGGGCTTGATGAGTAAGACGGGCTGGTGGTTCACGCCGTGCTTGAGGCCGGCGTCGGGTTGGTCATGGCGGATGGGGTGGGTATGAAAGCCGCGGCGCTGGCGGGCTGCGTGTTACTGGCGTTACTGCCAGCCCGGACGCATGCGGCGGCGGTGACCTGTGAACAGCTCGGCGAAATTGCCTATATCACGGAGCGGCTGCGCGATAACGGTACGCCACTTTCCGATGTGATGGCGGACGCCGACCGTCTGGAGGCAGACAAGCAGTTCGGCGGCGCCGATCTTGAAAAAATACGCGAGACCATCCATGCGGCGTTCAACCGCATACGCAATACGAATGAAACGCTGCTTGAGTGCCGCGAAAAAATCAAACATTAGTGGATTTAAAAAAGGGGGCAATATGGAAATTCGTCGTTATAAAAGTCTTGTCATCGGTTTCGTCGTGGCCATGCTGGCGGCCTGTGCTGCAGTCGCGCCGGCGCCGGATTATCAGGCGCTGATCGCCAGCGCCGATCGTAGTGATGCCGATCGCAACACCGACAAGCGGCGCAATCCGCTGGATCTGCTGCGCTACTACGATGTGCGCCCCGGCATGGTGGTGGCCGATATCGGTGCCTTTGGTGGTTATAACGTCGAACTGCTGGCGCGTGCTGTCGGCGCCACGGGAAAAGTCTATGCGCATAATCCGC
>CAIWNB010000537.1 GCA_903913965.1 uncultured beta proteobacterium
CCCCGACTGGTTGACGTGCAGAACATTGCCAGTGCCTGTCATGGTGCCGACAAAGCTATTGCCAAAACCGGTCTGGACCGAGACGACGATATTGCCGTCGCCCTGCTGTGCAAGATCCTGCCGGTTGTTACCACCGTCCTGGGAGAGGTCAGCACTGTTTGAGTCGCCGATCTGTACGATGCTGGCGAAGTTGCCTGTAACCGGATCGTCCGCGAGGCATTGCCCGCAACCCAAGGCCAACACCAGGCATGCGGCAGAACGGGGGCCATGGCGCCGAAATAGCGCGGCATACAAACGCATGACTCCCCCCCTTTATACAGATGTACGCCATGGCATTGCGTCGCCAGCTTGCACTGACTTTGCCCGAGACGCGAACAATTTGGTTCGTTTAATTTTTAGCGCGACCCCGGACGCAACCATTCAGACTGCTGAACCAGTGACTGCTTGAGGAGCGTAGCATTCTGCGCTCAAGCACAATCAATAAAATTATTTTGAAATCTTTAGAAAAATAACGTCGCATTCACAAACCCGCTCTGTAACAGAAACTGCCGCGCATCCTGGTCTGCAGGCGTTCGCAAGGCTTCCCGCTTGATACAAAAAATAGCGACCCCGCGCCGACGCGCAATGATATGGGCCGAACGTATCACGCCCCCCCTTGCGGACGACTGTACAACTGTAAACAAACACGGTGAAAATCCGACCGATGGCAAAGAGACAGGATCATGGAGAACGCAGGATGAACAGGCAGCAAATGATCGACATGCTGGTGAGCAATGCCCTCGAGTCGGTGTTGAATGACGCCGACAGAAAGGCACTCGTGCGCATGCTATCCAAGGGCTATCCCGGCTTCGTCAGCAAGACCGACGACCAACTGGCCGACGAAATCAGGCGTCGCGGCCTGTTGCCGCGCCACGCTGAGGAATGGAGCGACAACACCGAAATCCGCGACATCAATGATTTTGAAGATGATATCGACCCCGAAGATGAAGAGTTCGAAGAATCCGACGACGAGCGCCTCGTCATGTGGAGCGGAATGGTCCATGTGGAGCACGTCGACTCCGGGAGCACCTAACGTGGCCGCTTGCGCGCGGTGGGCAAGCTTGCACCGCCGGTCATGAGCACACGCACCCGCGCTGAAAGACAACCGTGACGGCGTGCCTCAGGATACGCAATGTTGCGAGACCACGATGGGTTCACGTGTTGGCCCTGTTCGTGCTGGCCAGCCCGGCCCGCCCGGCGCTGATCGAACTGATTGACGGCAGCGTTATACGCGGCGAACTCACTGGTGCGACTGACGGCTCGTGCGTCATCCGCAGGGGCAACAATGTTCCATTTGTCGTGAAATGTGGCGAGATCTCCCGCATCGAGGCAACAGCCTTGCCCGCGGACTCAGCACCACTGCCGGGTTTGCGCGTGGCAGGATCGAACACCATCGGCGCCAAGCTGATGCCCGCCTTGCTGACCGATTACCTGCAAGCGCGTGGCGCCACCCAAACCGGGGAAGCCCAGCCCTCGCAAGAAGCCGAAGTCAGCCACATCATGCCGCGTCCGCCAGTCCCCGGACTGTGGCCCTGGGTAGAAATACGCGCGCACGGTACGGCAACCGGATTTCAGGGTCTTGCCGCGCTCGCGCACAAGCCCGCTGCATCCGTAACAACCGCCCATGCGGAACGCCCCGCTGTCGCCGCTGTGGCGGCCCCTGCCGACGACAGCGTGCTGGAACCGCCGCGATCGGTGGCCAACCTCTGGCAGGACATCGGTAGCGCTAACCGCAACGCCGATGCGGCGGCGCCGCCCGCACGGCCTGCAGCCACCACCAAACCCGCCAGCGAAATAACCGCGCTGCAACGTTTCGCCAACACCCAGGCGCCAGCCGATATCGCCATGGCCTCGCGCCGCATCACACCAACCGAAATCACCGTGCTGCAGGAATTAGGTGCGCTGGACAGCCCGGCCAACGAACACGTCATCGCCCTCGACGGACTGGCTATCGTCGTCAACAAGGCGAATCGCGTCGAGGCCCTCTCGATCGACCAGATCATGGGTATATACACGGGCAAAATCACTGACTGGAGTCAGGTCGGCGGCACTCCCGGCGCGATAGCCCTGGTGGCGCGTAACGAGGGTTCCGGCACAACCGATACTTTTTCGTATCTCGTATTAAACGGCACGCCAATTTCGCCCCGTGTAAAACGCATCGAAGACAGCCGTGAACTCTCCGACACCGTCGCCAAAACACCGAATTCAATCGGCTTCGTTGGCATGTCTTATGTTGGCAATGCGAAGGCCCTCAGCATCCGGGAATGCGGCTTGGTATATCCACCAACCATATTCAATGCAAAGACCGAGGAATATCCGCTCGCCCGACGCCTCTACCTCTACGCCCCCACCCGGCGTCCGCCAGCGGTGCAGGACTTTCTCGCTTACACCAACTCGAAAGCGGCGCAGGCCGTCGTCGCGCGCAACAGTTTTGTTGATCTCGCCATCGAACCCGACACGCGCGGCGAACAACGGCGGCTGCGGACACTGGTGTTCGATGACAAAGTACCGCGCAACCGTGACGATGCCATGTATGCAGGATTGCTAAAAGCCGGTGCGCGTCTCTCGACCACCCTGCGTTTCCGCACCAATAGCTCGGAAATCGACAAGTTCGATCTCGACAGTCGTGCGATCCATGATCTGGAACGCATCCGCGAATATCTGTTCGCGAATGACGGGCGCAAGCGCCGTATCGTGCTGGCGGGATTCTCCGATGCGTTGGGCAGCCCCGACATCAACCGCGCCCTCAGCCTGAGCCGTGCCCAGTCCGTTGCAGTCAGACTGAAGGAGCTCCCCGTCGCCGGAGTGCTCGGGCTGGGCCCCCATTTTCCGGTGGCCTGTAACGACAGCGTGGAAGGTCGGACGCGCAACCGCCGGGTGGAAGTTTGGCTCGGTGATTGAAGCACCTCTAGCAAGCGGACAGCGCGCTTTAACACGCCTGAAATCATCACCACCTTCCTCATCAGAAACCATCCGCCGCACCGGCAAAAATGAAATTTTTGTGACACCGTCAACCTCTGGATTGGGATGCCGTAAAAACTTAGCCCATGTGCGACTGATTGCCATTCCGCACCAATCTGCCTCAGAGGTTCACTGTGTCCATCGCACCAAAATTAGCCACGTCATCCGGTCCGAACTACGAAACCATCATCAGCCCCGCTGATGCAGTAACCAAAAAGCCGCGCCTCACGCGCAAAATGAAGCAAGCCGGCCTTGATTACATCCTGCAAACGCAAAATGTCACGACGGTCCTGCAGCCCATCCTCCGATTGGGTAGCGGCGAAATTTTCGCCTTTGAGGCGTTAACCCGACCGCCGCCCGGGTGCCCGTTTATTGGCCCGCAGGATTTGTTCGAGTTTGCCGGCACCGAAGGTCTGCTAACCCAGCTTGACCAGGTCTGTTGCATCAAGGCATTGGCGGCGTTTCACGAATTACAACTGCCCGGGAACCTCTTTCTCAATGTGAATCCGGCCTCGATTGCCGACGAACGTTCCGGTGGCGCTGAAATTTTCAATTTACTGCGCAATTCCCCCGTGCCGCCCGAGCGCATCGTGATCGAACTGACCGAACAACATCAGCTGCCGCGTTTCACCCACCTCAACGAAGCGCTCTCCCAGTTGCGCAGCCTCGGCGCACGAGTCGCCATCGATGACGTCGGTCAGGGCTTTTCCAGCCTTTGGTTATGGTCGAAGATCAATCCGGAGTTTGTGAAAATCGACATGCATTTCGTGCATGACATCCACAAAGACCCGATCAAATTTCAATTCCTCAAATCGATCCTGCAGATTGCCGACAACTGCGGCGCCCGCGTAGTCGCCGAAGGCATTGAGGTGGAAGCCGAACTGACCGTCTTGCGCGACATGGGGATCGCCTGCGGACAGGGCTATTTCATTGCAAAACCCAGCGCCATTCCGGCCCCGCAATCGCCACCCCA
>CAIWNB010000538.1 GCA_903913965.1 uncultured beta proteobacterium
CAGCACAGCCTGACCGGTATCGGCTACCTCGACACCAACGGCACCGATGCCGCCAAAGTGTCGAAGGTGTCGCGTCCGCTGAACGCCAACTGCGCACCGTTGATGTTCAACTAAGTTGTTGTTTTAAGGGTGACAGAACAGCGTCGCCCGGTGATTGAAGTGGTCATTGAAGTGGGTATTGCAGTGGCCATTTAAGTGGTAAGACCAGCCCCCCCCGCAAGGGGGGGGCTGTTTGCGTCTGAGGCTGTGAAAATTTAGACACGCGTGGTTGATACGCAGTGTCGATGAATGAGACCGCAGGGTGCTTTTTATTCGCGACGCGTCGTGATGCGAGACCCATTTTCATCATGGTGTAACAGGATTGCAGGATAGTCCAGGACTCTCAGCGAACACCATCCATGACACTCTCCGAATTCCATTACGCACCGGTTCGCGCTGTCCTTCATTGGGCAGGCGTTTGTAGTCTGTGGTGCGCCGCGCTGGTTTGCACCATGCCGCTGCATGCGCAGACCTCGGCACCGGCAGCGGCACCGGCGGCGGCAGTAGCGTTACCCGCGTTTGATATTTTTGAATACGTTGTCGATGGCAACAGCGTCCTCGGTGTGGAGGCGATCGAGCGTGCGGTGTCGCCGTTTCTCGGCGAACGAAAAACCTTGCGCGAGGTTGAGGCCGCGCGTGCGGCGCTCGAGCGCGCCTATCACGAGGCAGGCTTTTTGACGGTGCTGGTGTCGATCCCGGAGCAGAAGGTTGATGACGGCACGGTGGCGCTGCATGTCGTCGAGGCCACGGTCGATACGCTCTCGGTGAAGGGCGCCGAATACACCTTGCCCAGTGGCGTCCGCTCGCGAGTGCCAGAACTGGCCGCCGGCAATGTGCCGAATTTCACTAAATTGCAGACGCAACTGGCGGCGGTCAACCGCGGCGCCGATGCGAAGGCGACGCCCATTTTGCGCGCCGGAAAAATCCCCGGCACGGTTGAGGCGCAACTCGATATCGAAGACCAGTTGCCCTTGCACGGCAATATCGAGCTGAGTAATCGACAGACGCCGAATACGACCGCCGAGCGTTTGTCGGCCTCGGTGCGTTACGACAATCTCTGGCAATTGGGTCACAGCATGGGCTTGACTTTCCAGACCGCGCCGTCGCGTACCGACGACACGCAGGTGTTTGCCGCCAACTATGTGATGCCGTTGAATGCGGCGGGTGAATCGTTATCGTTATTCGCCGTGCGTTCGCGCAGCCAATATACGATTTTGTCCGGCGACCTTGGCGTGTTGTCGAATGCCAACACCATGGGTGTGCGCTATGTACTGCCTTTGCGTCTGGTCGATGAAATGCAAACGGTGTCCTTTGGTCTTGATCACAAGAACGTCAAGTCGTATACCCAACTGGTTGGATTGAGCCTGCCCAGCACGCCGATGTCCTACGTGCCGCTGGTCGCCAACTACACCGGCAACTGGAACAGCGAGCAGCGCAGCACCCTGCTCGATGTCAAAACCACGCTGGGACTGCGCAGCGTGTTTGGTAATACCGAAGCGGAATTCGCCGCCAACAATTCCACCGCCAACTATCAGGTGATGCGTATCGGTGTGGCGCACACCGAAACGTTTTCGCGTTGGTCGTTGCAGGGCAAGTTTGATTTTCAACTGCCCTCCGGTTCGCTGGTGCCGACCGAACGCTTCATCGCGGGTGGTGCCGAATCGGTGCGCGGTTACCTCGAGGGCGAACGTTCCGGCGACGGCGGCCTGCGGGTCAGTCTGGAGTTGCGCACGCCGGCCTATAACTTCGGCAGTGCGACTTCCAGCTATCGTTTGCTCGGGCTGACCTTCGTCGACGCCGCGCGTCTGACCACCAGCCAGCCACAGCCGCAAACCGAGGATACCCACCAGTTGCGCGGTATGGGTGTCGGTTTGCGCTTGAACGCGCCGCGCGGCTTTTCTTTGGAGCTCGATGCCGCACGGGCGATGGTCGATGGCGATATCAATTACACGCGCGCCGGCGACAAGCGCGTGCACATGCGTCTGCTGTGGGGGATCTGATGGCGGCCCGACACAACGCGCCGCGCCGGCGCTCGCTGATTGCCGCCGGTGTTGCACGCATTTACGCGGCCGATGCGCGGCAGCCTGTTCGTGTGGGGAGTGTGGCGAGTGTGGCGGTGCTCGCGGCACTCGGCGTGCTGCTCTGCGCACCGGCGTGGGCACAAACCACCCGCGTACCCGTGAACGCGCTGCCGACCAATCCGCGAACCACCTTCGGCACGCCGATCACCTATACGCCCAACAATACGCCAGCCGCCGGGGCGCGTGCGACGGCGACGATCACGCAGACCGCGCCGACCAATATCGTGCAATGGAGCGCGTTCGACATCGGTAAAAACGCGAGTGTCCAGATCGTGCAACCGTCGGCGAACTCGGTGTTGCTGAACAAGGTCGATAGCGGCGCCTATCTCAGCAAGACCGTGATCGACGGCATGTTGAACGCCAACGGGCGGGTTTATATCTATAACCCGAACGGCATTATTTTCGGCAAGACGGCGACGGTCGACGTCAACACGCTGATCGCCAGCAGCCTCAAGTTCGACGAAGCGCGTATCAAAAGCGGCTTGAACACGCCGAGTGCCAATCCGCTGGTGGCGGCCGATCCGGCGTTTGCCGGCACGCCGGGCAATATCACCATCGAAGGTGATGGCAGCGGGCGCGATACCAAGGTGGGGATCGTATTTGATGCGAGCGGGCATGCCACGCTGCAATTCCGCGATGCGCAAGGCAACCCGGTGACGCGCGCCGAGTACGAACAAATCAAGGATCGCGCCTTGCTGACCGCCGGCAGCAACGGACAGATTTTTATGTTCGCGCCGAATATCACCAACAACGGGGTGCTGGCGGCCCCCGACGGGCAGGTGATATTGGCCGCCGGCAACAAGGCTTACATGTATGTGCCGAATACCACCAACCCGGACTATTCGACGCTGCGCGGTGTGGTGGTGGAGGTCAGAAACGATTACGCCTCCGCGGCCGGCGCGCCGCCTGCAGACGCCGACGGCACGCCCAAGGGGGTGGTTGAAAATAGCGCGGGGGGCAACATCCTGCCAGGGCGTGGCAATGCGAGTCTGATCGGTTATGCGGTCAACCAAAAGGGCATCATTTCGGCATCGACCTCGGTCAGTCTGAACGGTTCGATTTATCTGCGCGCGCAGGACCAGGCCGACACGCCTGACGCGAATCGGGATGTGGCGCCGCGGCGCTCGGGGCCGCTGCTGCTCGGGCAAAACAGCGTCAACGAAATATTGCCGACCCTGCAAGACCAGACGACGTTGTCGCAGAACGATATCAGCAAAACCTTCAAGGTCTCCGAAGCCCTGCTCAGAGGGCAGAGCATTGAGTTGCAATCGAATGCCAGCATCGTCGCCCCCGGCGGCAGTGTGAAACTCGAAGCGGCAGTGCTGCGGCCGTCGGCGGAAGCCGACACGCCGCGCGTATTTGACCCGAAAACCGATGCCAGCCGTATCGACCTCGCCGCCGACAGCCTGATCGATGTGTCGGGCAGCAGCGGCACGCAACTGGCGATGGAGAAAAATGTCATTACGCTCGACCTGCGGGTGGATCAGGTTGCCGACAACGTGGTGCTGCGGGATTCGCCGTTGTATGGCAGTTCGGTGCGGGTGGATATCCGCAAGAACACCAGCTATGACGCGACGCAAGCGCTCAATGTGTCGAAAAACATTGCGCTGGTGCAACGTGGTCTGGGCGAGATCAACACCGCCGGCGGCACCGTCAAGCTGAGTGCGGAGAGTGCGATCATTCAGCGCGAAGGTAGCACCGTCAAGGTCGACGGCGGAGCGGTCGATTACCTGCCGGGCTATGTCAATACCTCGAAGTTCAAACTCAATGAGGCCCTGGTTGATGTCGCCAGCGCGAAGGCCGGGGTGCCGTATACCGCCATCGTCAATCTGGCCGATTCGCCGCTCAATTTCGAAGCGGGCTATCGTCAGGGCAGCAACGCCGGCAGTGTGACGTTGCAGGCGCCGATCGTGGTGGCGCAGGGGCAGCTCAGCGGCAAGGCGGTCGCCGGTGAGAACCAGCGCAATGTGGCGGCCACCGGTTATCCGAAGGGCGCATCGCTCACGGTCAATTTGCTCGACGCGCCTTATCTGGCCGGCGGCATCACCCTCGGTGGTCGCCCTGCAACCGACAATACGTCGACACCGCAACCGCCGGCCAGCGGGCAGCCCTTCGAGGTCACGGATGCCGGCCAACGCGGGCTCGCCGCCGGTGTCGATCTTGATACCACCAAACTCGCCGCGGGCGGGTTCAGTCGCATCACGGCGAAGACGCCGGGCAATATCACCGTCGATGCGCCCGTTATCTTGCCGGCAGGCGGTGCGCTGACGCTGACTGCCGCACCCACCGGGTATTCAAACCCTGATGGCACCGTTAATGACCAGGGCGGCAACATCAGCTTTGCGGCGGGTGTGACCATCCCTGGTGGTTCGTTGACGGCGACAGCAGCGCAGAAGACTTTGAGTGTTGCCGATGGTGTTGCCTTTGATCTGGCCGGTCGCTGGGTCAATGATCGCGCGCTGAGCAATCCGCCGTTGAACGCGGCGGGCCTGCCGGTGGCACCGATTAGCATCAACGGTGGCAGCCTGAATTTCTCCACGCTGAATTTGAACGTCGGTAATAACGTCAGCGCCGATGTGTCGGCCGGTGCCTACCTGGGCATGACGGCCTCTACTGCCACCACGGGCAGCGCGGGCAAGATCACGCTCGAAGCGCGGCCATTGGATGTTGATAACGCCCCTGGTGCGTCCACCTCACAGACCGGCAGCGGCTTGCAGCTGTCCGGCTATGGCTTCACCACGGGCGGCACGTTGACGATGAAGGCGCAGGACCTCACCTTCGACAGCGGCGCGTTCCGTGAGGGTGGCTTCACCACCTATGACATCGGCTCGTACGGCAATCTCACCGTGGCGGCGAATGCCAACATCAAGCCGAGTGCCGAGTCGTGGGTGCTGTCGAATCGCGCTGCGCTGACGTCGTCGGGATCGATGCAAAGCGTGGCGACGCCGACTTTTCTGGCGTTGAACGGTCCGCCGGGTAGCCGCACACGGCCGGCCACCAATGTGAGCTTGCGCGCCATACCCGAAACGACGTTGCGCACTGAAACGACGGCCGGTCGTGGCCGCCTGCTGGTGGACAGCGGCGCATCGATCACCATGGACCCCGGCGCCAATCTCAATCTGTATGCCGGACGGCAGATGACGGTCGAGGGCACGCTCAACGCACCGGGCGGCAATATCCTGTTGTCGCTGACACCGGTGGTGAGTACGGGCTTCGACGCGCGGCGCAGCATCTGGTTTGG
>CAIWNB010000539.1 GCA_903913965.1 uncultured beta proteobacterium
ATTGATCTGCTCAAACTGTTTCCACCGAAGGACGAACCACCGTCAGCGCCGTGGCTGGTCGGCGTCAAGCAGGTTGAAATCAGCGGCGGTGCGGTGGCACTCGACGATCGTGCGCTGGGCCTCGCGCCCGCACTCAAAGACATCCGTATCAAGCTTGGCGATGTCACCAGTAATTTCGCGCGACCGGTTGCCTTTGATATCGCCACCGCCATCGTCAGCGGCGGCACGCTGTCGGCGCGCGGCCGCGCGGCACCAGGCGGTGCGGTTGAAGCAGAAATCAACGGCGCGGCCATCGCCCTCGCGCCGCTGCAAACGTTCGTCGCGCGTCAGGCCAATGTTGTGCTGACCTCGGGCGAAATGGCTTTCGCCGGCAAGCTAAAAACCGGCGGCGCCAAGGCAGCGCTGTCTTACCAGGGCAGCGCAGGGATCAACAACCTGAAGATCAACGATCCTGCAGGCGTGCTGCTGGCCGGCTGGAAATCGCTCGCCACCACCACCCTGCGTGTGCAGACGGCACCGACACAAATAGAAATCGATACGCTGCACTGGCAGACGCCAGCGGGAAAATTCGCGATTGCCGCCGACCGCACGACCAATTTCCGGCGCGCTCTGAAAACCAATGGCGAGCAAACCGCCGCAACACCGGCGCCCACGACCGCAGCGGCAGCAGCAACACCGCCGGCGACTTCCGAACCCGCCGGCAAGGATGCCTTCGCACTGCAAATCCGCCGCGTCGAGATCAAAGACGGCGCGCTCGATTTTTCGGATGAGACCATCGGCGGCGGCTTTGCCACCGGCATTCAGGAATTCAACGGCACCATCAATGGCATTTCCACAGACCGCAGCACGCGCAGCCAACTCGCCATCGAAGGACGCGTTGACGAATTCGGCTTCGCACGGGTCTCCGGTTCGCTCAATCCCTTCCAGCCACGCGACCGCACCAATGTGCGCCTAGAGTTCCGCAATCTTGACATGCCCAAGGTAACGCCCTACGCGGTGCGCTTTGCCGGCTACAAGGTGGCCTCCGGACGCATGTCGCTGGATCTAAATTACAGCGTGCGCAACAACCTGATCGAAGGCAATCACCGCGTATTACTCGATCAATTCACACTCGGCGAGCAGGTCGATTCTCCCGGCGCCATGAGTCTGCCGCTACGGCTGGCAATCGCCATTCTCAAAGACGACGACGGCAAGATCGACCTCGCGGTGCCGATCAGCGGCAATCTCGACGATCCGAAATTCGATTATGGCGGCGTGATCCGCCAGGCCATCTTCAACATACTCACCAGCATCGTCACCGCGCCATTCAAACTGATCGGCAGCCTGTTTGGCGGCGGCCAGGGTGAAGAGATCAGCCAGATCGCCTTTGATCCGGGTTCGGCGCGCCTGCTGCCACCGGAGCGCGAAAAACTCTCGCGCATCGTACAGGCGCTGGGCAAACGTCCGGAACTAAAACTGCAAGTGCCGGCCCGTTACGATATCGAACTCGACACGCGCGCGCTGCGCCGCGCCGGCTTGCGCCGCGATCTGGGGCGTAGCGCCGGACTCGATATGCAAGAGGAAGATCCGCCGGGGCCGGTGAATCTCGACGACGCGCGCACCCGCAGCGCCGCACGCAGCCTGTTTGCGGAACGTTTTTCCAGCGCCGAGCTCGACAAAATACGCGCTGAATTCGAAGCCAAGGCGAAAGACGGCGGCGCCGACGCCGCCAAACAAAGCGCCGTCAGTGTCACCGACCGCATGCGGCGTTTGACCAGCGGCGAACCGCAGGTCACCGACACCGCTGATTTTTACCGCGCGCTGAGCCGCCGGCTGACCGCAGAGCAACCGCTCGCTGCTGACGCCCTCAACGATCTCGCACGCAAACGCGCCACCACCATCGCTGATGCGCTCAAGAGCGCCGGCATCGATGGCGCGCGCGTCACACTGACCACTGGCGAACCGTTGAAAAACGCCAACGGTAAAGCCGTTTCAATCGAGCTCGCGCTGTCTGCGCGCTAGCGCCGCCACGATTCAGTCGAGCCGTATGCCGGCGGCTTTGACAATCTGACCGTATTTGGCGATTTCAGATTTGATGTAATCACCAAAGGCTTCGGGGGTCGGTGCGGTAAACGGAAAAATACCCAGCTCGGCAAGCCGATCCTTGACGTCACTCATGCCCAGCGCACGGTTGATTTCCGCATGCAGGCGGTAGACGATTTCTTTCGGCGTGCCACGCGGTGCCAACATGCCGTACCAGTTGTCGACGGCGAAGCCCGGCACACCGGCCTCGGCCACCGTCGGCAAATCCGCAAAGTGATCAATGCGCTTGGACGAAGTCACCGCCAGCGCGCGTATGCGGTTGGCCTTGATTTGCGTCAGCGCCGTCGACATCGTGGCAAAAATCAATTGCAGATTGCCACCGACGAGATCAATCATGGCCGGCGCACCGCCCTTGTAAGGCACATGCGACATCTTCACACCAGCCATCGTATTAAAAAGTTCACCGGCCAGATGATCGGCGGCACCAACCCCCGACGAACCGAAATTCAGCTTGCCCGAATTCGCCTTCGCATACGTGATCAAGTCCTTCACGGAATGCACCGGCAACGCAGGGTGAACTACCAGCACATTGAGCGCCGACACACCGCGCGCCACCGGCTCGAAGCCATTGATCGGATCGAAGGGTAGCTTCGAATACAAACTCGGCGTCACCGCAACCGGGCCGATGGTCCCGTGCAACAAGGTGTAGCCATCGGGCGTGGCATTGGCACCAATGCCCATACCGACGATGCCATTGCCGCCGGGCCGGTTGTCGACGATCACCTGCTGGCCCCACGCATCGGTAAGCTTTTGTGCAATCGAACGCGCGGTAATATCCGAGCCACCGCCTGGTGCGACGGTGATGATGATCCGTATCGGACGCTTCGGATAATCCTTCGGCACCTGTGCATGCGCCACCGAAAAAGACAACGCAGAACATAACGCAACACTCGTGATCACAGCGGTTCGCATGGCGACTCCAGAGGGAAATAATGCGTACCGATGATACACTCGGGTCAATTCAATAAGGATGTTTACCATGACAAAATCTGCGCACAACACCGGTGCATCACCCTCATCGAACGCACCAATACAGAACCTCACCGCCACTGAAATCGCCGCTGCGGTGAATGCACGCACGCTGACCTGTGAAACAGTGGTACGCGCATTTCTCGAACGCATCGCCGCACGCGAAGCCGAGGTCATGGCATGGGAGTATCTCGATGCAGATCAGGTCATCGCGAAAGCACGCGCAATGGATGCCGCTGGCGTCAGCGGTGCGCTCGCCGGCGTGCCCTTCGGCATCAAGGACATCATCGACACCTGCGACATGCCCACACAGATGGGCTCACCCATCTACAAGGGCCACCGCCCCAAAGGTGACGCTGCTTGCGTCGCGCTCGCGCGCAAGGCCGGCGGCATTCTGCTTGGCAAAACCGTCACCACCGAATTCGCCAACCGCCATCCGGGCAAGACACACAATCCTTTTGACTTCACACGCACACCCGGCGGTTCATCGAGCGGCTCGGCGGCGGCGGTCGGTGACCACATGGTGCCGCTCGCTATCGGCACACAAACCACTGCCTCGACGATACGGCCGGCGTCATTCTGCGGCACCTTCGGTTACCGGCCAACGCATGGCGATCTGCGCTGCGTCGGCGTCAAAGAAGCCTCCGGCTCGCTCGACACACTGGGGCTCTTCGCGCATTCGGTCGACGACATCGCACTGTTTCGCGATGTGCTCACCGGCAGCGCGCCGGTGGCGATCGCCGAGCCCGTGCGCCCACTGCGTATCGGCTACTGCCGCACGCATCTGTGGCCGCAACTCGAAGCACACACACAAGCATTGATGGAAGACGCGGCGCAACGTCTGGCGCGTGCCGGCGCAGAAGTCAAAGACGTCACACTGCCTGCGGATTTCGAGGGCATCGAAAACGCGCACCGCTGGGTGTCTAGCTTTGAGTTCTCGCGCAACTTCACCTGGGAAATCGAAAACCACTGGAACGAGATCAGCGAGACCCTGCGCAACAACCGCCTTAAAGACGGGCTCTCGTGCAGCTTCGAGCAGTATCGCGAGGCGCGCGAACTGCTGGCGCGTTGCCGCCTGTTGCTCGATCCGGTGTTCGAAGACTACGACGTACTGCTGACCGCACCGGCCACCGGCGAAGCGCCGGTCGGACTGAACAAAACCGGCAATGCTGCGCTATGCGTAATCTGGACTTCGACACACGTACCAGCCATGACGCTACCAGTATTCAAGGGCCCGCACGGCCTGCCGATCGGCGCGCAGCTCATCGCCCGCCGCAACGCCGACCGCACGCTGTTTAGCGCGGCGCGGTGGGCATGGCGGGTGCTCAGCCAGTAGCAGGCTGCAAACGCGGCGTGTTACGCCGAATTGCGGTTGGCTTCTTTGATCAAAACCTTGCGGCTCTTGCGCGCGTTGACCTTGTTGATGCGCGCCTGCGCAGCATTGATCGACTGCGCACCGCACTTCGTGCATTTCGATTGCATGATGGCGGTTTCGATGGCGCCGGCCGCACGGAATGCATTCGGATCAACCGCCTCGAAGACTTCCTGCAGCGACTCTTCGCCGCAGCTCCAGCAAGTCAGATCGGTATTCACTTTTGCAACGGCCTGAATTTCACTCATGGTCTTTCCCTCTTTACATAGGTTGACCGGCGCCATACCACAGGCAGCCGGAGGCAACTGAAAACCAGTACCGACGAGCAACAACACGGCAAGCAAAGGCTGCCGTGTCGGCACTGCGACAAATTGATGACTTCGGGAAAAACAGCGGGCGATGGAGTGGGAACGGCCGCTCGTCTGCGTGACCAGGATATTGGTGTGGCGGCGCGGACTTTAACCCACTGGCGGGTTTTGCGCAAAAACAGCGCCCGGCGGGCCGCCTGTGCCGGTGCTACGCGCCGATTGACAGCCAACGCGCAATCGCGGACATTCGCGGCTTTGCATTTTTACCAGCCCCGAAAGGATCGCCATGCCTGACACCATTACCACCGCCTCCGGCCTCGTTTACGAAGAAATCATCGTCGGCGACGGCGAAGTTGCCACCGCCGGCCACCATGTGACCGTGCATTACACGGGCTGGCTGACCAATGGCACCAAATTCGACTCCAGCAAAGACCGCAACGATCCCTTCGTCTTCGGTCTGGGCCAGGGCCAGGTCATCCGCGGCTGGGACGAAGGCGTGGCCGGCATGAAGGTCGGCGGCACCCGCAAGCTGACGATACCGCCCGAACTCGGCTACGGCACGCGCGGCGCCGGCGGCGTGATACCGCCCAATGCCACGCTGGTGTTTGAGGTGGAACTGCTGGGGGTTTAATTCCAGTCAATAAAAAAACGCCGGGGTGGCAATACTCCGGCGTTTTTTCGCGGTCACTTCGACTGCTTATTTTAGCGGCTTAAAGCGCAAACGCTTCGGCTTCGAGGCCTCATCACCCAAACGCTTCTTCTTGTCGGCTTCATATTCCTGATAGTTGCCGTTGAAGAAGGTCCATTTCGAATCACCTTCGGCAGCAAGAATGTGCGTGGCGATACGGTCGAGGAACCAGCGATCGTGCGAGATCACCAACACGCAGCCGGCGAATTCCAGCAAGGCATCTTCGAGCGCACGCAGCGTTTCCACGTCGAGGTCATTCGACGGTTCGTCGAGCAGCAGCACGTTGCCGCCGGCGATCAGCGTCGTCGCCAGATGCAGGCGACCACGCTCGCCGCCCGACAGGTTGCCAACCTTCTTGCCCTGATCGGTGCCCTTGAAATTAAAGCGCCCGAGATACGCGCGCGACGGCATTTCAAACTTGCCGACCTTCAACACGTCGGCACCGTTGGAGACAAAATCGAAGACCGTCTTGTCGCCCTCGAGATCGTCGCGTGACTGGTCGACCACGGCGAGCTTGACGCTCTTGCCGATGACAACCTCGCCACTATCGGGCTGCTCGCGACCGGCGATCATGCGGAACAGCGTCGATTTGCCGGCGCCGTTGGGGCCGATGATGCCGACGATCGCGCCAGGCGGCACGCTGAACGAGAGATCATCCATCAACAGGCGGTCGCCATAGGCCTTGCTCACGCCCTTGAAGTCGATGACGCTGTCGCCCAGACGGTCGGCCACCGGGATGAAAATTTCCTGCGTCTCGTTGCGCTTCTGGTATTCGAAGGAATTCAATTCCTCGAAGCGGGCCAGACGGGCCTTCGATTTGGCCTGGCGGCCCTTGGCGTTCTGCCGTACCCATTCGAGTTCGCGCTTGATGGTTTTCTGGCGCGCCGATTCGGTCGCCTCTTCTTGTTGCAGGCGCTCGTCTTTTTGTTCCAGCCACGAGCTGTAATTGCCCTTCCACGGAATGCCCTGACCGCGGTCGAGTTCAAGAATCCACTCGGCGGCGTTGTCGAGGAAGTAGCGATCGTGGGTAACGGCGACCACCGTGCCGGGAAATTTTTGCAAAAACTGTTCTAGCCATTCGACCGATTCGGCATCGAGGTGGTTGGTCGGCTCGTCGAGCAGCAGCATGTCGGGTTTGGAGAGCAACAACCGGCACAGCGCAACGCGGCGTTTCTCACCGCCCGAGAGCGGCTTGATCATGGCGTCCCACGGCGGCAGACGCAGCGCATCGGCGGCGATTTCGAGCTGGTGCTCGGTGTCGCCACCGGCGGCGGCGATCACCGCTTCGTATTTGGCCTGATCAGCAGCAAGCTTGTCGAAATCGGCATCTGGTTCGGCGTAGGCGGCGTAAATCTCATCGAGCTTTTGCTTCGCCTCGGCGATTTCGCCGAGCCCCTCTTCGACGCATTCGCGTACGGTTTTTTCAGGGTCGAGCGCCGGTTCCTGCTCGAGAAAACCGATCTTGATGTTGGGCATCGGCACCGCTTCGCCGTCGTAGTTTTTATCGACGCCAGCCATGATTTTGAGCAGGCTCGATTTGCCCGAGCCGTTCAGGCCCAGCACGCCGATCTTGGCGCCGGGAAAAAACGACAGTGAAATGTTTTTTAGAATTTGACGCTTGGGCGGCACAACCTTGCCGACCCGCTGCATGGTGTAAACGTATTGAGCCATGATGATCACCCGCGAAAATGGAGCGTCATCATAGCGGATGGCGACCCGCCGCGTCGAACCTTGACGCAGCTGCGCGCGCCGCCCACGACGTTTCCACCCCCGCCTGCGGCGCAGTGTAGACTCGCCGGCGTCAGCAGTAGTACTGCCGTGGACGACGGTAAACATCGGTCGCCAGCAATCCCGATATGTGCCGTCTTTGTCATATCAATTCGCGCCGTGATTGCGCTGTTTTTCCGCCTGCCAAACGCTGAGTCGCGTGGCTGGCGCTAGGAGTCTGAGTGTGAAGCAGGATGTGATTTCACCGGGTGTTGCAGCCGCCGCGCCGCGCGATTTGTGCGCGCTCGAATTCAGTAACCGCTTTGTGCGCGAACTGCCCGGCGACCCGGACACGCGCAACGTATCGCGCGCGGTTAGCGACGCCTGCTACACGCGCGTCGATCCCACGCCGGTGCCGGCGCCGCGTCTGCTCGGCTGGTCGGATACGGTGGCCGCCACCCTCGGCATCGCACGCCCTCTCGACGCCTGCGGACCGGCGGCGGAGGCGCTGACCGGCAACCGCGTGCTGCCGGGCATGCAACCTTATGCCGCGCGCTACGGCGGGCACCAGTTCGGGCAATGGGCCGGACAGCTCGGTGACGGCCGCGCCATCACGCTCGGCGAAGTGATCAACGCCGCGGGCCGATCTTACGAACTGCAACTCAAAGGCGCCGGCCCAACGCCTTATTCGCGGCGTGCCGACGGACGTGCCGTGCTGCGTTCCTCGGTGCGCGAATTCATGTGTAGCGAAGCGATGCATGACCTCGGCGTGCCGACCACACGCGCCCTGAGCCTGACCGCCACTGGTGCGGCCGTGGTGCGCGACCTCTTCTATGACGGCAACCCCGCGCCCGAGCCGGGGGCGGTGGTCTGTCGCGTCGCGCCCTCATTCGTGCGCTTCGGTAATTTTCAGCTCCACGCTGCACAGGGCGAAGGCGCGCTGTTAAAACGCCTGGCCGATCATGTCATCGCCGCGCACTTCCCCGAACTGCTGCAAGACGGCGGCACGCCGGCCGCTATTTACGGACGCTGGTTTCAGGAAATCTGCCGCCGCACCGCGCTGATGGTCAACGACTGGATGCGCGTCGGCTTTGTGCATGGCGTGATGAATACCGACAACATGTCCATCCTCGGTCTGACCGTTGACTACGGCCCTTACGGCTGGCTCGAGGGCTACGATCCGCAGTGGACGCCGAACACCACCGACGCCAGCGGACGCCGCTATTGCTACGCCAATCAGCCGCAGATCGCGCAATGGAATTTGTGGCAACTCGCCAACGCGCTCTATGGTCTAACCGAAGACAAGGCGCCGCTCGAAGAGGGGCTGGTGCTGTTTGCCGACACCTATGAAAGCGCGTGGCAGAAAACGCTGGCGACCAAACTTGGTTTCGCCGCCAGCAGCACCGTCGATGCGGGGTTGAATGCCGGCCTGTTCAGTCTGCTCGAGGCGACTGAAACCGACTACACGCTGTTTTTCCGCCTGCTCGCCAACGTGCCGGTTGATGACAATGCAGCGGCACTCGACGACCACGCCTTGGTGGCGCCGCTACAGCCAGCCTTTTACAACGAAGGCGCTGTTTCCACCACCCACCGCAAGCGCGTCGCAACTTGGTTGCGCGACTACATCGCGCACACGCAGCGCGAAGCCACGCCATCGTCACAACGTATCGCCCGCATGAACGCCGTCAATCCGAAATATGTATTGCGCAATTACCTCGCGCATCTGGCCATCGAAGCGCTGGCCGCCGGTGATGCCTCGGTGATGGAACGCACGATGCGCGTCCTGCAACGCCCCTATGACGAGCAACCCGGCTGCGATGACCTTGCCGCACGTCGCCCCGAATGGGCGCGCCACAAGGCGGGGTGTTCAGCGCTGTCGTGTAGTTCGTAGGGCGGCCGCACCCAGCCCGCCCTCGGGCATAATCGGCGGCAGCATGCGGCTCGATGACAGCCGCAGCACCAACTCCCGGGGGATCACCATGTTTGCAATGACCAAGGCCGCGCGCCGCGCCAGCCACCGCACCACGTGTATCAAGCTCTTGGGCGTCGCACTGCTGGCAGGCCTCACCGCACCGGCAGCCGCCCGCCTGACCGCCATCAACACGGTGTCGGTAGAACCCTTCGCCAACGGCGCTGGCTTTGGCGAGAGCGGCGCCTACGAACGCGTGCGCGGCAGCTTCAAGGGCGAAATCGATCCCGCCGACCCGCGCAACAAAGTCATCGTTAACCTCGACAAAGCACCGCGCAATGCGCAGGGCCGCGTTGAGTATGAAGCCGACTTCTTTATCCTGCGACCGATTGATGCGGCACGCGGCAATCACAAACTGATTTACGACGTCACCAATCGCGGCCGCAAAGTCATCCACTGGCGGCTGATGGACGGCAATCCGAAATCGGTGGCCTCGGCCAATGATCCAAAAAATCCCGAGGACGCCGGTAATGGCCTCTTCCTGCGTCGCGGCTATTCGCTGGTGTGGAGCGGCTGGGATTCGGAAGCGCCGCGCGCCTCAAACGGCATGTCGATGAGCGCGGTAATCGCCAGCGACAATGGCAAACCCATCGTGCGCCTCATTCGCGATGAGATCATCACCGAGACGCGCGACCGCGCCGATCCGCCCAAGCCCGGCGAAGCGCCGCGCAAACAACTGCTGAAGCTCTACTACGATGCGGCGACACTTGAACAAAGTGAAGCACGCCTGACCATGCGCCGCGGCGAAAAAGATCCGCGCGTGGAGATTCCCGCCGCGCGCTGGGCCTGGGCCGGCCCGCGTGCGCTCGAGTTGATCGGCGGCAACCCGGAGCCCGGCGTGATCTACGAATTTCATTACAAAGCCAAAGACCCGCGCGTGCTCGGCATCGGTCTGGCGGCAACCCGTGATCTGGTGTCCTTTCTGCGCGCCGGCGGCAATGATGCGAAGGGTAACGCCAGTCCGTTGCAGGGCATCACCGGCACGCTCGCCTTTGGCGCCTCGCAAAGCGGACGCTTCCTGCGTGATTTCGTCTACCTCGGTTTCAATCAGGACGAAACCGCACGCAAAGTCTTCGACGGCGTCTACGCGCACACCGCCGGCGCCGGCGGCGTGTTTCTCAACTATGAATTCGGCCAGCCCAACCGCACCAACACCCAGCACGAAGATCACACCTTCCCGGAAAACACCTTTCCGTTTTCAGCGGCGCGCTTGACCGACCCCGTCACCGGCAAAACCGACGGCCTTTTTCGCAACGATGGCTTTGATCCGTTGTGGATGGAGACCAACACCTCGACTGAATACTGGCAAAAAGGCGCTTCACTGACCGTCACTGATCCACTCGGGCAAAAAGATGTGGTCTTGCCGCCGACCGCACGCGCCTATCTGATCGCCGGCACACAACACGGCGCCACCGCCTGGATGACTTCGACGCGCGGACAGTGCGTCAACCCGCGCAACCCGCACAGCCCGACACCAGCGCAGCGCGCGCTGGTGATCGCGCTCGACGAATGGACTGCCGGCAAAGCGCCCCCCGACACGCGCACACCGCGCCTCGCTGACGGCACGTTCACCACGGTCGACGCCTTGAAATTTCCCGCCATCCCCGGCCTCAAGACCGCCAATCGCGTCAACGAACAGGGCGTGTTGCGTGACTGGATCACACCGGTCTTCGACACCAGCAAACCCTACAAGGTATTGATCACACAGATCGACGCCGACGGCAATGAGATCGCCGGCATACGCTTACCCGAAATCGCTGTGCCGCTCGCCACCCACACCGGCTGGAACGAATACGCCAAGCCACATCCCGAGGGCGAGCTCTGCGACCGCGATGGCAGCTACGCCCCGTTTACCGCCACACGCGCCGAGCGTGTAGAAAAAAACGATCTGCGTCCCTCGCTCGAAGAGCGTTACGGCGATCATGCCAATTACGTCAAAAAGTTTAGTGTGGCCGCAGAGCAACTCGTCGCTGAGCGCTTGTTGTTACGTGAGGATGCGGAGACGCTAATTGCGCGGGCCAAGGGCGCGGAGACAGCGAAACGGTTTGGGCGGTAACGCCTGAGGTCTTGATCACGACACACGCTTACGTTGGGCTTCCTGCGTCAGCCCAACCTACAAGTCATCACTGATTTCAGGAAGGTAGGTTGGGCTGACGCAGGAAGCCCAACACGTGCCACGGGAGGACTGACGATTGCTTTACCGTCGCGCCAACGCAAAAGGTGCCACCTATTTCTTCACCGTAAATTTGGCAGATCGTACATCCGACACCCTTATCCACCATATCGATGATTTGCGAGCCATCATCAATAAGGTAAAAGAAGCCCATCCCTTTTCGATAGTTGCAATGGTGGTTTTACCAGAACATTTACATGCAATTTGGCGACTACCACCAGGCGATAGAAATTTCCCAATGCGCTGGTCGCTGATTAAGGCAGGATTTTCCCGACTCCTGCCCAACGAGGAGTACGTTCCTCCAAGCCGCGCAGCAAAACGTGAACGGGGTATCTGGCAACGCCGCTATTGGGAACATCAAATTCGTGACGAGGCTGATGTCGAACGGCATGTGAATTACATTCACTACAACCCCGTAAAACATGGCCACGTACAAAAGGCTGTAGATTGACCACATTCAACGCTGCACAGTTACATCGACCGTGGAATCGTTAATCGTAACTGGGCCGGTGGTGGCAATGAAAAGGCGAGCGGATACGGGGAGCGTAATCATGTTGTGCTTCCTGCGTCAGCCCACGCCACAAGTCATGACTAATTTCTAAAAGTTAGGTTGGGCTGACGCAGGAAGCCCCACACAGACGCGACGATCAAAACCCTAGCGCGTGCCAAGCATAAAACCACTGCCGAGCAAGGCCTCCTTCAACGCCGGATCAGGCGGACGCGAACCAAGCCAGATACGCATAATGGCGAGGTAGAAATCCTCGCCTTCAATCGCCTCGCCCTTGTAGCGGTCATCGAGCGCGACGCGTGTGCCCACAGGGGGCAGAAAATCAATATGCAAGCGGCTGCCACTGAGCGCACTGCCAACTTCAGTCATGACACGGCTCAGACGTTCCATGCGCGGCAGCAATCGGTTGAATTCCGTGCTGCTGTGGTTATCGCGTATCCCTTCATGCAGGGCGTCACTGAGCTGGCGCGCGGTCAAATCGCGCAGCA
>CAIWNB010000540.1 GCA_903913965.1 uncultured beta proteobacterium
TACGGCAACCGCCAAGCTGTTGTGGCAGGGCGGGGTCGGTTCGGCGGAGCGTTTTGTTTTTTCACCGCTGTTGGCCGAATCGGCGGTGGTAGCAACCGGTGTCAACGGCCAGATAACGCGTTTTGATCCCGTGAACGGTAAAACGCTGACGCGGATAGACGTCAAGGCAGTGCTCTCCGGTGGCGTTGGTGGCAACGATAATATGATCGTGGTTGGCACGGCCAAGGGTGAAATTTTTGCCTACGACATTGCAGGAAAAATGTTGTGGAAGGCGCAGATCAGTAGCGATGTTCTGAGTGCACCGCAGATCGAACAAGGTGTGGTGGTGGTCCGGGCTGGTGATGGTCGCTTGTTTGGATTGGATGCTGCCACCGGTGCGCGCAAGTGGGTTTATCAACGCACGCTGCCGCCGTTGACGTTGCGTACTCACGTCACGGTCAAGCCGTATCGCGGCGCGATTTTTGCAGGATTTCCTGGCGGACGTTTGGTTGCGGTGTCCGCTGCTAACGGCAACCTGGTCTGGGAATCCACCGTCGCGTTGCCCAAGGGCACCACCGAACTCGAGCGGGTGGCCGATGTGTTAAGCGTGCCTGTCACCGACGGCCGGCAGGTATGCGCCGCGGCGTATCAGGGGCGTGTCGCGTGTTTTGGTGTGCTCAAGGGCGAGTTGCTTTGGGCGCGCGATTTTTCCAGCATCTCCGGTCTCGCCATGGACACACGCGGCGTTTATGCGTCCGACGAAAAAAGCGCAGTCGTAGCGTTTGACCGCAGCAGCGGGGCGAGTCTGTGGAGGCAGGACAAGTTATACGGCCGCAATGTCACGGCGCCGGCGCTGGCAGGGCGTTATATTGCGGTTGGCGATTTGCAGGGCTATGTGCATTTTTTATCGCGTGAAGACGGCTCTTTTGTCGCCCGCCTGCCCACCGACGGCAGTCCGATTGTGGCGCAGCCGGTTTCTTTGGACGACTATGTTATCGTGCAGACCTTGAAGGGCGGCGTGTTTGCAATGGCAATACAGTGACCGCGGCGTTTGACGCCACCAGTTTCCCAATGATTTTCAGCGCGATAACGATTTTCTTTTTACAGCACAGGCCATGATCCCGACCCTAGTAATCATCGGCCGTCCAAACGTCGGCAAGTCGACGCTTTTCAACCGCCTCACGCGCAGCAGAGATGCCATCGTCGCGGATATGCCGGGACTCACCCGTGATCGCCACTATGGCCGCGGACGTCTGGGCGACAAACGTTATCTCGTGGTTGATACCGGTGGCTTTGAGCCAGTTACCGAGGACGTGATCCGGCGCTCGATGGCACGGCAGACATTGCAGGCGATCGATGAGGCCGACGGTGTTGTCTTGCTGGTCGATGGTCGCCAGGGACTGACTTCGCAGGACCGCATCATTGCCGATCAATTGCGCAAGATCGGCCGCAAGCATTGGGTGGTGGTCAACAAGGCTGAGGGCATGCGCCCCGAGCATGTGGCGGCCGAGTTCCACGAACTCGCGCTGGGCGACCCGCTAGTGATCTCCGCCGCTCACGGCGAGGGCGTTAGTGAACTCGCTGATTTGATTTTGGCCGAATTCCCGGATGCGCCGTTGCAGCGTCCGCCTGAAGAGGTCGAAGAAACCTCCAAGCATCCACGCATCGCAGTGGTGGGTCGGCCTAACGCCGGCAAGTCCACTCTTGTTAATCGTATTCTGGGCGAGGACCGCGTGGTGGTGTCCGATGTGCCGGGCACTACGCGTGACAGCATTTATGTCGACTTTGAGCGCGGCGGACGGCCCTATACGTTGATCGATACCGCCGGCATGCGTCGTCGGGGTCGCGTTGACGACGCCGTTGAAAAGTTTTCAGTGGTTAAAACCATGCAGGCGATCGAAGACGCCAACGTGGTTGTATTGGTACTCGATGGCAGTGAAAAAATTGTTGACCAGGATGCGCATATCGCCGGCTACGTGCTGGATGCAGGGCGCGCACTCGTGGTGGCCGTCAACAAGTGGGACAACCTGACCATGCAGCAGCGTGAATGGGCGAAACAGACCCTCGCACGCACCCTAAATTTCATGGATTTTGCCGAGGTTCATCATATTTCGGCACTGGCCGGCACCGGTCTGCCGCAGTTGTTTGTGTCGATTGAGCGCGCTTATCAATCGGCCATGGCCAAGCTCTCGACGCCCAAGCTGACGCGAGCGCTGATGGCGGCGATCGCGAAGCAGGCGCCGCCAAGGAGCGGCATGTTTCGCCCGAAAATGCGTTACGCGCACCAGGGCGGCAGTAATCCGCCGCGTGTCATCATTCACGGCAGCGGGCTTGAGAAGGTGCCGGAAACCTATCGCCGCTACCTTGAACATTATTTGCGCGACGCGTTCAAGCTGCGCGGTGCCCCGCTAAAAATTGAATTCCGGCAGGGCATGAATCCCTACGAACGACGGCACGCGAAAAAACGCTAGACGCCGCCCCGAACCCGCATCCGCTATGGCGTATCGCTGTGAAATGCAGTACAGTGACGTTGCTTAAATAATTTACCTGATGGAGTCAACATGAGTACAAAAGGGCAGCTTTTACAAGACCCGTTTCTGAACGCCCTGCGCAGGGAGCATGTTCCGGTGTCCATCTATCTTGTAAACGGTATCAAACTGCAGGGGCAGGTCGAGTCTTTCGACCAATATGTCGTCTTGCTCAAGAATACCGTTACACAAATGGTCTACAAGCATGCCATCTCGACCGTGGTGCCGGCGCGCGCCGTCAACATGTCGGCCGATGCCCCTGCTGAAGGCTAGTTCTTTCATACTGCCTCATCGCTTGTCTGATGTTTGACCGTCCAGGGGCGGATACGCGGGCGGTTCTCGTCAGCCTTAATCTCGGCGAGCCGGGATACACAGAGTCGACTGAAGAGCTCGTTCAGCTCGCGCAGAGCGCACGCTTGGATCCAAGAATCGTTTTGCGAGGTCGCCGGCAGCGGCCGGATCCGGCGCTGTTCGCCGGGTCGGGCAAGGTTGACGAAATCGCCGCGGCGCTGCTTGAGCACAAGGCCGGGCTGGTCATTTTCAATCATGAGTTGTCGCCTGCCCAGGAGCGCAATCTTGAGAAGAGGCTGCAGGTGCGTGTGGTTGATCGCGTCAGCTTGATTCTCGATATTTTTGCGCAGCGCGCCAGAAGTCATGAAGGCAAGTTACAGGTGGAGCTGGCGCAACTTGAACACCTGGCGACACGGCTGGTGCGTGGCTGGTCGCATCTGGAGCGGCAGAAGGGCGGGATCGGTATGCGTGGCCCCGGTGAAACGCAGCTGGAAACCGACCGCCGTTTGCTCGGCAAGCGGGTCAAGGTTCTGAAGGATAAGCTGGCACGTCACGCCAGTCAGCGCGATGTGCAGCGCCGTGCGAGACGGCGCGCGAATCTGCTCTCGGTGTCGATTGTCGGTTATACCAATGCAGGCAAGAGCACACTGTTTAATGCGCTGACCCGTTCCGCGGCCTATGCGGCGGACCAGCTGTTTGCGACACTGGATACGACGACTAGGCGGATTTTTCTGGAGAATGCCGGGCAGGTGGTGATTTCAGATACGGTTGGCTTCATCCGCGAACTGCCCCACACCCTGGTGGCGGCATTTCGCGCGACTCTCGAGGAGGCGGTGCAGGCGGATTTGCTGCTACACATTGTGGATGCGAGTAGCCCGATGCGCGCCGAACAAATCGCGGCGGTCAATGCGGTTTTGGCGGAAATTGGCGCATCGGACTTGCCACAGGTTCTGGTTTACAACAAGATTGACCTCTGTGATGACAGCGCAAGGGTTGAGCGTGACGAATATGGTAAAATTTCAGCTGTCAGGATTAGTGCCCAAACTGGGGCCGGTCTTGATTTGCTTCGTTTAACTTTAGAAGAATCTGCCGCTGAAACCCGCGCATCGGTTGCGCGTTTTGCGGCGGCTTGACACAGGATTAGTTAAGCATGACTTCCTACTGGCGCTCATTCCGCGGCTTTTTCGGCGAGCGCGTTTCGCGCGCACTGATTGTGCTGATGTCGATTAACGATCCGCAGTGGGGCAAGCGCGGCGGGAATCAGGGGCCACCTGACCTCGACGAACTCATGCGCAATTTCAATCGCAAGATCGGCGCAATGTTCGGTCGCAAAGGCGGTGGTAACGGAACCCCTTCTGGCAATGGCCCGGCGATGCCATCGATCGGCGGTGGTGCTGGCGTGATGGCCGGTCTGGTGTTTGCCGTCTGGCTTGCAAGCGGTTTTTACATTGTTGATGCCAGCCAGCGTGGCATTGTTCTGCGGTTTGGCAAATTTATCGAGGAAACCCATCCTGGTCCGCGCTGGCACTTTCCGTATCCGTTTGAGACCGCCGAAGTGGTGAATGTTTCGCAGGTGCGTACCGTTGAAATCGGTTATCGCAACTCGGTCAAGAGCAAGGTGCCGAAAGAGGCGTTAATGCTCACCGATGACGAAAATATCATCGACATCCAGTTCGCGGTTCAATACCTGCTGAAGGAGCCGCGTGATTATCTTTTTAATAATCGGTCTCCTGACGACGCTGTACTGCAAGCGGGTGAGACGGCAATACGGGAAATTGTCGGCAAGAGCACGATGGATTTTGTGCTGCAGGAAGGTCGCGCCCAGATCACGGTGCGTGCGCAGAAATTGATGCAGGAAATCCTCGACCGGTATAAGACCGGTATCAGTGTCAGCAAGGTCACCATGCAGAACGCCCAGCCACCGGAGCAGGTGCAGGCGGCTTTTGATGATGCGGTGAAGTCTGGTCAGGACCGTGAGCGGCAGAAAAATGAAGGGCAGGGGTATGCGAACGACGTGATTCCGAAGGCGCGTGGCACTGCCTCCCGCCTGCTGGAAGAGGCGGAGGGGTACAAGCAGCGGGTGATCGAGCGTGCAGAGGGTGATGCCAGCCGCTTTCGTCAGATCGTTGCGGAGTACAACAAGGCGCCGGGCGTGACAAGAGATCGCCTCTATCTTGATGCCGTTCAGGAAATCATGAGCAATACCAGCAAAATCGTCGTCGATCAGAAGGGCGGAAACAACCTGCTTTATCTGCCGCTCGACAAGATCATGCAGATGGCGGCGCCGACCGTGCCGCCGCCGGTTGATGCGATGAGTCGCCCCGCTGAGGCCAGTCCCGGCGCAGAGGTGGTTCCTCCTGCGGTGAGCAGGTCGCGCGAGGGTTTGCGCAGTCGTGAAAGGGAGCCGCGTTAATGAAGAATAATATGGCAGGTGTTCTGGCCGGGGCCTTTGTCGTCCTGATCGTGCTCTCGTTGTCACTGTTTGTGGTCGATCAGCGGCAAAACGTGATCGTTCTGCGCTTTGGTGAAATCGTCAATGTCATCAAAGAGCCTGGCCTGGCGTTCAAGATGCCCTTCATCGACAACGTGCGGTATTTTGATGTGCGCGTTCTTACCATCGACACGCCCGAGCCCGAGCGTTTCCTGACTTCGGAAAAGAAGAATGTTCTCGTCGACCTTTTTATCAAATGGCGGATTGCCGAGGTCGAGAAGTATTACATCAGCGTGAGCGGCGACGAGATGCGTGCACAGACGCGCTTGTTACAGACCATCAACGACGGTCTGCGTGCCGAGTTCGGCAATCGTACGGTACACGACGTGGTCTCCGGTGAACGTGACAAGATCATGGAGTTTATGCGCCAGAAGGCCAATGAGGACGCGCAGAAGATCGGTGTTGAGGTCTTGGACGTTCGTCTAAAGCGCGTCGACCTTCCCAACGAAGTCAGTGAATCCGTATACGGCCGTATGAAGGCGGAGCGTACCCGCGTCGCCAACGAGTTGCGCTCGACTGGTGCTGCCGAATCAGAAAAGATTCGTGCCGATGCCGACAAGCAGCGTGAAGTAATCATCGCACAGGCTTACCGGGAGGCGCAGCGCAAGAAGGGCGAGGGGGATGCCAAGGCTTCGGCGATCTATGCGCGTGCCTACGAACAAAATGCCGAGTTTTACTCTTTCTATCGTAGCCTGGAGGCTTACCGCCAGAGTTTCAAGAACAAGAGTGACGTGATGGTGCTCGAACCCAACTCGGAATTTTTCAAGTACTTTAAAAATAGCAAGCCGCAGAAATAACCTGCTGGATTTTTCATAGGTGTTCTCTGCGTGGCTGACAATCTGCTCGTTGCTGTTGCCTTGATGCTCGTTATCGAGGGAGTGTTGCCTTTCGCTGCTCCAAAGATGTGGCGTGAAACTTTTAGACGTGTAACGGAAATGTCGGATGGCCAGATTCGTTTTATTGGCCTGGCCTCGATGTCGGCCGGATTGCTCGCGCTGGCACTGTTTTGGTAAGCCGGCATCGCCGCCGGACTGTTTCAAGTGTATGCTCTTCCCCGTTTTTCCTAACCTTCTGACCTCCCATGCGTAAGTGGCTTCTACCTGAGTACCTCGAGGATATTCTCCCCGTTAACGCCCGCCGTATTGAGGCGTTGCGGCGTGCCATGCTTGATTTGTTTGAGCGGCACGGCTATCAAATGGTGTTGCCGCCGCTGCTCGAATATGTCGATTCTTTGCTGACGGGGACCGGGCACGATCTTGATCTGAAGACCTTCAAGCTCGTCGATCAGATTTCAGGCCGCACCATGGGTGTCAGGGCCGACATTACGCCCCAGGTGGCGCGTATCGATGCACATCTGATGAATCGGCGCGGTGTTAATCGCCTCTGTTATGCCGGCAGCGTTTTGCATACATTGCCGGCGGGTATCAACCGGTCACGCGAGCCCTTGCAAATCGGCGCCGAAATTTACGGGCATGCCGGTATTGAGAGTGACCTCGAGGTCCAGCGTTTGATGCTCGATGCGCTGCGTCTGGCGGGGGTTAAGCGTTTCCAGCTCGATATCGGACATGTAGGAGTGTTCAGATCACTGGTGGCTCGCGCAGGCATCAGCCGCGATCTCGAAGGCGAGTTATTTCGCGCCGTGCAGGCCAAGGATATGCCCGCACTTGAGCAGCGGGTGCGGAATCTGGATGCCAAAACGGCTACGGCATTGCTGGCGCTGCCGGAACTGGTCGGTGATGAAAAGATTTTGGCTACGGCCGCCCGCAAGCTACCGGCTTTTCCGGAAATCCGCCGTGCATTGTCACAATTGAAGGCGATTGCGGCTGCGACGCGTGGCGATGGTGCTGAAATTGGTTTTGATTTAGGTGAGCTGCGCGGATTGCACTACCATAGTGGCGTTGTATTCGCGGTGTATGCCGAGGGCTGCGCCAATGCGCTGGCGCTGGGTGGACGTTACGACGAGGTGGGCAAGGCATTCGGTCGTGCAAGGCCGGCAACAGGCTTTAGCATGGACTTGAGGGAAGTCTTGATGGTGGCGGCACAGGAACCCGTCAGGCCGCCTGTACTGGCGCCTTATCATCCACGCGACGCGGCGTTGCAGCGCGCCATCGCGGTTTTGCGCAGCCGTGGAGAAACGGTGATTGTCGATTTGCCAGGCCACGAAAAAGCGCGTGCCGAACTTGGTTGTAACCGGCGCTTGGGCAAGTCGGATGGTCGTTGGAAATTAGTCAAAATTTAAGAACCCGTGCTGCGCGGTGCGCTGGCAAAACAGAAAGCGGAACTTTCATGGCAAGGAACGTCGTAGTAATCGGCAGTCAGTGGGGAGACGAGGGTAAGGGTAAGGTCGTCGACTGGTTGACGGAGCATGCACAGGGAGTCGTTCGTTTTCAGGGCGGCCATAACGCCGGCCATACGCTGGTCATCAACGGTAAAAAAACCGTCCTGCGCCTTATTCCTTCGGGTATTTTGCGACCCAATGTCGCCTGTTATATCGGTAACGGTGTCGTGCTCTCGCCCGACGCATTACTCAAAGAAATTGACGAACTGGAGACTGCTGGCGTTGACGTGAAGAGCCGTCTGCGTATCAGTGAAGTCTGCCCATTGATTTTGCCCTACCATGTGGCGATTGATCACGCGCG
This sequence comes from uncultured beta proteobacterium, assembly GCA_903913965.1. Lineage (GTDB taxonomy): Bacteria > Pseudomonadota > Gammaproteobacteria > Burkholderiales > SG8-41 > PALSA-1004. The sequence continues at coordinate 7,929 of CAIWNB010000540.1, forward strand.
CGAAGCCGCCAAAGGCAAGGGCAAAATCGGTACGACCGGACGCGGCATCGGCCCCGCCTATGAGGACAAGGTTGCGCGGCGTGCGTTGCGCCTGCAGGATCTGTTTGATCCATTGCGATTTGCGGCGAAATTGCGCGAAGTGCTCGATTACCATAACTTTGTGCTGAAAAATTATTTCAGTGCGCCGACGGTTGATTTCGACAAAACCCATGATCAGGCGCTGGAGCTTGCGGTTCGTATCAAGCCGATGGTTGCCGATGTTCCAAGCCTGCTTGCGGCGGCACAAAAGGCAGGACAAAGCCTGCTGTTCGAAGGCGCGCAGGGCACATTGCTCGATATTGATCATGGCACCTACCCTTACGTCACTTCCAGCAATTGCGTGGCGGGGGCTGCGTGTGCCGGTGCCGGAGTCGGGCCGCACCTTTTGCATTACGTGCTGGGCATCACCAAGGCTTACACCACACGTGTTGGATCCGGTCCATTCCCGACGGAGCTGGAAGATGAGACTGGAAAATTCCTCGCTGAACGCGGCAATGAGTTTGGCTCGGTGACGGGCCGGCCGCGGCGTTGTGGCTGGTTCGATGCGGCGGCTCTAAAGCGTTCGATCCAGATCAACGGTATATCTGGTCTTTGCGTGACCAAGCTTGATGTACTGGATGGTCTCGATAGCCTGAAGATTTGTACCGGCTATAAAGTAGGCGATACGCAGCGCGACATATTGCCATTTGGTGCGGACATGCTTGCGCAGTGTGAGCCCATCTATGAGCAATTATCGGGCTGGAAAGACAGCACCATCGGAATTACGCGTTACGAAGATTTGCCGAAGGCGGCCCAGCACTACCTGCAACGCATCGAGCAGGTCTGCGAAATTCCAGTCGATATGATTTCAACCGGAGCAGATCGCGAACAGACCATCGTCCGTCGCCATCCGTTCAAATAAAGCAGGAATATTTGTTTAGGATCAAATGCAGTGAGGTTAAGCGGGCACGAATGACTTGTTCGCGCCCGTTGCATTATCCTGTATTGCTGGTGCCCAGAAGAGGACTTCTGCGCTAGGCTGGGCGCGGGTTTCGGGTGATTTTGGTGCAAATTTGGTGCACGAAATTTAAATGTCGATTCGGGGAAAAGAGGACTCGAACCACTATTCGTGGCGTTTTGTGGGGCAGTCATAATCGACTTGCACACGTTCTTCAAAAGCTCTTCGCGGACCTCAATGCCCGCCAAAAAATAAGTAAATCAGTCTGGACCCGCTAAACGCTTTGCAACGGATGGGTCGATTTCCTTACTGTTGAGCAGTTCTTCAATCGTTGATTGTCTTGACTTGATTGCCTCGGCAACAAACCCGAGTCGTTCTTCGATGACGGGCAGCACTTTCGCTCGCAGAAAATCCCGCTCGTTTGGCAATAGCCGTTCGTCCCCGATGATTCCCGAGATCGCCTCTGGCAGTTCTGTGCTCATCCGCGACAAGATACTGCGAACCAGTCGTGGTGCCACACCGGCCTCATAGGCCATTGCATCCCAGTGCAGCCCCTCAACCCAGCCAGGCTTGTTCTCGCCGGCGATAGACATAGACATGGTTTGCCTTGGCAGATAAGCCTCCACGCACAGCATGTCGTAGAAGGGGGCCACCACCGCTTTTTGTCCGCGCATCAAGAAGGCAATGTTCTTGGCGTGTGCGTCCAAGTTGCCGATGAGATAGTTGAAGGCGATCCATTGGACGACTGCATTGGCCGCCACAATGGGGCGTTCGATGAAGCTGCCGCGCAGCACTCCAAACAAGTGATGCAACCCCAGTCCACCTTCGCTCTCGTATTTTTTTGAGGGGGCCACACCTAACGCTTGGCACAGGTCTATTTGATGGATCCGCCCAATCGCGCTGCCAGTGTTCTTTTGGGCGCTCTTTTCCAATGGCACGCGGTCAAATCGTTCGATGACATAAAGTGGCTCGGGCAGATGCACCAGGTTGACTGCGGGCACCGGAACCTTCAGCGCATGAGCAAGGCGCATACAGAAAAATTCATTGGCAGGGCAGTGCGGAAAATCTGCGCTGGCATTCTCGGGTTTGACAATATGCGTCGAGGGGGCCGAACCTTCTGGCAAAAACAGTGCGCCATTGGCGTTAATACGCAGCCCCAGTTTTTCCTGTGCGCCGGCCAAAGACATGCGGATGTCATCCCATGATGCCATCAGCGGGAGATTGCGTGCTCGGGATGCCTCAATCTTTTCCTGCAGCGCCTCGCGTGGAAGCGGAACCAGCGTTTCGTTGATCGTTGCATCGAACCCTGCAGGCATTAACGAGAGGGCCCCCGCTGTATCCTGTCCGTGTCGAATCAGCAGCGCCCAGGTGTCACGCGGATCGATTCGGTCTCGAAAAGCGATCAGGTCTCGCAGCCGGCCTTCAGGCAACAGGTTCTCGAAGAACCACTCAACGGGCTTGGTGTTTGCGGTGTCTTCGAATTTTTGGGTGACAATCGGGAAATTGGGCGAGAGCGCATAATCGTTCCACCCTGCCGTGTAGCAGAAGCTCCAGCGCCCGTTATCGATTTCAACCGTTCCGACCGGTGCCCCATTGGCCAAGACCGTCAAGGTGCTCATGCTGTTTCACCTGGCAATCTCATCCTGATGTCGATACCGAAACGGCTGCAGACTGACAACACTTTTCCGATTTGGGCGGTCTGCTTCCCTTGCTCCAGACCGTTAAGAAATGGCAAACTGACGTTGCATAGTGCGGCGGCATCTTTTTGGGTCAGTCCAGACTCCTTGCGCACGGCCCGCAAAATTTCTCCGAGCTCAGCAACGGAAGAGATCCCCACCTCGCGGTTTGCCATGGAAACTCCAAAAAAGATAAACGATCGTTGAATTTTGCCTTGTGTTGATCCTCAATGCAATAAAAAATAAACGATCGTTGATTATTTCTGACTTGCCCCGACTTCCAAGGGCATAACAGCTGACAGCGCAGTGTTTCGGGGGCGAAGTTAGTACCTCGGGCCCATACGCGCCATCATAGCGCCAGACCTTCACAATTGTTTTTGATTGTTTTTCAATCGATCGATCGATTGGCTGTCCGTTGCACCGTTGCTCGCAAAGGTGTTGGCAACGGTGCAACACTGTGCGAGTAGCTTGCTTAATGTGGCCTGCATTTCCTCTGGTGTCGAAAAAGCGGTGCTGGCCCCTTGCCGCCGATAGTTCTGATCCTCAATCCAGGCGGTAAATACGTCGCTATTTATGGCGATGACCACAAAAAGCTTACGCGGCCGCTTCTTGGATAGTGCCCGGAACAGCGTTGAAGTATTGATGCCCTCGGCAGTCGCAGCATGAGTCGGGCGCTCGCCGTCCTCAACGCGCTTGAGGGCGCGGATTGTTGCGTCAGTCGGACGTGCTTTGTTGATTGGTTGTGCCATAAGCGCCTTGGGTTAGCTCTTCTCGTATCCGATTAACAGGGGATAAATTGTTGGTTTTGCTGATGACACTTTTCGGTGAAGGGGAAATTGAAACCGATAAAACCTACGAAACCGACTCAACCTTCCATACTTCCGCCGAACGGCTGCTGTTGGTGCGTACAAAGCGCCGTCCCTCAACGATGCGGCCAGCATGGCGCTTGATCCACCACCCGAACCGGCGACGATTGATCTGGCCACGTTCGTCAGCAATATCGTGCATGACTTCGCGCAGTTCTGCGTGGTCATTGCCGAATTCCGAGACTCGTACGGCGTCGCGCACCATCGCTGCTCCATTGCCGAATGCCGATTGCCAGCCGGTCAGTACGCGGCCCAGTGTTTCACGATCGGGGTCTTCGGTCATCGACTCGAACACCGATTCGGTTGCGTCGGCAAGGCCCAGCCAGAGCAGCGGTTGTCGGCACAGATCGGACCAGTCTCCGTAACCCGCCATCGATTTACAATCGGCTTTGGGTCGGCCAGCCAAGATCCAGGCGCGCACGATGGTCAATGCCGCTGCAATATATCTCCCACGCTCGCGCAGTACATCGCGTACTAGTTCGGGGCGCTTGAAGCTGCGCGCTGCCGGGACCTCACAACCAGGGTCTAGGTGAATCGTGATGCAGCGCCGGGTCATGTCCTGCACAGGCCCCACGTTGTTGCCGCTGGACAGGAACAAGGCGCGGGTGTTGACGGTGGCCGTCTTCGACGCGCCCAGAATGCGTCCGCTCATGTGCTCAGAAGTAAGCACGGTGCACAGGCTCTTGTGCGCGACCAGATCGCCGGTGAGGTTGTCGAACTCAATCACCGCGGGCGCGCGCAACAATTCCGCCAACAGCAGTTTCCGGCATTCCTCGTCGTCAGCCGGAAATGAGGTCGGTGTACCGCGCTGAGGTGTGGCAAAGGCCGTGATCAGTTCGCATAGGTAAGATTTGCCCGAACCCACCATATGCGCGCGCACGTGGAACATCGGCGCGTGGGGCAGGCTCGGGCGGACCGCGCCGGTGAGCATCGCCGATAGGGTGGCCGCCAGATCTGTATCCCTTGGCAGGCTAAATTCGGTCAACAAATCTTGCAGCAGCGAGAGTGCTGCTTTTGCATCCGCGAGGCTAGGGTTGTCGAGGACCGAAAACTCCCGCGCGTCGAACACCCCGAACATGCTTGAGGATGAGTCATACCCCGCTGCCGTCATCAGGCTTCCATCCGCGCGTAGATAGGGCTGCCGCGCAAGGCCGCTGAGCACCGGCAGGTGGTGGTAACTGGTGGAATCGAACAGCACAGTCGAATGGCGGTCCGGCGGGTCGGTGCGCACCCAGTCCTCGGAGCGTGCATCAAACCGCTCCCAGGTGGCGGCGCCCGCCAATGCCCTTACCAAGGCCGGCTTACTGATGTCCTGCACGCTGGTTTCGCGTGTGCCGGGATCGGTGACCACTGTAACGATCAGTCCGCCGCGCTGGTAGTGCCGCCCCGAGTGTGCCAGTTCGCGCTCGGCCGCATCCGCCACGCGATGGATTTCGCCCGGTATGATGCGGATAGTGGGCTTCATACGTGCGGCTTCGACCTTAATATCCACAAAGTGCAGCAGGTCGCGCACATTCCGCTCGACGCAATGCCCGTGAAAACACTTGAAGCCGCCGATGGGCCAGTTGTCATCTGGCTCGAAATAGGCCGTGCCGCTGTTCACCGCCTCCGTATGCTCTACCAGCCACGGGCAGCTGATGTCGTGCTTGCCATTGCCCAGCGGTGCCTTGTATAGGTTACGGCCGTGCAGTGCGGCAAGCACGCTGTTTTCCCCAGGGCGCGGTATCCATACCGGGTCGCCGTCACTCGGGCGCTGCTGTGCGGCGCGCGTATCATGCCGCGTGGATCGCCCGATAGATGCCATCTCCAACTGAAGTCCATCGACGAGGTCCTCAACCGAATAGCGAAACTCGGGCGACCACTCAACCATCCGGCACTGGAACGGCGGCGTGTGCTTGCCATTCACCGCGACAGGCAAGCGCGCCAACCGCGCCCTCGGGCCGTTAGCACCGGGGTCGCACAGCCCCGCCGCGACGATGGCATTCATCAGGCGATCGGCGACGCTGCCGTCCGTCAGTGGTTCGCGGAGCAGATATCCGGCTTGATGATTGCCAGGCGATGTTTCCAGCAGCCACGACGGTGGCAAGGTAAGACGTTCCATGGCTACCTTGGTGCCAATGTCATCCAGCATCACCGCGTGCAGGGCCTGAAAGCGCGCCTTCTGACGCCGAAATTGTCCTGCATCGTCCGGTCTGAAGGCTGCGAGACTGAAGTAATTGTTGGCGCTCGCAGGCAGGCAGTCGCAGATGTCGGGTGTGTCCAGCCACGGCCTGCCAGACCACACCTTGCGTGGAACGCTGGCGGGGTTGCCCTCGAAGCTCACCACCACAGGCCGCGTGTCGACGAGATCGCCGAACACGCTACGCATAAAGCCTGCGTTGCTAGCTAAATCTGTTGTATCGGTTTTGTAGGTTTTGTCGGTTCCGGTCTGGTCGATCGGCAAAAGTGTCAATGTGTTGTCCATGAGAGCCTCCTAAGCCGAAACTTCACGGTCAGATTCAAGCTTGATAACCAAAGCTCGGATTTCGTTCTCGCTCTTGCCGGCAATACGCGCGGCATTGATGGCGTCGATCTCCAGTTCGGGAAGCCCCACAGAACGCATGCCTATCTTCACCATTGCTGTCAGCAGACCAATCTTTTGGTAGCGGTAAATCGTGGAGCGGCAATGGCCTGACCTTGCGCTAATTGCTTTCATCCGAAGTATGTTTTGCGACATGTTTAATCACCTTTGATTGATTTAGAACATGCCCACTCTAGCGACCCGAACGTGTCCACATAAGGACGCATGCCGCGCAAAAATTATTGCGTCTTATGTGTACCCCTCTCAGGTCGGGAAAGCCGGCAAAACGGGTTGCGAGCGATGACATTTTCGTGTATCGCGTAACACGGCGGGGGGGCGAAGACCGTAGGACTCAAACGACCTTAGGCGTGTTTAAAGCCGTCAGGAAGCCCGTCGGAGGAGGTGCGGGCAGCGATCAACTCGTTGACGCAAACAGAGCGGCGCGCGCCACATAATAGAAAAAAACTAGGTGCTACCTCGAAAAAGAAACTGCTAAAAATAGAAGTGTGTTTATCGAGTGCTCAGATTTTTTGAATTTTTCCTGAGTGCATGAGTGACCTTATTTTTGTCCCAATCTATTTGAAAGACTGTTCCTGTTATTTTTGCAATCGTGCCATAAAACGGTGATTTGTAATTTGACATGAAGTAAGCGTGCAGAGAGCGAGTAAAAGCAATGGGCCTCGCGTCTAAAGTTTTGCGTCGAACAAGGCGTGGTTCGTCAAATTCTTTAATGGCGCGCGCCTGCGCCAGTTTGGCGAGGGTATCCAGACACTCTGTTACGCTTGGCCAGGACGCCAATAACTTGTGTGCCTCATCGGCTCGCTCAAGAGAATCCAATTTTGGCCAATTTTTAATACCCAAGATGCCCATTGCATCGTCGGGAAATATTTCATATGCATTGAGATCAAGTTCTACACTTCGAAAAAGAGCTGAAAGCGCCTTCGCGCGGCTGCTCACTCTGGAAAACTTCTTACGTGCGGTCTCCCGTTTTGGCTGTCCCAGTTCCCGCCTGGCGTCCATTATGGCCAGCCTAACTGCGTTCCAAAAGCCTAGCCACATTGCATCGCTCGTGTTCATTTTGCCGAGCTGTTTCCAAGTGTGAATCATTGCAGCATCCGTTATTAGGCGTCGCAAAGCCACGCTGAATGTCCCCCTCGACTGATTCTTGTAGAGCGTTTTTAATACTTCCGGCGCGATTGAATTGTCGGCTGAAATTATTTGCCGCTCCTGCATATTATTTTGTGGCGCAAAAATACTTTTTTTTGATTTTTTTGTTGCGGACATGGAGATTTCCTTGGTGGACTCAAGTTTGAAGTGCCATTTTGATTAACTGTTGCGTGAGTCAGAATGTGTAAACATTTGCCTCACAAACCGCCGAGTCGAAGCTGCACAATAAACTACACCGATATTACCCAGAACGAACGATGCCAAATTTATATTTTTGGTCGCTAGGGCCAGAAACAGAGCTAGACCGCCGAATTCCTCAACCTTCAGCCTTCGACCCAAAGCCGCGTGCGGTTCCGTACTAAGGAATTGCGTGGCTATCGCCCGCGGCAAACATGGCCTCTATCGGTGGCGTAATCCGATAACCGCCGCAATGCGCTAGGCATTTCTTCTAAGTTCGCGCTGTGGCAAGTGCGCCAGCAATACCGCGAAAGGCCGCCAGCGCACCCATGGGTAGCGAGATCCCTTGCGCGGTGCCAAGGTGGGGTTCGGCAGGGTTAATGCGTATTAACGGATAACCGTATTTGTTGCTCAGGCGCTCGCCGAACCCTCGAACCGTAGGGATGCTGCGGCCCGCGCCCATTTCAATTATTACGAGCGATTCGGTTCTCGCCAGCCAGTCATTCAGGTGGGCCTGCTGGATGTTCGTGCGCCCCTCAATCCAGTCCATGTCGCCAAACATCAGGATGTTCGGGCGGGCGAGGGCGCCACAGCGGGGACATTTCGGTAATGACGAAACAAGGCGGCAGGCAGCATCGTCAACGACCGGGATCATTTGATCCGCTGACCAGACGCGACCAGAACATCGAGCCGTACATTGAAGCCAGTGGATCGAGCCGTGGCATTCCAATATGCGCGTTTGATCGAATCCGGTCTTCTGAAAAAAGCCGTCCACGTTGCTCGTGAAAACAAAAGCGCCGTGGTTTAGGGATCGCCCCCAATCGAGCAGCAAACGGTAGCCCTCATGAGGTTCGGTTCGCCTGTAAAGGTTGAGGCGATGCCCATAGAAGCCCCAAGCGAGCGCCGGATCGGTTTGAAAGGTGACGGGGGATGCGATCTCATCAAAGGCGATGCCGGATTGGGCAAGGGCCGGATATGCTCGCCAAAAGCCGTTGGTGCCGCGGAAGTCGGGGAGTCCGGCGTCGACCCCCATGCCGGCACCTGCCGTAACCAGCAGGCCATCGGCCTGCCGGATCAGTTCGGCGCAACGGGCAAAATTTTCAAGATCGGGCGTCATGTGCGTTTGGTGGCCTGCGGTTCAATTTGTCGAGGTGTACGCCACAGCATCGGTCATTGCAGATTATCGTGATGGTCCACATACGCCGCTGGACCACTGTTTCTTAGGGAAAGCAGTTTACTGCATGGTTGGGAAAGGTGAGAATTCACTGAAAACGTAACCCGTCAATAAATAGGTGCAATTGTAAAACTTTACATTTCAATGGTAGTTTCCGGCGGCCAAACCGGTGCAGATCGGGCGGCACTTGATTGGGCAATTGGGGTCGGAATGCCCCATGGCGGCTGGTGTCCGCGCGGGCGTAAAGCAGAAGACGGTCCTCTCGCAACCCAATACGCTCTGCAGGAAATGCCATCTGAGGATTACGGCGCGCGCACTCGCCAGAATGTAATTGATAGCGACGGCACGCTGATTGTAAACACGGGCGAGCTCGAAGGCGGAACCCTTAAAACGATTCGGATCGCCGAGAAATTATGTAAACCGCATCTCCTTCTGCAAATGGATGGAGGTGTGCAAGAAGACAACGTGCGTGATTTTATTTTCTGGACGCGGCGTGAGTCGATTTTTAAGGTGAATATTGCCGGTCCGCGCGCAAGTAAGCGGCCGGATATCTATCACTTGGTGCGCGAATTATTGGATCAAGCTGCAGCAGCTTTTTACTACCCGATAGGAGAGGAGCAGATTCATATTGGGGGAGCTGGGCTACCTCCTGGATATAGCACCTACACGCCTCCACCGATATACGACACCGGAATACGCAAGCGTTCTGGCAGAACCAAATAAGGCTTTTTCAGCGCGACGGCAGTCTGTTAGCGGATTTCGGGATGAGTTCAGCGGCCGCGGTTTATTTCCGGGATTCTTTTAGCCACAACTGCTCTTGCTCCAATGCTGCGGCCTTGCCCTGCGACTCCTGGAGCAGAAACAGCAGCGTGCCGCAGATCATAGGGGGTGATTCGGAAGTTGTATCCGTTGGCTTCAAGGGATCGTTGCAGTTCTCTGGCTGAGTCGCTGTCATTGAGTTTGTCAAAAACGTCTGGGATGGGGGCAGGATTGTAGGCGCCTTTGGAGAAAGATACGGAGGCGAAGGCGGGGGAGAACAGGTCAAGATTCGGGGGTGGTAGTGCTCTTCGCCGACCGGATACTTGTAAGGTTGTGGTTTCTTGTCCATCGCCAAAAGTATACGCGCCATTTGGCAGCGTTGGCTCGATGCTGCTGAACATGGGCTCGCCCAAGTCCGTCTATCCCGACTCATACAGCCGACCTGCGCTTGGCGCCTCGCCTGCGCGGGCCGGACTTTCATCGGGCCCGTTATACTCGATGGTGCCGCGCGCGTATGCGGATAACCTATTGACGTTCCTTAAAATAGGATGCGAAAACAACCCAAGAATAGCCCATGGCTAGCTCACCTGGTGAGCCTCACATACCCTATGCTTCGACCATGAAAAACCTCCTGTTTCTATGGCTCTGCCTCGCCACCTGCGTCTAAGCCGCTGAATTGCGGGGCAGGGTGGTGGCGGTCTCCGACGGCGATACGGTGACGGTTTTGGATGCCGATAGGCTCCAATACAAGGTGCGGCTGGCCGGCATCGACGCGCCGGAGAAGGCTCAGCCGTTCGGGCAGGCCTCGAAAATCAGCCTATCCGACCAGACTTTCGGCCGTGAGGTGTTGGGTAACTGGGAAAAAAGGATCGCAACGGTCGGATTATCTGCAAGATTTCAGTCGATCATCGGGACGTCTGCCTCGAGCAGATCAGGCGCCGCATGGTGTGGCACTACAAGCAATATGCGCGGGATCAGGCGGCGGTTGACCGCGGGTCTATGCTGAGGCCGAGGTGGCCGCGCGGGCCGCGCGCGTGGGCTTGTTGTGGTACGACGTGGCACCAGTGGCGCCGTGGGGGGGGGGCGGCATGGTAAGTGAGGGACGACAAGATGCATGAATTTTCCGATCAGAACGAAATTGTCGGTAGGAGTTGAAATTATGAGAGGTATTTCGGTCGGCTTGGTTCTGTTCATGGCCGCCAAATGCGTGATGGCGGACGACATAATCCGACTGCAATGCGAGGCCACATCCAGGAATCAGGCATCCTTTAAGGCGGCTGAGGCTGGTAAGACAACGCTTGCAGTGGATGTGGTTCTAAATGGTCAGGCGGTTCGCAGGGTCATCGTCTATGGCGAGAACAAAAGGCTGGCGGTTTTGGAAGCTGTGAAAACTATTCAACTGCGGAATCACACCGCAGTCGATACCAGTGATCCACGTAGATGGAATATCTACAATACGTGGGAAGACTCGCACGGCGACCCCTCAAGCGCACGGGTCAATATTGATCGCAATAGTGGAGAAATCGCCTTCGAGACGAGGGTTCACACGGGCAGCGACTGGCAGTCTGCAGAGTATTCTGGCAACTGCAACAAGGTAGGCGGAAACAATACGAGGTTTTAACTCAGTTAACGGCAGATACTCGCAGGCAATTCGTTTTCCATATCTTTAATACTGAGCCGAATGACATGACGGACCTAGCCGCGCTCGCGGTTGGATGGGCGGAGTCTCTTGCATTGACGGCCCAGGCCAACGGCGTTTCGCTTAATCGCCGGTGGGCGAAGCTTGCGGCGGATGCCGGGGTTGCGCATCCGGAAAGCGTTCGTCTTTATGCAGTGCAGGGAATGCCGCGACCGGAAAACGTCGAGCTTGCGACCAATGCTGCACGGCTGGGATTGCTGGGCCGATCAGTCACAGGGCTGACGCTCGGTTACGCCGTAATTGTCCTCGCCGTACACCAAAATAATCCCCGGGTTTTAGCGCATGAATTTCGGCACGTTTATCAGTATGAACAAGCAGGGTCCCTCGACGGCTTTTTGCGTGAGTATTTGCGCCAACTGAAGGCCTACGGGTATTGGGGGTGTCCGCTCGAGGCTGACGCAAGGGAGTATGAAAAACTAGGACTGTCGTCTGATTAGATCGGCACGAAATACTTGCATTCGGTCGTCTCGGAGCCAACACAAATTCAATCCAGCCTCGCGTGGTGGCCCTGCCACGTGGGCCCACCTGCTTGTTATATGAGGTCGAGCCAAAAGCATAGCGCCAGATTTTGGCGGTATCGACTGGTATATTTCAATAAGGCTGGCGATTTCTAATGCGATAAAGCATCGCACTAGCCATTGCTATCCGATAGTGGTTCCTGCTCATTAGCCAAAAGGCTGCTTAGGCGGACCGTCGCTATAACTGCCGCCTATCTAATCATTTATGGAGAAGTCGATGAATAAAACCATGGAAGTGTTAGCCACTCGTTTCGTAGAAGACGCCCAGGTCGTTTTCATTAATTCTGCCACGTATAAAGGGTCATTGCCTTTCAGCGGGGTGTTTCAGGTATCCGACGTGGAATATTGCCGTCGTTTTGAGGCAAGCGCAAAACATGTGATCGTAACGGTGCAATGCTGCTGGTCTGACGAACCCGAGCACGAAGATAGCGAGCTGGCGCTGGAAGTGGCGGATGTGGTGAGTCAGGACTGCGTGGGCTTCAGTGGCGAAGTCGTTGCTCGGATCGGTTTTTGCGCCAGCGTTTAGGCAGGGGCGGGCAAAGCTTTGCTCATAAACCTTAGGACACTTGATCCGAAGTTGGGTTGGTCCGCACAATAGCCAAAAGCGATGCGGAAAAATGATAAGGTATATGCTGAATGAATATGTTTTTGTCGTGCGTTCGAAAGGTAACAGTATTGGTTACCCGTGCGCTAGGATGGAACGACTGATTTTGTCGCACTGATGTGGAAAACTGGCTGTCCTTTCAAAAAAGGAGCGCAGCCAATTGCCAAACGCAGCCAAGACCAAGTCAA
>CAIWNB010000541.1 GCA_903913965.1 uncultured beta proteobacterium
AGTTCAATCGGCAGCGCCATGCCGATTTTTTTCTCCAGGGCACGCTGATAGACCAGATTCGCCAGTGCCACATCCTGGCTCGCCATACCCTGCGTGATGATCAATACGCGCTGCGCTTCGTCGGTGCGGCCCGGATGTTTGCCGCTGACCACTTCGGCGACTGTCGCATCGACCCAGCCCGGCGCCTCGGCACCGAACAATTCGGTGAGTTCCTTCTGTAACTGGGCGCGGCTGTCGACCACGAAGAGATCGGATTTCTCCGCCAGGTCGCGTCCGGGCTCGGCGCTGTCCAGTGTCGCCACCACGGTACCGGGGCCGACCCAGGATTCTTCGAGCATGGCACGCGCGCTGTTGGTAGCGGTCAAAACCAGATCGGCGCCGCGCACAGCCTCCTCGATACTGTCGACTGGTCGCGCGTTGACGCCGTAATTCGCCTTCGCCCTGGTGGCAAGTGCGGTGCGCGTTTCAACGCGTCGTGAAGCAATGCGCACGTCCTTCAGCTTGAACAGGCGCGTGTAGTATTCAAGCGCCGTGGTCGCCAAACGCCCGGCGCCCACCAGTGCCAACGTGCCGGCATCCTTGCGCGCGAGTTTGTGCGCGGCCATGACGATGGAGGCCACCGTGCGCTGCGCGTAGGTCCAGGTTTCATCAACCAGTGCCAGCGGCCGCGAACTCTCGACGTCCACCAGCATGACAAAGCGCGTCGCATCCTGCGAGGTTTCATCGGTCGCGTTGTGGGAAACGAAACGAAAGCCACCGACCGACGCCTCGTCGAGTATGCAGGCCTTGAGGTGGTAGTGATTCTCGAAGCGATCGCGCATATTCATGTTCGGCGGCACCGGCCAGCGCACCTTGCCGGCGGCGTCCTGTGCGACGACGCGCGAAATTTCAGCCAGCACGTCGTCGGGAGTGATCAGTTGATGGCATTGTCTGGCAGTGAGATAGAGCAGCGGCATGGGGTTTCAGGCTTTCCAGAAGAAGGGGGGGGATTAAACCGGCTTTAATCGATCTTGATGCCGGCTTTCTTGATCACCGGCCCATAAATTTCATTTTCCGATTTGAGCACGGCGGCGAATTGTTCGGGCGTATCGGTTTGCACCTCGAAACCGATTTGCGCCACGCGCTGCTGCATGTCCGGCGCTTTCAATGCAGCAATGATGGCGTTATTCAGTTTGATGATAATTTCACGCGGCGTACCGGCCGGCGCCACCACACCATAACGACCGACCACGGGGGGCATTTGCACGCCGGCTTCGTTGGCAGTCGGCAGATCCATGGCCGCCGCAGGACGTTTGCTGCCAAGCGTTGCCAGCAAACGCAGGCGGCCGTTTTGGGCGTGCGGTAAAGCCGGAATAAGGTCTGCAAACATCATGTCGATTTCACCCGAAACCACGGCGGTCAGCGAAGGCCCGGTGCCTTTGTAGGGCACATGCACCATCTCTGCGCCGATCGCCATGCGAAACAACTCGGCGGTGATATGCGAGGTCGCACCACTGCCCGACGAACCATAGCTCATCAGATTTTTCTTTGTGTTGGCGAGCTTGACCAGTTGCGGCACGGTTTTCACGGGCACGCTTGGATTGACTGCAATCACGTATGCGGTCAGCGCCATTTGCCCAACCGCGACGAGATCCTTTTGCATGTTGTAACTGATCTTCGGATAAAGATGTGGCGCCATAATCATGTTGCCGGAGCTGCCGAGATTCAGGTTGTAGCCATCGGCCGGCGCCTTTGCCGTCATCTCCATGCCAATGGTGCCGCCGGCACCGCCGCGGTTTTCAATCACTACCGCCTGGCCAAGGAGCTCACTGAGCTTGGGCGCCACCACACGCCCGAGAATGTCAGACGGCCCGCCGGGCGCGAAGCCGATCATCATGCGAATCGGCTTGGTCGGGAAGGGCGGCGTGGTTTGCGCCTGTAGCGCAGGTGCGAGCAGCAGGCCGGTCAAAAATATGCTCAGAGTAACGGGGGTTTTCATAGTGCGTTCCATGGAAGAAAGAGTCATCCAGACTCAAAGCAATTATCGTGACAGCCGCCAGACACCCTGGCAGCGCGCTGCAAAGCGATCACTGCACCACGCCGGCCCGCCGCACGCACACTCGCGGTGCAACAACCCGCTGCACGATGATGTTAGCGCGGCTCTTCGTAGAGCTCGATTTTATTCCCGTCGGGGTCGGCAACGTAAATCGTGCGGCCGTAAATACCGTCGTGCAAACCCTGAAAAAATTTCACACCAGCCGCTTGCAAACGCGCCGACAGCGCATCAATCCCGCTGACACGAAACGCGATGTGATCGATTTGCGGCGCGTCGCCGGGCCCGCCGGTGGTCAGAGCGATGCCCTGTTTGAACGGCACGAAGGGGCGGCCGTCGGTGAGCGGCTTGGCGTTGCGGCCGGTGAATCCCAGCAGTCCCTCATAGAATTTTTTCGACGCATCGAGATCGCGCACTTGTAACAGCATATGCGCAAAACCAAAGATCTTCGGCGGCTTTACGGTCGGCGCCGCCACTGGTGCGGCGTCCGGTTCATTGTCGATACCCAGACGGCCGTCGCGGCCCCAGCTGTCTTTGGCCACGTCATGAATGATGACATGCAAATGTTCGGAACCCGCACCCGCGTGTTCGACCATCGCCTCGGTGATCGCCGCCACCAGCCGCCGCTTTTGATTGACGCTGCGCCCCGGCCATAAATCCACTGTAACTACCGGCATAAACCGCCTCCGTTATTCCAAAACATCAAACTATGTGCGACGCACGCGCGCCAGCAAACCTTTGAGGTCCAGCCCGGTTATACCCATCGCCGCCGCACCGCGTCCGCCATCACGATAATTCTTGCCGGTCAGAATCTCGGCGAGCTTGAAAAGATTGTCTGCCGCGGGCACGGCGACCCCGGCGATTTTTGCAATCGCCCTGAAGGGCAGCAGGCCGTGGCCGAAGTCCTCGAGATAATACCGATGCTGCAGCGAGCCGGGTGCCTTGATGCGACTATTGGCAACGCCAGACGAAATCGCCGCCGCAAAATCAGTACTGTCGGTGATATTTTTTTCGACCGTGCCGATCGCCTGCATTTCCTCGATCAGATTTGGCAGGCGATGACCACAGGCCAGCGCCACTGCGCGCCGCTCGTCATCGAGTGCCCGCATCACGCGCGCCACGCCGGGCGTCATACCCTCGGCGTAGAAGGTGTAATTACCGGCGGTGGCTTCAATCCACGCCGCGCCGAGTATGGCGCCAGGCGGATGCAACACCATGTTGACATTGCACAGGCCGGAGAACAGCACATCGGCGACCGGCTTCGCACAGGGAAAAAGCGCTATGGCGGCTTCTACCGCGCGTTCACTGCCGGGCAAGGCCGCCACCCGCACCTGGCGCGCCCGCCCGCTGATGTTGACGCGCTGCGGCTGACTCTTGCGCGCGACATAGGTGAGCGTGGAAAACTCCGCAACTGGCGGCACATCGGCACGCTGCTTACGGAAGGTGGTTTCGAATTCGAACGCACCACCGGTATGCCCGGGATTGAGTACCACCGGTACATCGGCACGCGCACCGGCCTGCGCCAATGCAATCGCCACCACTGCGTGTGAAATGGTCGGCAGGGCGATGACGATCGCCGCGCAACCATCAATCGCCGCCCGCAAATCGGCGGTGATCAAAAGCGGCCGCGCCAGCCCCGCACCGAACACGCCCTCATGTTCAACACCGCCAAGACGCCGGAACGCTTCGAGCGTGGTCGCCGAACGGTTCCAGAGCTGCACCTCGTGGCCCGCCTGCGTCAGCTCGACCACCGCCGCCGCCCCGCCGGCCCCCGCGCCCAGAACCGCAACCCGCATTGCTATCGCACAACCAGCAAACGGTCAGTGTCGGCGTAATCAGACAACAGCTCGCAGCCGGTTTCCGTCACTAACATCATGTCCTTGTTCTGCATGCCGTAGCCATAACCGGTTTGATAACACAGCGGCTCGACGCCCAGAACCATGCCGGCTTCGATCTGCGCGTCACCCGTTTTGCCGATCTCTGGCGTCTTGCCAATATAAGGGTCTTCGTGCAAATGCAGACCGATGCCGTGGCCGACAAAAGAAATCGGCGGCAGATTCAATTCCGACAGCTTGCGGATGAAGGCCTCATAAATCGCGCGGCAACTCGCGCCCGGCTTGATCATGTCCATCAACAGATATTTGCATTCAACAAGGTTTTGCCAGATTTTTTCGGCGTGCGCCGGCGCGCGCTGCACGACGGCGGTGCGACAAACGCCAGCCTGATAACCCGCAATCACAGAAAAAATCTCGACGCGGCAAACGTCTTCAAGCTGCAATTTGCGCTCGCTCGGGCCGACGTTGGGCAACTGGCTGCGCTCGCCAGTGGCGACGATCATCAGCTTGAAGTGCTCGGCGCCCAGCGTGTAGATATTGCGCGTCATGTGCGCGGCGATATCCATTTCCGTGTCGCCGGTTTTAACAGCAGCCAAGGCGTCAGTGATCGACTGATCGGCGATGCGCGACAAGCGGCGCAACAAAACAATTTCATCCGCAGTCTTGATTTGACGCAGGCGGGCGAGGATCGCTTCATTGCCGCTGAACTGCGCTTTGGGCAACTCACGCGCAAGCCGCGCAAAATCGCCCGCCGGCAGGTAATCCATTTCAATGCCGATGCGCGCCGCCTCAAGACCGAGGTCTTTCAACTGGCTGGCGAGCACCGCCATCGCGCTGTCGGTGAATTCGGCCCAGATGCGTGACGGCGTATCCGGCTCGCGCCGCTTGATGGTGGTGGCTTCCATGTCGACGCCGAAAATCGCCGTCTTGCCATCGGCGGTGACGATCACCATCGCGTGACGATGCCGGATCAAGGGCTGCGAGGGCACGACAAAGCCGGTGAGGTAAGCAAAGTTCTCCGGTGAGCAGGAGATCATGGCGTCGAGGCCCGCGTTCTGCATGGCCTTGACTTGTTTGGCGACGATTTCTGGTCTCATGTTTTATGCCGTCGTACGATATTGTTCAATTTTGGCTTCGTCCACCGCGATGCCCATGCCCGGCGTCATCGGCACTTCGATCGCGCCATCGACAAATTTCATCGGCGCGACGAGCAGATCGTCCTTGTAATAAATGCCGGCGATACGACCGTTCTGAAATTCAGCCGGCGTCGACACCGGAATCACGCAGGAGAGCGTCGCAGCGGGTGCGGCAGCAGCGAACTGCACGTTGGCAAGATTGCCGACTCCGGTTTCGATCGAGCCGTTGACATTGCAGATGATGCCCGCTGCACGACACACCGCAGCGACTTCCATCGCACGATACAGACCACCGGGTTTGGTGGTGTAGATCGACACAATATCAATCGAATGCTGTTCGGCAATCTGCATTGCATCGTGGGCGTTCCACGCCGACTCATCGGCCATCACCGGCGTGTCGAGTGCACGCGCCACTTCGGCGATACGTTCGATACCCATGCACGGCTGTTCCGCATATTTAAGGCGCTGCTTTTCCATTTCACGCAGGATCACCACCGCTTCGCCGGGCGTTTTGTAGCCCTCGTTGGCATCAACGCAAATATCGATGTCGGGTCCGGCGGCGTTACGCACTGCACGCACCATGTCGATATCGCGTTTGGCATCGACACCGATTTTTACCTTGATGGTCTTGATGCCTTCCTTGACGACCTGCGCGACTTCCTTCTCTGCATCGGCAATCGCAATCAGACCGATCGAATGTGTGACCGGTACGCGGGTACGCGCACAACCGCCGAGCAGGATATGCACCGGCACATTGAGCGTTTTCCCGGCCAGATCATAGGCGGCAAATTCGACCGCCGCCTTGGCGTATGGGTAACCGCGAATGATGGCGTCCATGCGCGCGTGCAACTCGACGATGTTGGTTGCATCCACGCCCTTGACGGCCGGCGCGAGATAACGCGCGATGACCAGCTCGACGATCGCCGCCGACTCACCGAAGTA
This sequence comes from uncultured beta proteobacterium, assembly GCA_903913965.1. Lineage (GTDB taxonomy): Bacteria > Pseudomonadota > Gammaproteobacteria > Burkholderiales > SG8-41 > PALSA-1004. The sequence continues at coordinate 5,946 of CAIWNB010000541.1, forward strand.
ACGGCCAAATTCGCCGCCCCAGTCTTTGAGGGCTGCCGCCTCACCCCAGCCGATGCGGCCGTCTTCGTCGGTCATTTTGGTCAGGATATAGCGGCCGATCGGTTCGGTCAGGCCGGTCCATTTGTGTTCGCGCCGTGTCGGCAATTGCACGACAACAGTTTCAAGGGAAGTAATGCGGCTCACGGTGTACTCGTGAAAAAGTCGTTCGGAAAGTGGAGGGGAAATGCCTGGAAATGCGCGGGGAATTTCTGTGTGCAGTTTATCGGTGATGCTGCAGCGGCGCAATCATGAAGCGGCATGAGCACGCGCATGTTGGATCAATTGCCAGAGGCGCGGCTGCGTCAGCGGCAAGGCATTGGTCTTGACACCGAACGCCGCCAGCGCCGACGCGACCGCATTGGCGATCACACCGCCGACCGGAATGACGCCGCCCTCGCCCGCGCCTTTGACGCCGAGCGGGTTGAGCGGTGACGGATATTCTTCGAGCGCAACACAGCGGATACGCGGGAAGTCGAGCGCACAAGGCAGCAAATATGCCGCCAGCGAACCGGTCAGCAACTGGCCTTCATCATCGTAGACCATGCTTTCGAGCAGTGTGCCACCGAGACCCTGTACGATCGCGCCTATGGTCTGCCCGTGCAATGTATTGGGATTCAAAATGCGGCCGACATCCTCGACTGCCACGTAATCAAGCACCCTGACCTCACCGGTCTGCGCATCCACCGTGACATGCGCGGCATGCGCGCCGTAACTATAGGTGCGCTTCACATTGCTGAAGGTGCCTGCGGCACTAAAACCAGTTGCCGACAACTCAGACAGCGGCACGCGCCGCGAGCCGACCTGCACCGCGCGCAGACCGTCGACCACCGCGACGTCGGCGGCTACGGTCACAAATTTCGCCGCCGCGGCTTCGCGTATCGCGGCCTGCAGATTCTGCGCGGCGATCAGGATCGCCGAACCGCCCATCACGGAGGCGCGCGAGCCAAAGGAACCAAAGCCCTCGCTGATACCGGTAGTCGAGCCATGATGCACAGCGGCGATATACTCGAAGGGAATCTCCAGCGCATCAGCCGCAATCTGCGCAAACACCGTTTCGAGTCCCTGCCCGACAGCCGATGCCCCAACGGTCACCGTCACCAGACCGTCGGCCCCAAGATCGAGCCGCGCATTTTCACGCGGACCGGCCGAACCGCCCTCGACATAACAGCCGATACCGATGCCGTGATACACGCCATCGATCTGCCGGCCCTGCAAAGCGGCCTTCGCCGGCCAGTCAAATTCCGCCAAACAACGGTCGAGCGTCACGCGATATTCACCGCTGTCGAACTCGCCACCACCGCCAAACGGCTGCATCTGCGGAATGGCATAAGGAATCTCCGCCGCGCTAACGAGATTGCGCTGGCGCATCTCGACGCGATCGATGCCGAGATCCGCCGCAGCGAGATCAATCAGACGCTCGCGGCAGAAATCCGCTTCGTAGCGACCCGGCGCACGATAAGTGCCCGCCGGTGTCTTGTTGCTGACATAGAGCGTGACCTCCATGTTGACCGCTGGCACCCGATAGGGCCCCGGCAGCATCTGCGCCAGATTGCGCGGCGGCGTCGCCGCATTCGGCCGCGCATACGCACCGATATTGCTCCAGGCATTGCCACGCAAACCAAGTATGGTGCCGTCGCGCCGGCAGGCGATCTCGACTTCGCATTCGACTTCGCGCGCATGCGACGATGCCATCAGATGTTCGCGCCGGTCTTCGACCCATTTGACCGCTGCGCCGAGCTTGCGCGCCGCAAACGACACCAGAAAATCCTCGGGGAAAAATTCGCCGCGTACCCCAAAACCACCGCCGATGTCGGTTTCTATCGCATCCACTGCCGAGAGCGGCAGACCAAGCATGCGCGCGAGTTCGGCCCGTACTGTAAACGGCACCTTGGCGGCCCCCGACAAAGTCAGATGACCGCGCGTCGCATCCCATTCAGCCAACAGGCCACGTGCCTCGATTGGAATCGCGGTATGGCGATGCACGTTAAAGGTTTCGCGCCGCGTGTAGTCGGCGTCGCGGAAGGCCTGCTCGATATCCCCGCGCACGGCGCGCAACACGGTGGCGCGATTGCTGCCGCATTCGGCGAAGAGCAAGGCGGCGTCACCGGCCAGACCGGCGCGCCCGGTGACCGCCGGCAACGCGTCGATTTCGATACCCACCGCGTTGGCTGCATCTTCGGCGAGCGCAGCGCTATCGGCGACCACCAACGCCAGCGGCTCGCCGACGTAACGCACCTTGTCGTGCGCGATCACCGGCTGCAGCACATGATCGAGGCTGCCCTGCGCTTCGGCGCGCACTGAAATGGCGGGTATGGTGGGGCCAAGATCGGCCGCCGTGATCACCGTGCGCACACCGCGCATGGCCAGCGCCGGCGCGGTATCGATGGCGCGCAGAAGGCCGTGGGCAACGGCGCTACGCACCACGGCGGCATGCAACAAACCAGCGTGCTGCAAATCATCGACGTACTGGCCGCGGCCGCGCAAAAAACGCAGGTCTTCAATACGTTCAAACGGGCTGCCGATGCAGGCGTCGCGCCGCGTTGAAGCGGGTCTGGTCAACGGCCGGCCTTGTAGGCAGCGCGCGCTTCGAGCACTGCCTCGACGATACCCATATAACCGGTGCAGCGACACAGGTTGCCGGAGAGCGCGGTGCGTATACGCTGCTCGTCGCAATCCGGTTCGGCCAGAAGCAGCGCATGCGCCGTCATCAACATGCCGGGCGTGCAAAAACCGCACTGCAACGCATGGTGACGGCGAAACGACGCCTGCAAAGGTGCAAGTGTGTCGCCATCCGCGAGGCTTTCCACCGTTTCGATCTGCGCACCGTCGGCCTGTACCGCCAGCATCAAACAAGAACGCGCCGGCTTCCCGTCGACGATCACCGTGCAAGCGCCGCACACACCGTGTTCGCAGCCGACGTGCGTGCCGGTCAAGCCCAGCGTGTGGCGCAGACAGTCGACCAGGGTCAGGCGCGGCTCGACATCAACCTCGTGTGTCTTGCCATTAACCTTGAGTATGGTGTGCATGATCAGTGCGGCCGCGTGACGGCGCGTTGCAAGGCACGGCCGGTAAGGGTTTCAACAAGAGCGCGCCGATAATCGGCCGGCGCATCGATATCATCGGCCGCATCGATAGCGGCCGCCGCCGCTTGCGCGGTCGCCAGCATCGTCGCCGCATCAACCACGCAACCTTCGAGGACCGCCTCGGCCGGTGTCAGGCGCTGTAAAGCAGCACTCGCGCCGATCACGCCGATATGTACGTCGGTTGCCACTCCGTCGCACAGATCGTAATAGAGAGCGATACCGGCCAGCGCGAAGGCGCCGTGCTGGCGCGCAAATTCTTCAAACGCCCAGCGCCGCGCCGGCGGCCAGGGCGGCAGATGCAATTCGGTGACCAGCTCATCGTGCGCGAGCGCCGTCATCATCGGACCGACGAAAAAATCACGTGCAGCGATACGGCGTTTGCCGTTGCGACCGACGGCAATGATCTCGGCGTCGCAGGTCATCGCAATGCCGGGCAACTCGGCTGCAGTATCGGCATGCGCCAGACTGCCGCCAACAGTGCCGCGACTGCGGATCGGATAATGTGCAACATGCGTCACCGCCTCGGCGAGCAAGGGATGCGCAGTGAGCAGACGCGCATCGGCTTCGATATCGCACCAGCGCACACGGGCACCCAACTCAACGCCACTTGCGGAGATGTCGATTTGATCAAGTCCGGGAATACGCCGCAGATCGACCAGCAACGAAGGCGCCGCCAACCGGAAGGCGAGAATCGGTAACAGACTTTGCCCGCCCGACAAGGGCAAGGCCTCGTCATGGGTGGCAAGCAATTCAATCGCCTCGTCGAGCGTCTGCGGAGCGGCGTAATCGAAGGCGGGTAATTTCAAGAGTTGCGTCTTTAGTACGAAAACGGGGTTCGGTGGAAGCGCGATGCGGCACGTTTTTCCGGCGCCTGCGTGATCGCTGCGTGTTAGTTGCGCGTTGGCGGCAGTATATCACTGCGCCCTGGCCACGCCCTCGGCGCTACTTGAAGCGCATGCCGCGTATCGCAATGAAATCCTCGGCACCGCAGTTGGCAAGAATGACTATTTTCAAATAACGTCCTTTGGCCACCGTCAGCAATCCGAGATTCAACCAGCCCTCATCAGTGTTGGGCGCGCACGGGATTTCAGACGCCGCCTGCGGCAGCCATTGCTTGCCGTCTTCACTCGATTCAACGCGGAGAATTTGCGGCGCGCGCGCCTGCTGATTGTCCTGCGCCTTGAGAGCGATCAACCTGACCTCGCGACTCGCAT
>CAIWNB010000542.1 GCA_903913965.1 uncultured beta proteobacterium
CAGCGCTGCCCATCACCGGTGCTGTAGGTTCGCCGGTGAACCCGTACGCGGTCAAATAATCACGGCCGTTTCCGGACGCCGCTCACGCGGCGCCGGAACAATTGCGCGGGATCGAACGAACATTGCGTATCGTTCATCCCGCGCTTTTTTTCTCCCCTGAGAGTCGCCGGGCAGCAAAGCTGCGCCGGGGGAAGTTGGTGAGCATTGTCTGAGCCCTCGCGCAATTTGCGGCGGCGAGTTGCGCAGCCGTCCGGCTGCCGCCGGCGAAGTTGATTTTGAGTGATGCGAATTTTTTCCGTAATAAGGTGAAGAACAATGAAAGCAACGATTTCCCCGGTCATGCGCAAGCTGAGCACCTACATTGCCGGTGCTGCCAAGCGAGCCTTGCCCGCACGCGTTACCGAACGCGCGAAGCATCATTTTCTCGATACGATCTCGGCGATGTTGTCTGGTGCACCGCTCTTGCCGGGCCGTCGTGCTATCGAATACGTTGCTGCCATGGGTGGCACGCCCGAGGCCTGCGTGGTCGGCACACGTATCGTCACCACTGCAGTCAATGCGGCGTTGGCCAACGGCATGCTCGCACATGCCGATGAAACCGATGATGCGTATTACCTCGCGCTGGTGCATCCGGGGTGCGCCGTAGTGCCGGCCGCACTTGCCATGGCCGAGCGCCAGCGCTCAAGCGGCATGGCCTTGTTGCGTGCAGTGGTCGTGGGTTACGACCTGTGCGCACGCACTTCAAAAGCGCTGGGTATCGAGCGCTTCCGTTCGGCCGGCCATTCGACGCACAGCTATGGCGGCACGTTTGGCGCGGCGGCGGCAGCCGGTGCGCTCGCCGGGCTGAATGCTGATCAGGTGCGTTGGTTGTTGTCGTATACGGCGCAACAGGCCTCGGGATTGTCGTGCTGGGCGCGCGACACTGAACACGTCGAGAAAGCCTTCGACTTCGGCGGCATGACGGCGCGCAACGGCGTCACCGCTGCCACCATGGTGGCCAGCGGATTCACCGGCGTTGAAGATGTGTTCTATGGGGATCGCGGTTTTTTTCACGCGCATGAAAAATACGCGCTGCCCGAACAATTCATTGCCGGACTTGGGCGTGATTACGACATTATGCAGACGGCGATCAAACGCTGGCCGGTTGGTTATCCGATCCAGGCGCCGCTTGATGCGTTGTCGAATCTAATGGCGGCGCATCAAGTCGGTGCCGGTGACGTTGAACGCTTGACGATCACGCTGGATGAACAGGGTGCGCGCACTGTCAACGGCCGCACCATGGCCGACATCAATATCCAGCATCTGGCCGCCCTCATGCTGCTCGATGGTGATATCACCTTCGAGTCCTCGCACAGTTCTACGCGGGTGCGTGACCCGAAGGTGCTCAAACTGCGCGAACGCATTGCGATTGTCGGCAGTGCGGCCTTGTCGAAGGCGAAAACCACGCAGGCGATTGCCGAGATCGTCACCCGCGATGGACGCAAGCTACGGCATCACACGCGCGAAGTGCGCGGCACCGCCACCAACCCGATGACGCGCGAGGACATCACCGCGAAAAGTCGTGGACTGCTGGTGCCGGTGATGGGCAAGCGGCGCGCTGAAGCTTTGATTGCCGCGGTCATGACGCTCGACACCCTGCGCGACGTGCGACAGTTGCGGCGCCTGCTGCAGAATTGAGAACGGCAGCCCGGCAGCGCCATCACGTATTCCGCGCCGGGTGCCGTCGTTATAATGGATCGATCATTCGCCGGAAATCGACCTATCGTGTCCGATCAAAATACTCTGCTGTTTATTACCGAGGCCGATACCGTCGAGCTGTTGAAGTGGCCTGACGTCATTGCCTGCCTGGCCACTGCCTATGCCGCTGCCGACGAGCCTGCCGCGGTGCCGCCGCGTGTCGTGGCGCGCCGGGACGGCGCATGGTTGCGTGTGCTTGCTGCAATGCCGGCCGGTCGCCTGATGGGCGCGAAGATCATCGCGCGCGCGCACACACCGCAATTGAGTTATCTCATGCCGCTGTGGGATCGCGAGACCGCCGAGCTGGTTTGTCTGCTGGATGCCAAATACATTACCGGCATGCGCACCGCCGGTACCACCGCCATGGCCGCGGATCGTATCCTGCCGCCGGGACCGTTGCGGGTCGCGGTGCTCGGCTCGAGTCACGAAGCGCAGGCTCATGCGCGGGCGATGGCAGCGGTACGTCCGATCACCGCAATGAAGGTTTTCAGCCCAACGCCGGCAAGCCGTGAGGCTTATGCGCAAAAAATATCACGCGAACTCGGTATCGCTTGCAGTGCGGCCGCCACGCCGCGCGAGGCGATCGACGGTGCCGATCTGATCCTGGCCGCGGCACGCTCGCATAATGAGACACCCATACTGGAGGGCGCGTGGTTGCGACCCGGTGTGATGGTTGCATCTATCGGCTCGACACTGCCCGAGCAGATTGAGGTCGATGCGGAGGTGGTGAGGCGTGCGGATGTGATCGTTGCCGATGTGCCGGAGGAAGTCATGCACCAGACCGGCGATATGCTGGCCGCGGCTCAGGCCGGGGTGGCATTCGCCGACAAGGTGGTTGCGCTGCACGATGTGGTGCAAGGCCGGCGGCCAGTGGTGCAGCATGCGGACAACATCGTATTGTTTAAGTCAGTCGGTTCGGCCATACAAGATATGGCGGTCGCCGGGTTGTGTTTCGATCTCGCGCGTAGCCTCGGTTTGGGCAGCGCGCTGCCGGTAGGTCTGACGGTCAAGGGCAGAAAGTAGTTTTTATCACCGCTGCAGCAGCGTATTGGAGAGATGGTCATGGTTGGCTACGAAAAAAGCGAGGCGCGTGCCTGGGCGCGTGAAAACATGAAGGGTATGGCGAATGTCGTCATCCCCTCGTATACGCAAGATCTTGAGCATCTCAATGAAAAGGGTATACGCCACGATGTCGGACTGTGCATCGAATACGGCTACTGGGGCACGCTACTGGCCTCGGAAGTGGCGATCACGGTCGATGAATACCGGCAGTTTGTCGAATGGTCGCATGACGAGGCGGGCGGCAAACTCACGCTGATCCATCACGCCGCCTTCGGCACACTGGCGCAGAACATTGCCGCCGTAAAAGTGGCCGAGAAGGCTGGCGCAGAACTCGTGTTACTGGCTTACCCGCATAATTTTTATGCAACGACCGAACAGCATATCTTCGATTACACCAAGGCGTTTTGCGACGCGACGCGGCTGGGCGTGATTCTGTTTCCGGTGCCGCACTGGGGTTTCGAGCGTGTGCATCCGGCCGGCATGAGCCCCGATCTGATCAAGCGGATGGTGCGAGAGATTCCGAATATCGTGTGTATCAAAGCCGAGGGTGGCATGCCGACGCCGGCGGGTTTTGTCGAAACCTGGCGCAATCACTCGCACGAAGTGGTGGTGACTTGTCCGCTCGAAGCCGATGCGATTCCGTTCATGGGGCTGCTGCCGATGCAATTTTCGGGCACCAGCAATACCGGTTATTTCGGCGACACCATTCCGCGCATGTTCAACCTCGCGCGTGACGGCAAGTTCGATGAGGCGATGAAAATTTACTGGCAGATCCATCCTGCCCGCATGGCGCAGAAGGCGGCCGGTGCGAGTTACATGCCGGGCACCGCAGTGATCAACCGCATGGACTGGAAATATCAAACCTGGCTGGCCGGTTTCAATGGCGGGCCACTGCGGCAACCGACGATGAAAATCACCGACCGCAATATGCGCATCTTGCGCGAGGGCCTGAAGAAGTCCGGACTCAAGGTGACCGATGATGCGGACAGTGCCTATTTTGTCGGGCGTCATCCCGACTGATTTTATGGCGGCAGGTTGTCGGGCCAGGCGTCGGCGCGGTCTTGATGGGTTACCATGGCCGCGGGGGCTTGCAGCAAAAAAACGCGGAGTCGTTTAATGAAAAAATCTTTTATCGCAGTGTTGCTGCTGTGCAGTGTCTGCTCGGTGGCGGCACAGGCCCAAACCTATCCAAACCGCTCAATCCGCCTCGTCGTGCCCTGGGCCGCAGGCGGGCCGCCGGATGCGGTCGGTCGCGTGCTCGGTCAGCGTGTAGGCGATGTCTTGCGCCAGCAGATCGTTATCGACAACCGGCCCGGTGCCAACAGCATCATTGGCACCGAGATGGTGGCGCGGGCCGCCCCTGACGGTTAC
>CAIWNB010000543.1 GCA_903913965.1 uncultured beta proteobacterium
GATTTTACTGGTCGGGGCGAGAGGATTTGAACCTCCGACCACCTGCACCCCATGCAGGTACGCTACCAGGCTGCGCTACGCCCCGAAGCTTCGAAGTATAACAGATGGCCCTCGGCTTCCGGTCACGGAAAGCAACAAATCACTGCCGCAGGAAATCGATAACGCCTTTGAGCTCTGTGCGCAGCGCGGTGAAATCAGCACGTGCCTTGACTGATGCCGCACGCTGAGGCTTGGCGGTATCGGCGACGATATCGTCGAGCCGGTTACGCGCACCGCTGATGGTGAAACCCTGATCGTAGAGCAAGTCACGGATGCGGCGGATCAGCAGCACCTCATGGTGCTGGTAATAACGCCGGTTGCCGCGACGCTTGACCGGCTTAAGTTGGGCGAACTCCTGCTCCCAATAGCGCAGCACATGCGGCTTGACGCCACACAATTCGCTGACTTCGCCTATCGTGAAATAGCGCTTTGCCGGGATCGGTGGCAGCGCTTCTTTAAGACTGTGATTCGTTTCCATGGCTGTCGTAGTGTTTCTCCACCATGGCCTTCAGCTTTTGGGAAGCATGAAACGTCACCACGCGGCGTGCGGTAATCGGGATTTCCTCGCCAGTCTTCGGATTGCGACCCGGGCGCTGGGGTTTGTCACGCAGCTGAAAGTTGCCAAAACCTGACAACTTGACGCCCTCGGCATTCTCCAGCGCGATACGAACTTCTTCGAAAAAAGACTCCACCATGTCCTTGGCTTCGCGCTTATTCAAACCCACTTTTTCGAATAGCAAATCCGCCAACTCGGCCTTGGTCAAAGTCATTTTTTCCCCTTATTTACGGAGTCTTGCCTGAAACTCTTCTTGTAACGCTTTAATCAGACCCGCCATTTCAGCATCAACTTCGGTATCTGTCAGCGTCTTCGAAGTATCTTGCATTAACACCCGAAACGCAACACTTTTTTTATCTGAATCAATGCCTTTGCCGCGATATACGTCAAAAGGGACGAGATCAAAAACGAGTCCGGAAGCGACCTTTTTCATCGCTATAACCATCGCCTCCGTTGCGGCCGATTCATCGACCTCCACGGCGATATCCCGGCGCACCACGGGCTGCCGCGAGAACTCTTGAAACTGCAGCAAAGCCGTATCTGAGAGAGTTTCGAGGTTTATTTCAAAACATATTGGTTCATAAGGTAAATCATATTTCTGCTGTAGCGCCGGATGGAGCTGCCCGATGACGCCGCAATGGCGACCATCAACGACGATGGATGCTGAACGCCCGGGGTGCAAAGCGTCGCGTTGCGCCGGCTCAAAACGAATTGAGCGCCCGCCGAGCAGCGTTTCAACATCCGCCTTCACATCATAAAAATCGACCCTGCGTTTAGCCGTACCCCACTGTTCCGAAACTGCACCGCCGTACGCCAATCCACCGATCATGCGGCGCTGACCGTAGCCGTCCGCAACACGTTCGTAACAACTACCGATCTCGAACAAGCGAACCCGCTCCTGTTGGCGCGCAAGGTTGAGCTTTAGGCAATCGACCAGGCTGCCAAAAAGGCTCGAGCGCATCACGCTCATGTGGGCTGCAATCGGATTGGCCAGCTTTAACGGTGCATCGTTGCCTGAAAAGTCACGCTCCCAACTTTCATCAACAAAGCTGTAACTGACGATTTCCTGATAGTCACGCGCCACCATGCGGCTGCGTAATTTTCGACTAGTGAGTCGTGTCTCGCGCGCCGGCAAAATTACCGCCGGGCCGTACAGCTTGCCCTCAGGAATACGATCGTAGCCGCGCACACGCGCCACCTCTTCGATCAAATCCTCTTCAATGGCCAGATCGAAGCGGTAGGCCGGAGGCGTCACCAGGAACACATCATCCTGTTGCTCGTAGACATAGTCCAAGCGAGTGAAGATGTCCGCCACTTCCTGCGCCGTCAGCGCGATACCCAACACGCGCTCAGCTCGCGCCCGTCGCATGCGCACCACCGGCCGCGCTGGCAATGTTGCACGAGCTTCGGCAACGGGCCCCGCCTGACCACCACAAATTTCGAGTATCAATCCGGTTGCACGGTCAAGCGCCTCGCGAGTTGAAGCAAAATCGACGCCGCGCTCAAAACGATACGACGAATCGGAACCAAAACCGAGCGTGCGGGACTTACCGGCAATCGCCACCGGCGCGAAGAATGCGCTCTCCAGCAACACGTCCGAAGTGCCGTCTGTGACACCGCTGTCCGCGCCGCCCATGATGCCGGCCAACGCGAGCGCCTTTTTCTGATCCGCGATCACCAGCAAAGACGGGTCCAGCGTCAGGCTCTGGCCGCTCAATACCTTCAGCGTCTCGCCGCTGTGCGCCTGGCGCACACGAATACCGCCCTCGATTATTGCAAAATCAAACGCATGCAAAGGCTGCCCCAGTTCAAGCATGACGTAGTTAGTGACGTCGACCACCGCACTGATGCTACGCAGACCGCTGCGCTCCAGACGCTGCACCAGCCAGCGCGGACTAGGCGCACGCGCATTGAGGCCACGTAAAATACGCGCCGAATAAAGAGGACAGGCATCCCCCGCCTCCAGGGCAATCTCTATCCGATCCGTGATTTGTTCTGCAACCACGGCTTTTGGAATAGCCTTCATGGCAGCGCCGGTCATCGCGGCCACCTCACGCGCCACGCCCAGCATGCTCAGGCAATCACCGCGATTCGGCGTCGGTTTGATGGTGATCAGCCGATCGTCCAGATCGAGCACCTTGCGCAGGTCAACTCCCAGTGGCGTATCAGCCGGCAACGCCATCAGGCCGGAAGCGTCTTCCGCAATGCCCAACTCTTTCGCGGAACACAGCATGCCGCTCGACTCGACACCACGCACCTTGGCCTGGCGGATTTCAATGCCGGGTAAGGTGGCGCCCACGGTAGCCAGCGCGACACGCATGCCGACGGCCACGTTAGGCGCACCACAGACCACCGTGATGGTGTCAGTGCCGGTATTAACACTGCATACCTGCAAGCGATCAGCGGAGGGGTGCTTGGCCAGCGCCAGAACCTCAGCGGTAATCACGCCACTAAAAGGCGGTGCAGCGGCTTCAACCGCATCCACATCGAGGCCACACATCATCAGTACGTCGGCTAACGCCGCACTGGTAATCGGCGGATCGATAATTGTACGCAACCAGTTTTCGGAAAATTTCATAGGGGTTTCTGCAATCGCACCGGGGAAATCCGGATCAATTTAGCGCGGCGTAACAGCCCGCGCGGACACTAGTTGAACTGCTTGAGAAATCGCAAATCGTTTTCGAAGAACAGGCGCAGATCGTTGACGCCGTAACGCAACATCGTCAGTCGATCCGGACCAAGGCCAAAGGCAAATCCCTGGAAAACAGCGCTATCGATATTGACGTTCTTCAGAACCTGCGGATGGACCATGCCGCAACCACCGATTTCCAACCAGCCGTCACCGAAACTCATATCAATTTCAGCAGAGGGCTCGGTAAACGGAAAAAACGACGGACGGAAACGAACCTTCAAATCATCGCGCTCGAAAAAGCGTCGCAAAAACTCAGCGATCAAACCCTTCAGATCAGCGAACGTCACTTGTTCGTCTATCCACAAACCCTCGACCTGATGAAACATCGGCGAGTGTGTGGCGTCCGAATCAACGCGATAAACACGGCCGGGCGCGATGATGCGCAAGGGCGGCCGGTGCGTTTCCATATAACGAATCTGGATCGGCGAGGTATGCGTGCGCAACAAATGCTTGCCGTCGTCGAGATAAAAAGTGTCATGCATCGAGCGCGCCGGATGATTTTCCGGCTGGTTCAGTGCGGTGAAATTATAAAAATCGCTCTCGATCTCGGGGCCCTCTGCAACCTCGAACCCCATCGAGTGGAACAAATCCTCGATGCGCTCAAGCGTACGCGTGACCGGATGCAAACCACCGGCACCAGTACCGCGGCCGGGCAGCGTCACATCGAGCGCCTCACCGGCCAGTTGCGCTTCGAGTTTTTTCCGTTGTATGGCGGCACGACGCTCCGTGAGCGCAGCCTCCAAGCGCTCCTTGGCGGCATTAAAGAGCACTCCCATGGCGGGACGCTCGGCAGCAGGCACACGGCCGAGACCTTTTTGCAGATCTGTGAGCGCACCCGACTTACCCAAATAACGGGCCTTCACCTGCTCGAGTTCGGCCGCATCGTCGATGCCGCAGAACAGTTCGAGCGCTTCCTTGACGATATCCTCTAACTTGTCCATTTCATTTCTCGAAGCCGAAAAAAAAGGAGGCTGGTCGAGCCTCCTTTTCGCCGGTCAGTTTGTTTAGACGCCGAGAGTGGCTTTGGCTTTCTCGAC
>CAIWNB010000544.1 GCA_903913965.1 uncultured beta proteobacterium
GCGGGCGAGCATTGGTCAGGAGACCCTCACCCGCGCCGCTATTCAACAGTTGACGCGATTGTTTGGGCCACAAGCCGCTCAACCCCGCGGCACGATTCTGAAGGATTGGAGCGCAGATGATCGGACCTCGACACCTGCAGACAGCGCCGCTTCCGGCCATCCGTCGTCCGCCAGTGTGGAGTGGGTCAGGGGGCCATGGGCAGAGCGATTAATATTGGCAGGAAGTGAAACGAGCTCAAGCGAGCCGGGCTATCTGGCGGGCGCTGTAGAAGCATCAAGGCAGGCTGTCGCGGCTGTGTGCTCTTCGTTCCAACACTCCCACTCCAAGGATTACCGATAGCGAGACCAAGTGATCAATAACAAACAGACTGTCCACGCATTTTCGATGCCCCGCTGCCCGACCAAATTACTTCCCGCACCTGCTGCCTGTAAACCCTTATAAATACAAAAAGTGACGTCGCGACGCTCGCGACGTCATTGCAGTTTTCATGGGGGGAACGGGCAAGAAAAATCCCAACCGATAAGGGTTGGGACTTTGAGTAGTGGTGGTGGAATACGGAACCGAACCTGCGTCCGTTTCCAGAAGCGGATAGCAATAGAACCCGCAAGTGTCCGTGTTTTCGGGCTAATGCCCTTTTCCCCTCGCGAGCGTTATCAAAGCAGGGGGCTGAAGGAAGCTGAAGCTTGCGCTCTTGCATTGATGTATCTACAATGTAGAAACATTTAAAGGAGGTCATCATGGAAGCCGTAATTCGCAAATGGGGCAATAGTCCTGCGCTTCGCCTGCCGACATCGGCCCTGAAGGAGGCGGGCTATCAACTGGAGCAAAAGGTTAATCTAGTGGTTTCGCGCGGCCGCATCATCATCCAGCCCTCGGAGAGGGTGGAGTACGACCTCGATGCGTTGATCAGTGGCATCAATGCGACCAACGCCCATGGCGAGGTCAGCTTTGGCAGGCCGGTGGGTAAAGAGGCGCTTTGATGTCTCGCGCTTACGTGCCCGATGCAAGTGAAGTTGTTTGGCTGGAGTTTGATCCCCAAGCGGGTCACGAACAGGCCGGGCACCGGCCAGCGCTCGTGATCAGCCCAGCCAGCTACAACGGTAAGACGGGACTGATGGTCTGCTGTCCGATGACGACCAAGATCAAAGGTCATCCCTTTGAAGTGGTCACACAAGTCGATGGCGTTGATTGTGCGGTGCTCTCCGACCAAGTCAAATCACTGGACTGGAAGGTCAGGCGGGCCAAGAAGAAGGCTATCGTGTCCGCTGAGGTGATGCTGCACGTGAGAGCAAAAATGAAAGCTCTCCTGCGGATTTCTTAGTTTTGATACCTTTCCAGCATCGATCATGGAGGAAGTTCTGAAAAAACTTTCCCCGTTTTTTGAGTGAATAGAAACAAGACCGACGAGGGCATGCACGATTGCGCACCGTAAAATCTCCGTCGAATGTGATGCACGAACGTATTGGTCATGGATTGCTGTGCGCCTCACGCTGCTCGCGATACCACCGCTGAACCGCCACCACCATCAGCGTCGTCTGCGCTGTATCCTCGGCTAGTTTTTCGCGGCCGGCAACAGATACAGGGGGGGCATGGGGTGGATTGATGGGAAATGTGTGACTACTTCTATTGCAGTAAACGAATGTTCACCACACGAGCAAATTCGCAAAAATCACTTTAAAACGCCTCAGGGCCGCTTTTTTGCCTTTCGCTAACCCCAAGGCGGTGCCGGTTCGGGTCCGGCCCACAGGCCCACGGAAAAACTCAAGCCGTGAGCGCTGGTTTTGTATCTAGTGCAGCCAATGGCTTAACCTCTTTGGCGATGACTTTAAGAAAGGTTTTTTCAGCCATCTTCAGGTCGTAGGTTTGCTGCAGATTGAGCCATGACTGCGCATCTCCCCCAAAAAAGCGTGCCAGTCGCAGCGCCGTCTCAGTCGTGACACCCCGGCGCTCGAGCACAATATCATTCATTCGGCTGGGGCTGACATGCAACTCCTTGGATAGGGCGTTCGCGCTCATGCCCAGAGGCAAGAGAAAGTCTTCGCGCAGAATTTCCCCAGGGTGTACTGGGCGCATGCCGTTCTTAATCATGTTTAGCCTCCATTACGGCATCTTGCTTAGTCGTGGTAATCGACAATCTCAACATTCTTGGGTCCGTCTTGAGTCCAAACGAAACACAAGCGCCACTGCTTGTTGATCCGAATGCTGCACTGGCCCTTTCGGCCCCCCGATAACGCCTCCAGATGGTTGCCCGGTGGCGACTTTAAAAATTCCAGCGTCGCGGCCGCTGCCAATTGGGTCAGCTTGCGCTCGGCAACAGCCTTGATGCTGGCAAATCGCTTGGATTTTCCGGTGCAAAAGAGACTTTCGGTATCCGCACATTGAAACGACTGGATCATGCTGCAAGTATAGACCACTTACCGATAAACGGTAAGGTAGGAATAGTGCTGCGTCAACTTGGCAAAAACGGGCAACCAATTACCCGGCATGGCTTTGCTCGTGTCGTAAACCCACGTCGTCATAGGAGGAGCGCGCCTTTTAGGGCGTTCCCTGCCGGTGGTGAGGCCACTACCGCAGTCTGCTTCTTATTCGGTCGGAGGCTTTATTTGCCATACGCGTCGTAGACGAGATGCGCTGTATCTCGCTTTCAATGGAGGCCAATATGCCTACTACCGCCATGGTCCATGTCCGCGTGGATGAGCAAATCAAGGAGCAGGCCACCGTGGTGCTTGCCGCAATGGGTTTGTCGGTTTCGGACGCGGTGCGCGTTTTTTTGATGCACGTGGTGGCTGAGCAGCAAATGCCGTTTGCGCTCAAGGTGCCAAACGCTGAAACTCGTGCGGCAATGGCTGAAGCAGATACGATCACGCTTACACGCCGCGCTCGTTTCAGTACTGCCACCGAGTTGTTCAATGACCTCGAAAAGAAGTGCCGCAAGTAAGCGCGCGCCGCTGCCGCGTGCGGCGGACTATGCAAAGTCGTTTCGCGAGGATTGGTATCCAAGCACTGATAACAGAGAGGTGAATTTTCGGGAATTGTGGCGGAAATCGCTCTGCCCAGGACGCAACGCTCGCGACGTCATTGCGGTTTTCACTGGGGGACAGGCAAAAAAAATCCCAACCGATACGGGTTGGGACTTTGAGTATTGGTGGCAGTTTGAAATATGAAACCACGTCCGCAAGCACTCAGAAATCGAGCACAACTTTCTAAATTTCTGTCATCTGAGCGCGTCCGCGTGGCCGCTATAA
>CAIWNB010000545.1 GCA_903913965.1 uncultured beta proteobacterium
GGGCATGGCGGTGTCGGAAATGGTGGCGAGCAATTCGCTGCTGTGGGGGTCTGAAAAAACACGCCGTCGCGCCAATCACGAAGGTGAAGTCGATCCGATCTCGGTGCAGATCGCCGGCGCCGATCCACAGATGATGGCCGATGCCGCGCGCTACAACGTCGATGAAGGCGCGCAGATTATCGATATCAATATGGGCTGCCCGGCGAAAAAAGTCTGCAATGTGATGGCGGGTTCCGCGTTATTGCAGAACGAGCCGCTGGTGCAACGTATTGTCGAAGCCGTGGTCAGGGCGGTGCAGGTGCCGGTCACGCTGAAGATACGCACCGGCTGGGATCGCAGCAACCGCAACGCGATCAGTGTTGCGCGGATAGCCGAAAGCGCCGGCATACAATCGCTGGCGGTGCACGGTCGCACGCGCGCCTGTGGTTATTCGGGTGACGCAGAATACGACACGATTGCCGCAGTCAAGGACGCGGTGAGGATTCCGGTGATCGCCAACGGCGATATCACCACGCCCGAAAAAGCGAAGCAGGTGCTCGCATACACCAACGCCGACGCGGTGATGATCGGTCGTGCGGCGCAGGGCCGGCCGTGGATTTTTCGTGAGATCGAGCATTATCTGAAAACCGGCACCTACCTGCCGGAGCCAGAGGTTGGCGAAATTCACCGTGTGCTGCTCGGTCATTTGCACGACCTCTACGCTTTTTATGGTGAGCACACCGGTGTTCGCATCGCGCGCAAACATATTTCCTGGTACACCAAGGGCCTTGCCGGCTCGGCATCTTTCCGGCACGCCATGAACCAGTTGCAGACCTGCGCTGAACAGATGGACGCGGTGAATATTTTTTTCGGCGAGCTGGCCAGCCAAGGTCCTCGTTTAACTTATGTCGAGGAACTGGCAGCATGATGGTGAACGAGAATGAAATGGCGCGCTTTGTACGCAAGGCCATTGATGTTTATTTCAAGGATCTCGATGGCGAGAAAGCCCGTGGCGTGTATGACATGGTGATTAATAGCGTTGAAAAGCCGCTGCTTGAATCGGTATTGCACAAACTGCAGGGTAACCAGTCGCATGCCGCCGAGGTGCTTGGCATCAATCGCAACACTTTGCGCAAGAAGATGAAGGCGCACGGGATCAAGAGCTAGGACCACACCTTTACGCCGTACCCTGCTCGATTCGCTTCCTTCCCACGCTGTCCTCTCATCGCCGACCCTTATATGACCGTTATTAAAACCGCGCTGTTAAGCGTATCCGACAAGACCGGCGTGGTTGAATTTGCGCGTGCGCTCGCCGGCCGTGGCATCAAGATGTTGTCCACCGGCGGCACCGCGAAGTTGTTGCACGACAGTGGCATTGCGGCGACCGAAGTGTCGGATCACACCGGCTTTCCTGAAATGCTCGATGGTCGCGTGAAGACGCTGCACCCGACGATACACGGCGGCATTCTGGCGCGGCGCGATCTGCCCGCCCATGTCGAGGCGATCCGGCAGGCGGGTATTGAGACGATCGATCTGGTTGTCGTCAACCTGTATCCGTTTACGCAAACCATCGCGCGCGCGGGCTGCACGCTTGAAGAGGCAATCGAGAACATCGATATCGGCGGCCCCGCCATGGTCAGAAGCGCCGCCAAGAACCACGCCCATGTGGCGGTGGTCACTGACCCGGCCGATTACGCCGCCATTTTGCATGAGATACAAACCACCAATGGTGCCGTCGGCGCGCCGATGCGCTTTGCGCTTGCGCAAAAAGCGTTTTCGCATACCGCCGCCTACGACGGCGCCATCAGTAATTACCTGACCGCGCTGGGTAGCGACGGTCGGCGCGCGGATTTTCCGCGGCGGCTGAATTTGAATTTCGAGCTGGCACAAACCCTGCGCTATGGCGAAAACCCGCACCAGAATGCGGCGTTTTATCGCGACCTTGAACCAGCTACCGGCAGTCTGGCGCGCTATACGCAGTTGCAGGGCAAGGAGCTTTCTTACAACAATATTGCCGACGCCGATGCGGCATGGGAATGCGTCAAGAGCTTTACGCAAGCCGCTTGTGTGATCGTTAAACATGCCAATCCCTGCGGTGTTGCGGTTGCCGGCAATACGCTCGAAGCCTACCGCCTCGCTTTTGCCACTGACCCGACCTCTGCGTTCGGCGGCATCATTGCTTTCAACCGTGAGCTCGATGTTGAGACTGCGCAGGCGGTGTCCGGGCAGTTTGTCGAGGTGCTGATCGCACCGGCGGTGGCACCGGCGGCGCGAGCCCTGCTGGCGAAAAAAGAAAACCTGCGCCTGCTTGAGGTGCCACTGGCACCCGGTGCGAACCGGCTTGAAACCAAGCGCATCGGCGGCGGCATGTTGGTGCAGTCGCCGGATGACTTCAATGTGGCGGCCGCCGATTTGAAGGTAGTGACCCGAGTGCAGCCGACACCGCAGCAACTCGACGATTTGCTGTTTGCCTGGCGGGTGGCCAAGTTCGTTAAATCCAACGCCATCGTGTTTTGCGCCAACGGCCAGACCAAGGGCGTGGGGGCCGGCCAGATGAGCCGCGTTGATTCCGCGCGCATTGCCTCGATCAAGGCGCAAAATGCCGGTTTGACGCTGGCTGGTTCGGTGGTGGCCTCGGATGCCTTCTTTCCCTTTCGCGACGGCCTTGACGTCGTTGCCGACGCCGGTGCGGTGGCGGTCATTCAGCCCGGCGGCAGCCTGCGCGACGGCGAGGTGATCGCCGCAGCGGATGAACGCGGTATTGCCATGGTATTTACGTCGCACCGTCATTTTCGCCATTAAACGCTGCCTGAGGGTGCGTTCGATACGGAGCACAGAATGAAACTGCTGGTCATCGGTTCCGGAGGACGCGAACATGCGCTCGCGTGGAAGCTCACGCACTCGCCGCGTGTGTCGAAAGTGTATGTCGCACCGGGTAACGCCGGCACTGCCCTCGAAGAGGGGCTTGAGAACGTCAACATTACCGCGCATGCCGAACTGATCGAGTTTGTGCGTCGCGAACAAATCGCACTAACGGTGGTTGGGCCTGAAGCGCCGCTGGCCGCTGGTATCGTTGATGATTTCACCGCTGCCGGTCTCAAAATATTCGGCCCCACTCGTGCTGCCGCACAGCTCGAGAGTTCCAAGGATTTCGCCAAGCAGTTCATGGCGCGCAACAAGATCCCGACCGCCGCGCATCAGACGTTCACCGGGGCGCAGGCCGCGCATGAGTATGTTGAAAAACGCGGTGCGCCGATCGTCATCAAGGCCGACGGTCTCGCCGCCGGCAAGGGCGTGGTGGTTGCCACTAATCTCCAGGAAGCACACGACGCCATCGACATGATGCTGGTCGGCAACAAGATGGGCGCTGCCGGTGCGCGTGTGGTCATCGAAGATTTTCTCGATGGCGAGGAAGCCAGTTTCATCGTCATGTCGGATGGCCGCCACACCTTGGCGCTGGCCACTAGTCAGGATCATAAACGGCTCAAGGACGGTGACATCGGACCGAACACCGGCGGCATGGGGGCGTATTCGCCGGCGCCTGTGGTGACACCGGCGGTGCATGCGCGTGTGATGCGCGAAGTGATACAGCCGACGATCGCCGGCATGGAGCGCGAAGGCGCGCCGTTTACCGGCTTCCTCTACGCCGGACTGATGATCGGCAAGGATGGCGCGGTCAATGTAGTGGAGTTCAATTGCCGCATGGGCGACCCTGAAACGCAGCCGATTATCATGCGTCTAAAAAGCGATCTGCCCGGGCTGCTCGAACATGCCGTGGCCGGTAATCTCGACAAGATCGAAGTGGAATGGGACCCGCGACCCGCACTCGGTGTGGTGATTGCAGCGCATGGTTATCCCGACAGTCCACGCAAGGGCGACGTCATCAGCGGGCTTGAGGAATTGCGGCGCAGCACCGGTGACGATGCGCATGTTTTTCATTCCGGTACCGCGTTCAATGGCAAGCAGGTCGTCGCCACGGGCGGGCGCGTGTTGTGTGTGACGGCCTTGGGCCACAGCGTAAAAACTGCGCAGGGTCGCGCCTACGAGGTCGCCGAGCAGATCCGTTTCGACGGTATGCAGATGCGGCACGACATCGGATACCGCGCGATTACGCCACGACGCACCTGATTTTCCGGGTAGGTTTATAACAGCGGCAAGGGGGGGCGGCATGACCATATACGAGCGCCGGCAGGCTGACGTCGGCAATATCATCGCACTCGAACACGTTAATCTTGCGGTGCCGGACCAGCAGCTGGCAACAGCGTTTTATATTGCCGGACTTGGTTTTACGCGCGACCCGTATATGTTTACCGGCCTCGAAAACATGTGGGTCAACATCGGCCGCAGCCAGTGTCATCTGCCGAGCCGCGGCACGCAGTGTCTGCGCGGCACCATCGGGATCGTCGTGCCGGATTTGCAAAAGCTTCAGCGGCGCCTTGAAAAGGTTGCGCCATTGCTCGCGGCGACCTGTTTTGGTTTTAACGCCAACGCCGAGCGTGTCGAGGTGACCTGTCCCTGGGGTAATCGCTTTCGCTGTCATTCGCCGTCGCCAAAGTTTGGCACCATGGAGCTCGGCATGCCCTACGTCGAATTTGATGTGCCGCAGGGCAGCGCCGCCGGCATTGCCGCGTTCTACCGGCAGTTCATTGGCGCCCCCGCGACGCTCGATGCAGAGGGCGTTATTGCGGTGGCGAATGTGTGCGCCGGCCCCGAGCAGCGATTTTATTTTCGCGAGACGGCAGCCCCACTACCCGATTACGATAATCACCACATCCAGATCTATATTGCTGATTTCTCCGGCCCGCACGCGGCGTTATTGGCGCGTGGCCTCGTGACTGAAGAGACCAACGCCCACCAATATCGCTTTCGCGACATTATTGATCCGGCTGACGGCCGCGTGTTGTATACCGTCGAGCATGAGGTGCGCAGTCTTGCGAATCCGCTTTATGCGCGTCCGCTCGTCAATCGTAATCCGGATCAATCGAATAATGATTACATCCGCGGACACGACAGTTTTCGCGGTAGTTGCTAACCGTACCAGCAGGAATAAACCGTATGAGACCGCAAAACCTCGCCCTTGATATTCCGGCGGTTCGAAAATACCTGACCGCTCTGCAGGCGCGTATCGTCGGCCGCCTGTCGGCTCTCGATGGTAAAGCGTTTCGTACCGATACGTGGGAGCGGCCCGAGGGCGGTGGCGGCACCAGTTGTGTACTCGAAGACGGCAATCTCTTCGAGCGCGGTGGCGTTAATCTGTCATTTGTCACCGGAAATCAGCTGCCGCCATCGGCCACCGCGGCGCGGCCGCATCTCGCCGGCCGGCCCTGGGAGGCGATGGGCGTTTCCTTGGTCATGCATCCGCGCAATCCTTATGTGCCGACTACGCATATGAATGTGCGTTTTTTCGTCGCCAAGCCGGGTGATGCGGAGGGCCCCGATGCCAAGCCCGTATGGTGGTTCGGCGGCGGCATGGATCTGACACCCTACTATGGGTTTGAACGCGACGCCATTCACTTTCACAGTGTGTGCCGCGATGCGCTGGTTTCTTTCGGCAGCGATCGCTACGCGCAGTATAAAAAATGGTGTGATGAGTATTTTTATCTCAAGCATCGCAAGGAGCCGCGTGGCATCGGCGGGATTTTTTTCGACGATCTCTCGGAACCTGATTTCATGCACTGCTTTCGCCTGCAGCAAAGTGTCGGCAGCCGTTTTCTCGACGCCTACCTGCCGATCGTCGAGCGCCGCAAGGACATGCCTTATGGTGAACGCGAGCGCGAATGGCAGGCCTGCCGGCGTGGGCGTTACGTTGAATTCAATCTGGTGTGGGACCGCGGCACTCTGTTCGGCCTGCAATCGGGCGGCCGCACTGAATCCATTCTTATGTCGTTGCCGCCCATCGTCAAATGGCGTTATGACCAAGTGCCGGCGGCGGGCAGTGAAGAAGCGAAGCTCTTGACGGATTATCTGACCGGCCGTGATTGGCTCGACGCT
The DNA here is from genome assembly GCA_903913965.1 of uncultured beta proteobacterium. Taxonomy (GTDB): domain Bacteria; phylum Pseudomonadota; class Gammaproteobacteria; order Burkholderiales; family SG8-41; genus PALSA-1004. Next base: position 5,971 of record CAIWNB010000545.1, read on the forward strand.
GCCGCTTAGTTTTGTTTGGTTTCCCGCGGTTTCCCTCAGCGGGCCATATCGATCACGCCACCGCTAGGGCTGTTTGCGGCTTCGCCACGCATGGTTAATGGGGCAATATTGAAAGCCGAACGGTTTTTTCTCTTTGCTGTTTTGCTGCTGGCTGGCGCTGCGCAGGCTGCAGAGCCGCAGCGGTTTATCGGTCGCCTGACGCTACCTTCGCGGCAGACCGTGGTGGTGGCAGAAGGTGATGCGGAAGCCCGGTCTACCGGCAGTTTTAGCGTGCGCTTATACGATGCCGCCGCGGCCGGTGACGAAACAACATTTTTTCGGGCAGGCCTGGTGCGGCCGCGTGACGGCACGGTCGAACGCCTGTTGCTGGCTGATATCGACGGCGATCGCGTCGCCGAGATCGTCGTCATCGTGCGTAGCGCCGGCAGTGGCAGCTATCTTTCCGCACAGGCTTTTGCTTTTGACGCAGAGAGGCTTGTTCTGCGCGCGGCGGTCGAAGGTTTGCCACCTGCCGTTGATGTGATCACCGCTCTTCAGCGAGAGGCGCGTAATCACCGCTAACAGGCTGTGTGGCTATTTATTTCCGAACCACCGACCGCGCAAATTTTCGATGCCGGCGAGGATGCGTTGTCCGAGCGAGGAGCTTCTTATACCCTCAGCTGCTTGCACGCGGTGGGCGTCGAGTAGTTGTGGGGTTTGCCTGAAGGTGAGGTAACGCTGCAGCGCCGCTTCGACGTGGCCCTTGAGCAGGCGCACGCTGACTGGTTTATTGAGAAAGCGAAAAATCTGTGCCTGATTGATTAACTCGATGACTAGTTCTGAATCGGATGCGCCAGTAACGACGATGGTCAGTATCTGAGGATTTTCCTGCTTGAGGATTTTAAGCATCGTCATGATCTGTTCGTGACCGGCTTCGATATCGGCGATGACGACGGCAATTTCATGTTTTAGCATGACCGCTAGCGCCGCTTCGAGATCCGGCGCATAGAAGACCGGGCAGCGGCTGCCGACAAGTTCGCGGGCGACGCGCTGCAGATCGTAACCCTTGTCGATCACCAGCACGCCGGCTTCCATCTTCTCAGGCAAATCCGCAGTCGTCGTTTTGGTATTGGCAATCTCAAGCGCGATGGTCACACCCTCTGCAACCGTTTTGCGTAACTCCGCGCTGTCCCAGGGTTTGCTGATGAAACGGTAGATTTCGCCGTCATTGATCGAGCCGACGATCGACGCGAGGTCTGAATAGCCAGTGAGCAGGATGCGTACGCTGTGCGGTGAAATCTCGCGCGAGCGGCGTAACAGTTCGACGCCGGTCATCACCGGCATGCGCTGGTCGGAGATGATGACGTGCATCTGGTAGCGGCGCAAAAAGTCGAGCGCCTTGTTGCCATCGGTGGTGGCAAACACGTGGTAACGATCGCGGAACAGCGACTTTAGGGCCGAGAGTATGCGTTCTTCATCATCGATCACCAGCAGCCTGCCTTTTTTGACGCCGGTATCGAGGCTGATGGCGCTGTCGCCGGTGGCGTCTGGCATGTCATCGTTGCCGGGGGCCAGTGTGAGATCGAACGACGAGGTAGCGGCAATCATGCGCGCCGCGCCGAGCAGGGCTGCTGCGTCGGGGAGTCCCGCTACGGCCGGCTCTCGCGAGGCTTCGATAACCGCACTGAATGCCGCCGCAAATTCCCCGGCGCTGCGGTAGCGGTTGGAGGCTTTTTTCGCCATTGCTTTGAGCAAGACCTGGTCGAGCTGCGGTGATATTGCCGCTTGCAGCGTCGACGGCAGGGCCGGCTCTGCGTTCAGCGCCGCCTGCATGACTTCCGCGGTGTTGCCGGTGAATGGTTTGCGACCGGTTAACAATTCGTAGGCGATCACGCCAACGGAATAGATATCCGCTTCAAGGCCGATTTCGGCGCCGAGAAATTGCTCCGGTGCCATATAGTGTGGCGTGCCCAGCATGTCGCCGATCTGGGTCAGATTCGATGATTCGATACGCGCAATGCCGAAATCGGAGAGCTTGATGCGGCCGTCGCTGTTGACAAGGATGTTGGCCGGCTTGATGTCGCGGTGAACCACGCGCGCCGCATGCGCATGGCCGACGCCATCGAGCAGCTGCGCGATGATTTCACCGACCTCGCTTATTTCGTAGCCGTTCTCGCGCAGGATGTGATCGGACAACGGTTTGCCGTTGACCAGCTCCATTACGATATAGGCAACATCATCATCTTCGCCGTAGTCGTAAATCTGCACGATGCGCGGGTGCACAAGTCGACCGACCGCCTGCGCTTCGTGGCGAAAGCGCGCCACCACGTGTTTGAGTGCGTGTTCGTCGAGACTGCCTTTGCTGATCGCCTTGATCGCAACGCCGCGTGCAATCGCACGGTCATAGCCTTTGTAAACCACGCCCATGCCGCCCCGGCCGAGGATGCCCTGGATTTCGTACTTGCCGATTTTTTCGGGTAAGGCGGTCACTCAGTGTGCGTTTTCTATGCGGGCCTGAAATGAATCACGTGTCGAGCGAGTGTTCGGCGGGCGGCTGTAATGGCAGCCAGACCCTGAAGGTGGTGCCGGTGCCAACGCCTGATTCGACGCTGATACGACCGCCATGTTGTTGCACGATTTTGTAGGAAATCGAGAGTCCGAGGCCGGTGCCCTTGCCGATTTCTTTGGTGCTAAAGAACGGGTCAAAAATCTTCTGCAGGTTTTCCGGTGCGATCCCCTTGCCGGTATCGGCCACCTCGACGACTACGCCGCCATCTTCGGTGCGTGAACTCAGCGTGATTTTGCCCTGCGCCCCTTCCATGGCCTGTGCCGCATTGGTGACCAGATTCAGGAACACCTGATTCATTTGCGAGGGCGAACAGATCACCGTGGGAATATTGCCCAGTTTGCGTTCGACTTCGACCGATTTCAAAAGATGTTTGGCTAGCAGCAGGGTGCTGGCTAAACCGTCGTTCAGGTTGCAAGCGGTGACTTTGCTGCGATCGAGCCGGCTGAAGTCCTTCAGGTTGCTGACAATCTCCGTCATTTGGCTGGTGCCGAACAGGCCGTCATTGACAAGGCCGGCGAGCTCTTCCATCACCTTGCGCTGCTGCAGTTCATTGATCAGCGCCGAGAGTTTGGCGAATTCACGCGCCAGATCCTGCGCATTGGCATTGTTTCCGGCCTGCAAAAGCGTCAGCAGTTTTTCGCCATGGTTGACGGTGTCGCTAATGGCCGGTAGTTTTGCCGCCACCGCGCCGAGGCTATTTTTGACATAGGCCAGCGGTGTGTTGATTTCATGCGCAACGCCGGCCACCATCTGGCCAAGCGAAGACATTTTTTCCGACTGGATCAGTTGCGCCTCGGATTCCTTGAGGTGGGTGAGGGCGGCCGACAGTTCCCGCGTGCGTTCCTCCACGCGCTGCTCGAGGCTCAGGTTGGCGGCGCGCAGGTTGCCGCCGAGGTAACCGAGCAGAATCAGCAGTGCCGTGGCATAGGCGATCAGGTAGACGCGAAAACGTTCCTTTTCCTGCAGGAAATCTTCGACTTCGTGGTTAAAGGCAAAGGTTAGCGCATCCAGCCGTGGTCCGGCAGTCAGGCGTACGACTTGTGCGGCCAGTGCAAGCTCGTCGGGTTTGTTCTTGAGCAGCAGCATGCCGGCGTTGTAAGCCTGCTCTGCTTTCATGCGCTGGCTTTCGCCGAGGCCTTGCGCCGTCGTTTGCAGATCGCCCAGCGCGGTTAGCAGCGCCTGCTGCTCCGTTTCGCTGGCGCGCTGGTAGAACTGCGGCGCGCTGCCGCTGAGCCGTTTTACGATAGCGTCAAGGTTAGGGCCGCGGGGTTTTGCGGCGCCCGGCTGTGTTGTGAGTTCGCTGCTGTTGCGCAGCAAGCCGTCGAGTCCCGCCTGCGCGGCGCGACTGGCGGCGGTAAATTGACCGACCAGCTGGGTTTTTTGTTCGATCGCCTGGAGCAGACCCGGTAGTGCCGCGTTGAGTGCCGGACTTTCCATCGACTGGCCTGCGGTTTGCAGGCTTTGCAGCGCTTTACGTGCCGCTGGTGCGCGGTCGATCAGCGTGTTGCCGGCATGATCAAACTCGAGGCGTGTGCGTACGACATCGATATCCCAGCGCACATCAATGTCTTTTAATTCGCGCAAGGTGGCAAGAACCTCGTTGCGCTCACTCAGGTCCACCGCCGCTGTTTTTTCGTACAGAAAAAACAGCGCAGCGACCATGATCGTCGCGCCTGCTGCAAGCAGTATGTTCTGCACGGTGGAGGATAGTTTCATGCGTCCTCGCCAAGGTAGGCGCGTCGCACCTGTGGGTTGGCCAGCAATGCCGGCGCCTCATCATGCAAGGTGATTTCTCCGCTTTCCATGACATAACCCCTTTGACAGACTTCGAGTGCCAGTCTGGCATTTTGTTCAACCAGCAAGACCGTGACGCCTTCGGCGGCGATCGTGCGGATCGTCGCAAAAATTTTCTGCACCATCAGCGGGGCGAGCCCCATGCTCGGTTCGTCGAGCAGCAGCAGTCGCGGGCGGCTCATCATCGCGCGGCCGATCGCCAGCATTTGCTGTTCACCCCCGGACAGGGTGCCGCCGGTTTGACGGCGACGTTCCGCCAGGCGTGGAAATAACGCATAGACATGATCGCGGTCGTCACGGATTTCTGCCGGCCCCTTCCGGCTGTACGCACCCATATCGAGATTTTCTTCGACACTCAGCCGCGCAAAAATACCGCGGCCTTCAGGCACCAGCGCGAGCCCCATGCCGACGCGCTGATGTATAGCCACTGCAGTAATATCTTCACCATTGTAACGGACGCTGCCAGCGGATGGGCGCAACAGTCCGGTGAGGGCCTTCAGGGTGGTCGTCTTGCCGGCGCCGTTGGTGCCGATGAGCGTGACCATTTCGCCGGCACGCACCGTCAAATCAACGCCTTTGACGGCGTTGATGCCGCCGTAGGAGACGCGCAGTCCGCTCACCTCAAGCAAGTTCGCCTCCGAGATAAGCTTCGATCACTTTCGCGTCCTTGCGCACGGCGGCGGGCACGCCCTCGGCGATCTTGCGGCCGTAATCGAGCACGGCGATGCGGTTGCACAGACCCATCACCAGTTTCATGTCGTGTTCGATCAGCAGGATGGTCGTGCCGTCATCGCGGATGCGCTCGAGCAAGCGGCGTAGTGTGGCGGTTTCGGTGGCGTTCATGCCGGCGGCCGGCTCATCGAGGGCGAGCAGATGCGGATCGGTGGCCAGTGCGCGGGCGATTTCAAGGCGGCGTTGATCACCGTAGGGCAGGCTGCGCGCGAGTTCGTCGCCGCGTCCGGACAGGCCGACATATTCGAGCAGCGTGCGGGCGCGCTCATGTATGGCGCGCTCTTCGGCACGGGTGCGCGCATCACGCAGAATCGCGCCAAAGATGCCGGCGCGGGTGCGCACATGGCGGCCGACCATGACGTTTTCAAGCGCGCTCATGTTGGCGAACAGGCGGATGTTTTGAAACGTGCGTGCGATGCCGGATGCCGCCACCTCATGCGGGGCGCTGATATTGAGTACTGTGTCATTGAAATTAAAGTCGCCACTGTCGGCGCGGTAGACGCCGGTCAGCACGTTGAAAAAGGTGGTCTTGCCGGCACCGTTGGGGCCGATCAGGCCGTAAATCTCACCACGCTGTATGGTCAAAGAAATTGACGACAGCGCCTCGATGCCGCCAAAACGTTTGCCGATATTGACGGCCTCCAGCAGCGCGCTCATTTTTCCGCCAGCTCCCGCCGGCGCACGCGTGACGGCCACAAGCCGGCCGGCCGGAACAACATCATCAACATCAGCGCCAGACCGAACAGCAGCATGCGTACCACTTCCGGTTCAACGATCAGGTGGCCAAACAGCGAACGCTGCAGCGGGTCGACGGTGTGGCGCAGCAACTCGGGCACGAATGACAGCAGCAAGGCGCCGACGATCACGCCCCAGATATTGCCCATGCCGCCCAGGACCACCATCGCCAGTACCATCACAGACTCGACCAAGACGAAGCTCTCCGGGCTGATAAAGCCCTGCATGGCGGCGAACATGCCGCCGGCCACGCCGCCGAACGAGGCCCCCATGGCAAAGGCCAGCAGTTTGATGCGCGTGGTGTTGATGCCCATCGCCTGGGCGGCGACTTCGTCTTCGCGGATGGCCTGCCAGGCGCGGCCGATGCGCGAGTCTTCGAGGCGCAGATTGATGACGATCACCGCGATCAGCACCAGCAGCAGCAGGTAATAATATTTAATCGGTCCGCTGAACTGCAGGCCGAGGATCACTTCATTCTGGCTGAAACTGAACGAACCGATGCTGAACGGATCAATGCGCGAAATGCCCTGTGGGCCGTTGGTGATATTCACCGGTTGTGACATGTTATTAAAAAAGATGCGCACGATTTCGCCGAAGCCGAGTGTGACGATGGCCAGATAATCGCCGCGCAGCTTGAGGGTGGGTGCGCCGAGCAGCACGCCGAATACGCAGGCGGCCAGCGCGCCGATTGGCAGAATGATCCAGAACGGCAGATGCAGGTTAAATTGCGGCGAAGCGAGCAGCGCATAGACATACGCGCCGACGCCGTAGAAAGCGATGTAGCCGAGATCGAGCAATCCGGCGAACCCGACCACGATATTCAAGCCGAGGGCGAGCAGGGTGAAGAGTATCGCCAGATTGGTCACGCGCACCCACGTCGTGCCGGCCATCGCCAGCACGAAGGGCAGCGCCAGCAGCGCGCAGGCCACCAGTGCAATACCGCCCCAGACGGCGGCCGGATTGGATTTAAGACGTTGCGCGAGATTCATGATGGGCCGCCGTTCATCAGGCGCGATCGCCGATGCGTTCGCCGAGCAGGCCCGAGGGGCGGAACACCAGCACGCCAATCAAAACGAGAAATGCGAAGACATCCTGATAATTGCTGCCGAATACGTTGTTGGTAAAGTCACCGATATAACCGGCACCCAGCGCTTCAACGATCCCGAGCAGCATGCCGCCCAGCATGGCGCCGGCCAGATTACCGATGCCGCCCAGCACCGCGGCGCAAAAGGCTTTCAGGCCGAGCAGCGAACCCATCGTGTAGTGGGCGATGCCATAGTAGGTGCCAACCATCACGCCGGCCACCGCCGCCAGCGCCGCGCCGATCATGAAAGTGATGGCGATGATCTGGTTCACATTCACGCCCATCAGGCCGGCGATTTGTGCATTCTGCGAGGTGGCGCGCATCGCCACGCCGAGGCGCGTGCGATAGACGACCAGGGTGAGCGCGATCATTAGGGCAATTGAGATGGCAATGATGGCAATTTGCACCAGCGTGATGGTTGCGCCGCCAACGTGGAATACCGTGTTCGGGATGATTTGCGGAAATCCCAGCGGGTTGCGGCTCCAGATCATCATGGCAAGTTGCTGCAACACGACGGAAGCACCGATTGCGGTGATCAAGGGCGCGAGACGTGGCGCATTACGCAGTCGCCGGTAGGCGAATATTTCCAGTGCGTAGCCGACGCCGACACACACCGGGATCGCCGCCAGCGTGCCGATCAGCACGATCAGTAGCGGCGGCAGGGCGGTGTTGGCTGTCAGCCAGCCGATCACCGAGAAGGCTACCATCGCGCCGATCATGACGACCTCGCCATGCGCGAAATTGATCAGCTGGATGATGCCGTAGACCATCGTATAGCCGAGGGCGACGATCGCATAGACGCTGCCCAGCGTGAGGCCGTTGATGATCTGCTGCAGGAAAATATCCATGCGGTGTGCTTAGCCGTTGCCACAAGAAAACGGCACCCGCAGGTGCCGTTCTTGTTTGAGCGGTCGCGCTCCGATCACTATTTTTTATCCGTGGCGGCGGGCGCGGGTGCCGCCGCTTTGACGTAGTCTTCGTATTTCACGGAGGCGCCGCCTTTGATGATGGCGAGCGGTTCGATCTTGCCGCTCTTCATCATGAAGATGGTCATTTCAGCATTCTTGCGGTCGCCCTTTTCATCAAATTCAATTTTCCCGGTGGCGCCGTCGTGGCTGATTTTCGCCAGCTCCGGCAGATATTTTGCCGGGTCGCTCGAATTGGCTTTTTGCATGGCCGCGATCAGCAGGTGGGTGCTGTCGTAGGTGAAGGGCGAATACTGAATGGGCTCGGCGTTAAATTTTGTCTTGTAGTCACCGAGAAACTTCGCGCTCGCCGCTTGCACCGGAATGCCGGCCTGCGAACAGACAAAACCTTCGGCTGCATCGCCGGCCAGATCTTTCATGGTGTTGGTGCAGGCGCCGTCACCGAACGCGAAGACCACCTTAATGCCGAGTTCGCGGCCCTGTTTGAGTAGCGGGCCGGCGGTGGCATCCATGCCGCCGTAGAACACGGCGTCAGGCTTCTTGCCTTTAATTTTGGTCAGCACCGCTTTCCAGTCGCGCGTGTCTTTGCTGCCTTTTTCCCGCGGCAGAACCTTGATGCCGGCGGCACTTAGGGTCTTTTCAACTTCGTTACCGAGACCTTCGCCATAGGCGGTGGCGTCATCAATCACCGCGACCAGTTTCGGTTTGTATTCGCTGGCCAGATAACTGGCGATGGCCGGACCCTGTTGATCGTCACGACCGACCGTACGGAATACGGTTTTCAAACCCTGTTCGGTCAGTTTTGGGTTGGTTGAGGAACCGGTCACCATCGGAATGCCGGCTTGTGCATAAACGGTCGAAGCGGGAATGGAGACGCCCGAATTCAAATGGCCGACGACACCGGCGACTTTGGCGTCAATAAATTTTTGCGCAATGATCGGACCGCGGTCGGGTTTTTCTTCGTCGTCCTCGGCAAGCAATTCAAACTTTACTTTCTTGCCGTCGATGCTGAGGTTGCGTGCGTTGGCTTCATCAATGGCGAGGCGCGCGCCGTTTTCGTTGTCCTTGCCCAGATGGGCGATGCCACCAGTCAGTGGTGCAGCGTGACCGATTTTGACGATGGTCTCTTCCGCGGCTGCTGCTTTGGGCGCGGGTGGTGCTTCGCTCTTGCCACAACCATACAAGGCCAACAATACAGCGCCACTCAGGGCAACAGTCCGTACTTTATTCATTGTGACCACACCTCGTTAAATGTTTGTTGCGACAAGATAAATCATTATCCGTAGGCGCGTACGGGTTGTCAATTTGGCACCACCGCAGCGGCTTTCAGCCGGGGTAAACAAAAAGGGCGCAGCCTGAGCTGCGCCCCTATATGCATTGCCGCTGATTATTTGGCTTTAGCCATCATCAAATCGACAATCGCCTTGACGTCGGCGTCGGAGAGGCTCGCCGCGCCGCCTTTGGCCATCATCGCGGTACCGGGCTTGCCATTAATGCCCGATTTGTAGAGCGCCTCTTTACCAGTTTTGATGCGCGGGGCCCAAGCGGCTTTGTCACCCAGCTTCGGCGCACCGGCAACACCGGCGTCGTGACAGGCCGAGCAGCTCGCCTTGTAGTTTTCCTCGGGAGTAGCGGCATTGACGCTGGCGACTGCCAGCAGGCTGGTAGCGCCGATGACGGCAACGTAAAAAGCTTTCATGAGATCTCCTTGAATGTATCGGTGACGATGTGGGCGGCGCGGCTCACCCGCACCTGACCGTGGCAATTCCAAACGGCGGCATCATAGCAAATTCGACAAGTGCCTTCCATTCACCGCCGCGCGGCCGTGAGGGTCGTGAGGAGTTGATCAAGTCCGGTGATAGCGGGCTGGCATTCAACGCCCCGGCATACCCAGGCGTTGACGCCGTTGTGCGCGGCCGCTTTGTCGAGTGTTGCCGGTGGCGCAACTAGGCTTGGTGGAACACAGATGACGAGAGTTCTTGGCAGGTAATGCGCGGCGAGCCGGACCTGCCAGGCGGAGGCATCGACTCCGCGCAATACAACAACGACCGGTGGTTCGAGTTGTTCATCGAGCGCGACACAGAGGCTGGCATGCGCGCCGGGTTGCCGCTCCATCGCCGGTTTGAACGCTTTGAGTGTGCGGGCGGCTGCTGCGCACCACTGCGGTTCGCCGAGCAGATGGCCAAGTCGGTTCAGCGCCAGGGCGGCGATGCCGTTGCCCGAGGGTGTGGCATGGTCGTGGCCGCTTTTGCTGCGCTGGATGAGTTGCTCGTGATCATGGCTGACGAAAAAGAAGCCGCCGTTTACGCGGTCTTCGAACTGCTCGAGCAATACTGTGGCCAGCTCGCGCGCCCAGGTGATGTCTGCGCTGCGTAGCTCATGCTGCATGAGTTCGATTAGCGCGTCGAGCAAAAAGGCGTAATCGTCGAGATAGGCGTTCAGATGCGCGTGACCGTCCTTATAGGTTGCCAGCAGACGGCCGTTTTGCCACAGCGCAAGGCGCAAAAAATCCGCTGCACGGCGTGCCGATTGCAACCACGACGGCTGGTTGAAAGCACGCGCGGCACGAGCCATGCCACTGATCATCAAGGCATTCCAGCTGACCAGTATTTTTTCGTCGCGCCCCGGTCGCACTCGCTGTTGGCGTCGCGCGAATAATTTTTTGCGTGCCGCGTCGAGTTGCGTCAGGTTCTGCGCGCTGTCGGCGAGTGGCTGGCTGACGCGCAGGTGCCAGTATTCATGCTCGAAGTTGGGGCGCTGATCGAGGCCGTAGTGTGGGGCGATCAGGTCGTATTCTGCGGCGCTAACGGTTGCGCGCACTTCCTCTGGCGTCCACACGTAATAGCGGCCTTCTTCGTGTTCGGAGTCGGCGTCGAGTGATGAGTAATAACCGCCTTCGGGCGCTTGCATTTCGCGCATTACCCAGGCCGCGGTATCGGCGACCGTCCGCGCAAACAGCGGCTGTGGATCGAGCAGCCACTGCTCGCTGTAGAGGCGCAACAGCGGGCCGTTGTCGTAGAGCATCTTTTCGAAATGCGGAATGGTCCATGTTTGGTCGACGCTATAGCGGCAGAAGCCGCCGCCGATCTGATCATGGATGCCGCCCTCGGCCATTTTTGTAAGCGTTAATTTGACCATCTGCAATGCATAGTCGTCGCGCTGTGCAACACCACCGCGCAGGCAGAGGTCGAGTTCGGCCGGATGCGGGAATTTCGGCGCTTTGCCGAGGCCGCCTTCCACTTCGTCGAAACTGTCTTTGAGTTCAAGCAGTGCGCTATCGAAGGCGGCTGGAGTCAGGGCGGTTGCGCTTGGTGGCGGCGGCAGCGTCCGCGCGAGGGCCGCTCTAAGCGATGCGCTTTGTTCGGCAATCGCTGTTTTCTGATGATGATAGGCGCTGGCGATTTGCGGCAGCAGGTCGGCAAAGGCGGGCATGCCGTAGCGCGCCGTTTTTGGAAAATAAGTGCCGCCAAAATACGGCGTCTGATCGGGCAGCAAAAACATCGTCAGGGGCCAGCCGCCGTTACGTTTGGTCAGCATGGCGTGCGTGCTTTGATAAATCTGATCGAGATCCGGGCGCTCTTCGCGGTCGACCTTGATGTTGATGAACAGCTCGTTCATGAGCGCGGCCACCCCGGCGTCCTCGAACGATTCGTGGGCCATGACGTGGCACCAATGGCAGGCCGAATAGCCAATCGAGAGCAGAATCGGCTTGTTCTGCAGGCTCGCCTGCTTTAGCGCCTCGGCGCCCCACGGGTACCAGTCCACCGGGTTGTCGGCGTGTTGTTGCAGATACGGGCTGGTTTCAGCGGCAAGGCGGTTGGGCATGTGGGCGGGGGCTAGTGGTCAGCGGGGTGGCGTTGCCGGATGGCAGCGATTGATCATCGCTGTGCGCGCCCAACATTTCAACCGCGTTGGCGGTGGGGGTTAGGTCGTGTACGCTGGTGCGCCGTGGAGGACAGGAGGCCAGAGGACGTGCAATGCTGGCTGCACACATCCGTGAACAGTGAATCCACTACGCGGCGGGTGATGCGGGGATTTCTTAATGCGTCGAGGCTGACCACGGTCGCAGATAATCCATGCGGTCGATCGAGCGTATGGTTAGTTCGTGCACGACTTTATCGCGCCAGATTTGCAGTGTGATTTCATCGCCGGCGCGGCTGCCGTTCCAGAGTGTTGCGTAGAACTCCGCTTGGTTGCCGATGGCGGCGCCGTTGATGGCGAGGATGACGTCACCCCGTTTGAGTCCACCGAGATCGGCGGGCGCAGCGCGTAGTACTTCGGTCACCAGCACGTGGCCGCGCACTTCTTCCGAGTAGACACCCAACCATGGACGCGCTGCACCGGTGCGCCGGCCGTGGGTCAGCAGATCGGGCAGGATCGCCGGCAGGCTGTCGGTGGGCACGAACATGTTGCCGGGAAACGCCGCCCCGCCGTTGATGGCGTCACCGACCCAAAGTGAGCCGATGCCGATCAACTTTCCATCGGCGTTGAGCAACGCCGCGCCGCTGTGCTGGTCGCGTGCGGGGGCGGTAAAGAGCGCGTCATCGAGGGCGTATTCCCACCAGCCGGTAAAGTCGCGGCGTGACACGATGCTGACCCCCGAGAGGCCGCCGGCGCCGGGATGGGTCGCCACCATTGCGGTGCTGAGTTCACGCGCGGCGGTGGCATCGCCAATTTCAAGCGCCATGCCGCCGAGCGGCTGGCGGGCACGCAGCAAGCCGAAGCCGCTGGCGTGGTCGATGCCAACCACGGCGGCCGGCATGACACGGCCGTCGCTGGCGACCAGCAACACCGAGTCGGCTTCGAGCAAGAGGTAACCAATGGTCAGTATCAGGCCCTGATCGTCGATGACAACGCCGGTGCCTTCGCGCTCCGCGCCCAGCGAACCGGCGGTACGCGCCGAACGGGGCACGCGCACGCCGAGTTTGACGATGGCGGAGGCGAAATCGCGTTCCGCAAATGTACCCGGCGGCGGCAGGTTTGCCGCGCGCCAGGCGGACCAGGTCGCGCTGACCAGGGAGGGCATGGTGCGGCCTTGCTTGCCGTGGCTAGTCCGTGACCGCGCCCTTGCTGGCGCTTGAAACAAGCTTCATGTATTTGGCGAGCAGTCCGCGGGTGTAGCGCGGTTTCGGTTGTTTCCACTTTTTACGCCGCGTCGCGAGCTCGCGGGCGCTGACGTTTACCTGGATCAGACGCTTGTCCGCGTCGATGGTAATCGAGTCACCTTCTTTCACCAGCGCGATGGTGCCGCCCTCGTAGGCTTCTGGCGCGACGTGGCCGACGACCATGCCCCAGGTGCCACCCGAGAAACGACCGTCCGTGATCAGGCCGACCGATTCACCAAGGCCCTGGCCGATTAGTGCTGCAGTGGGCGCTAACATTTCCTGCATGCCCGGGCCGCCTTTCGGGCCTTCGTAGCGGATCACCAGAACATCGCCGGGTTTGATCTTGCGCGCCATGATGGCTTTCATGACCGCCGGTTCGGAATCAAACACGCGGGCCGGGCCGGTGATCTTCGGTGATTTCAGACCGGTGATTTTGGCGACACAACCTTCGGGCGCGAGGTTGCCTTTGAGGATCGCCAGATGACCTTGTGCGTAGAGCGGGTTATTCCACGGCCGGATGACATCCTGATCCTTACGCGGCGCGGCCGGGATTTTCGCCAGCTCTTGGGCCATGGTGCGGCCGGTGATGGTCATGCAGTCGCCGTGCAACAGGCCGTGCGCGAGCAGCATCTTCAGCACCTGCGGCACGCCGCCGGCGCGGTGAAAATCAACGGCCACATATTTGCCGGACGGCTTGAGATCGCACAACACCGGCACCTTGCGGCGCATGCGTTCGAAGTCGTCGATGGTCCATTTCACGTCGGCGGCATGCGCAATGGCCAGAAAGTGCAGCACGGCGTTGGTCGAGCCGCCGGTGGCCATGATGAGGGCGACCGCATTTTCAATCGATTTGCGCGTGATGATGTCGCGCGGCCGCAGATTGAGTTTGATCGCATTGACCAGTGCGGTGGCGGACGCGGCCGCCGAGTCGGCTTTTTCCGGGTCGGGCGAAGCCATTTGTGATGAGCCCAAGAGGCTCATGCCGAGCGCTTCAAACGACGACGACATGGTGTTGGCGGTATACATGCCGCCGCAGGCACCGACCGACGGGCAGGCATTTTTTTCGATGCCGATGAAATCTTCTTCCTTCATCTTGCCGGCGCTGAACGAACCGACCGCTTCAAATACGCTGACCACGGTGAGATCCTGTCCCTTCCAGCGGCCCGGCTTGATGGTGCCGGCGTAAACGTAAATGCCCGGCACATTGATGCGTGCCATGGCGATCATGCCGGCGGGCATGTTTTTGTCGCAGCCACCACAAACCAGCACGCCGTCCATGGCCTGACCGTTAACCGAGGTCTCGATCGCATCAGCAATCACTTCGCGGGAGACCAGCGAATATTTCATCGCCTCGGTGCCCATGCCGATCCCATCGGTGATGGTGGGGACGCCGAACACTTGCGGCATCGCGCCTTCTTTGCGCAGGGCGGCCATCGCGCGATCCACCAGCGGCTGGATGCCGGCGTTACAGGGGTTCATGTTGGAATGGCCGTTGGCGACGCCGACGATCGGTTTTACAAAATCGCCGTCGCCGAAACCGACTGCGCGCAACATCGCGCGGTTGGGTGAACGGGCCACGCCCTGGGTGATGAGATGACTGCGTCGATTGAGTGCCATGATGGTCCGGTTTTGAGTGAATGCGTGTCGAAGAACTGAACAAGCGGGAATATCAAGAGCGGCTCATTGATTCCCGGCCTGTCGCCTGTAAATCGGTGTGTCTTGGAAGACCGTGTGATTAGGCTCAACGCCGCGTCATGGCTTCCTTATAATCACGGATTCTAACCCAATCTTTAGGCCCTCTTCGTGCTGGTACACCCGCAATTCGATCCGGTCGCGCTGCATCTTGGGCCGCTGTCTGTGCGCTGGTACGGGCTGACCTATCTAATCGGTTTTGGTTTGATCTGGCTGGTCGGCCGCTATGCGATCCGCACGCGGCCGCAGTCGGTGTGGAGTGATGCCGATCTGGATGACGCGCTGTTCTACGGCATCCTCGGCACCATCCTCGGCGGCCGCTTTGGTTATGTCTTGTTTTACAAGTTCAGCGAATACCTGGTCGAACCGTGGCGCATTTTTTATGTGTGGGAGGGTGGCATGTCCTTCCACGGCGGATTTATCGGTGTCGTGATCGCCATGGTTTGGTATGCGCGCAAACATCGTCATAGTGTACTGGCGACCGTTGATTTCATCGCGCCGCTGGTGCCGCTCGGTCTTGCCAGCGGACGGCTCGGTAATTTCATCAACGGCGAGTTGTGGGGCCGCGCCAGCGACCTGCCATGGGCGATGGTGTTTCCGCAGGTGGATCGCGTGGCGCGTCATCCGTCGCAGCTCTACGAATTCGCCCTTGAAGGTGTGGTGCTGTTTATCTTGCTATGGTGGTATTCAGGGCGGGCGCTGCCGCGCGGGGCCACGGCGGCCGCTTTCCTGCTTGGCTACGGCACGTTTCGCTTCTGTGTTGAGTTCACGCGTGAACCGGACAGTTTTCTTGGCCTGCTCGCCTTCGGTCTCAGCATGGGGCAGTGGCTATCGGTACCGATGATAGCCGGCGGTCTGGTGCTCTTTGCGGTGCTGCGCCGGCGCGGCTAATCGGTGGCGGTGGTTTTTGCCGCGGCGTTCTGGTTATGGATGTCATTGCGCACGAGCAGTCGCTGAAAATTATCCAGTGACATGAGGTGGGCGTAGATACGGCCGAGGATGCCTTTTTGCGCCAGATCCTGCAGCACGGCGCCGTCGAGCCCGCCCAGCTTGTTTTCCGCGACACGGAACATCCCGGTCAGGTGGATCGGCTCGCCCTGATCAGGGGTGGCCTGCATGGTGAACGGCTCAAGCAAGCCGAGTTGTAAAAGCAGCCCGCACATGTCTTCAGTGCGCGCCAGATCGGCCTCATATTCGAACAACAGCTTCTGTCGCTGTTCCCAATCGGCGGTGGCAACGCCCTGCTCATCGAATAGCGAATCGCCGCGGTCGTTGATGGCGCGTTTTTCGACGCAGGCCACGCGTTCGGGTGCTTCCTTGCCATCGACCATGACGCGGGTCATGCAAAACGGATAGCGGCGCACATAGCCTGGCAGATAAGCGCTGCGATCCCAGGTGTTGTCCGGCATATTGAAAAGATTTTGTCCCGCACCCAGCCCGGTCACCAGCATCGGCGTAAAGCTCTTGCCGTCATCGCCACTGATGAAAACCAGCGGATAGTCTCGGCTTGCCAACGGGCACTCGGTAAACGTCACCGGCATCGGGTTCATGGCGCGGAAAGGCATCGGCAGTAATGTGCCTTTGGGCAACAGTACGCGGTGCGTTTTGTTCAGCGGGATGACTTCCTGAAAACCGTAGGGCGGAGTAATTTGCGGTGCGGATTGCATAGCGGTGACCTTCCGAGCGTAAGAGTCTTCATTATACGGGAGAGCATTTTCGGCGCGCCCGTGCGCTTTCCAGCAAACATGATTTGCTGATAGAATAAACACTTATCGTGGGGATGTAGCTCAGCTGGGAGAGCGCCGCGTTCGCAATGCGGAGGTCAGGAGTTCGATCCTCCTCATCTCCACCACCATTTAACGCCCAACTGGTTGCAGTTGGGCGTTGTCACGTCCGGGCACGACTGAGAATACCGGCCGTGCCCATCTCGCCTGCAGCGTTGGTTGATGCCGACTCCGCACCATGCGTATTGCTCGTCGAGGGCAATCCCGATCCCGGTCGCAAACAGTTTGTATTGCACCTTCGGCGGCCGCAGTGCTGGTCATCGAAACGCACAGCGGCCTTCCCGGGATTTGACACCGCTTCGACTTTTGAGACAATGTTTAGATAAATAAACGGTTGGCGTCTGTGTGGCTTACATGCGAGGCCTTCAGCCCAAGGTGGTCGCAGCCCAAGAATGCCAAAAATATCTCGAGAATCGGTCTTGCGACCCAGAGCGGCGCATCTTGTGAGTGTGCCCGCGAAACTGAAGAACGTGTACGGGCGCGATAGCGAGTTCGCGACGCTGCTTAA